>JASIBA010000059.1 GCA_030041735.1 Thermoplasmata archaeon | reverse complement strand
GAAATCGCGACTGAGGGCGAGGGTCTCGTTCGTTATCTGACTTAACAGAACGCCTTACGGTACGAACTGACGACGGCCATGCACCACCTCTCGGAGAATCGGGCAAGGTCTTCAGCCTGGCTTTCATCCCTCCGTCGCCCCCGGTGAGTTTTCCGGCGTTGAATCCAATTGAACCGCACGCTCCTCCCGTTGCGGTGCTCTCCCGCCAATTCCTTTAAGTTTCAGTCTTGCGACCGTACTCCCCAAGTGGCCGACTTAACATCTTCACTCCGGCACTGGGAGCCCACGCAGGACCCCCAACACCAAGTCGGCAGCGTTTACACCCTAGACTACCGGGGTATCTAATCCCGTTTGCGCCCTAGGGCTTCGTCCCTCACTGTCGGACTCGTTCTAGGAGGACGCCTTCGCCACTGGTGGTCCCCCCCGGATTACAGGATTTTACCCCTACCCAGGGAGTACCTCCTCCCTCTCCCGATCCCAAGCCGGGCAGTGTCTCTGGAATTCGGACCGTTGAGCGGCCCGATTTACCCGGAGATTTGCCCGGCCAGCTACGAACGCTTTAGACTCAATAATAATGAGCACCACTCGGGCCGCGGGTATTACCGCGGCGGCTGGCACCCGTCTTACCCGGCCCTTACTTCTCGAGCTTTTTAGGCTCGAGAACAGCCTACACACAGTGTAGGCACTTGGAGTTCCCCCATCGTGGTTTCCCACATTGTGGAGGTTTCGCGCCTGCTGCGTCCCGTAGGACCTGGATTCGTGTCTCAGAATCCATCTCCGGGCGACTTCTCCCAAAGCCCGTACCCGTCTTCGGCTAGGGGGTCTGTGAAACCCCCTACGACCTGATAGGCCGCAGACCCATCCTCGAGCCCCGCAGGGTTTGAACCTGAGAGCCTTCCATCATCTCAGGCCTATCGGGTATTATTCCCAGTTTCCCGGGATTATCCCCGTCTCGAGGGCAGATTGTCCGCGTGTTACTGAGCAGTGCGCCGAGGGCTTACCCCTCTCGACTCGCATGGCTTAAGCGAACTCCAATAGCGGTGCCCGCCGGCAGGATCAACCGGATTTCATTGTATGGGTTAGTATGACGGTCAAGGAAACCGAATCTTCTCTGACTGCGGGAATTTGCTCTTTTGCCGAGCTCGTCCGTGGACGAGCTCAACTCATCTAAGCGAACTCTACTCTACTTCCCTCGTCAGTCCCGAGAGGTCACTCCCCGTCTCCAGGGAGGGGTTCTCGGGGCTCCACGCCCCGTGGGGCCATCTGTGACGTTCCCTGGAGCGCTCGGATCATGGGTCCCCGGCGCGCCGTGGGAGCGTCGCCTCGTCGGTCCCCGTTCGGAGACCGGCGGAGCGCCGTTGTGAGTCGGGGGCTCTATTTAACCCATACGCCGCCGAGGCCGCTGCGGAGTTCCGCCGAGCGTCTCCCCGCCATCGTCCGGCGGCGACGGCGCGAACCCACGGCCCGAGACCTCGAACTGCGTGATCCAGATCGGGACCTCCGCGAGCGACGTGATCTCGGGCGGGTCGTCGCCGAAGCCGGTACCATCCCGATGGAGCCAGAGCCCGTGGAGGCCGGCACGCTCCGCCGCCCGGACGTCCGTGTTCGGCTGATCGCCGACATAGAGCGTTTCCGCCGGCGGGACCCGGAGGCGGTCGACGCCCCGCTGGAAGATCCGGGGGTCCGGCTTCGCTACGCGTTCGGTGCCGGAGGCGACCACTGTCTCGAAGAAGCCGAGCACGCCGGCCCGGCCCAGGACCTCCCGGGCGGCCGGCTCCGAGACATGGTTCGCCAGGACGCCCAGCCTGAGCCGCTGGTCCTTGAGCTCGTCCAGGCAGAGCCGGACATCCGAGTAGAGATGCGCCGGGAACTCGTGGGCCGACAGGCCCTGGAAGAGCGTCGCCCACTGCGGGGCCGGTAGCGTCGTGCCGGCCGCGCCCTCGAACACCCGTCGCCAGTACTCTTCGAGCGACCAGGCATCGCCCTGGCGGTCGTTCTCGGCCCGCATCTCGGAGGCCCAGTGGGCGAGCACGTCGGCGTCGACGTGCAGCCCGGCCCGGTGGGCGATCTCCTCGAGGGCCGGGAAGTCCCGCGTGTCGACCAGCGTGCCGCCGAGGTCGAACAGCACCGCCGCGATCCGGTTGCCGGCCACCCGTCGTCCCTCGCGGGGCCGGACCGGTTCCGGGATTTCAACGTTGAGGGGACGGGCCGGCGACGGGTTAGGCGACGCTCACCGAGACGATGTCGGAGTGGCGCATCAGCACGGCGCGGGCGATCTTGAGGTTCTTCCCGGCCTTGCCGATGGCCCGGGCCTTCCAGGCCGGGTCCACGGTGACGGTCACGTGCCGGCCCTTGCCCTTCGACGTGAACTCGACCTTGAGCGGGCCGAACGGGTAGAAGACGTTCCGGGCGAGCGTCTCCGCGTCGTCCGAGTACTCGACCACCTGGATCTCGCGATGCGTCTGGTCCTTGAGCCGGTCCACGACGGCGCCGCCGGGTCCGACCGCCTTCGGGATCTCGCCCGGATACACCAGGAAGACGATCTTGTCCTCGGCGTGCAGGCAGTCCTTCACCCGGGCCCCGGTCCGTTCCTCGAACAGCCGGATGAGTCCCAGCGTCTCGGTGTCGAAGCTGATCTCGGTCATGGAACGGGTTCCGGACGGCGGACGGAAGCCTACCCGGTCTCGAGCGACAGGATCGCCGACGAGCCCGGGTCCAGGATCGCGAGCGCGCTGATCGGGAACGGCTTCCCGCAAGCGGCGCCGAGCTCGACGCTCGTGCCGGGGTAGTGGTAGACCGGCACCCGCTCGAACCGGGCCTCGCGGAGGAACGGCTCGTACGGGCAGCTCGTCGAGGCGATGACGAGGCGCGCGTGCTTCGTCTTCGCGGCGTCGATCGTCTCGCTCACGCCGATCCGTACCTTGCCGGTCTGCAGCGCCACCTTGAGCGCGTGTCCGAGGTCCATCGACTCAACCCTCCGGCACCAGCGGCTCGTCCTCGTCGGCCGCCTCGATGGGCGCCGGCGGCTCCACGGCCTGCGGCGGCGTCTTCGGCGCCACCGTCGGCCGGTAGACCAGGTTCACCGCGCCGGTGCCGAGCGTGATCGGCTGGCCGACGATGATGTTCTCCGCGACGCCCTTGAGCTCGTCCGCCTCCCCGGTGATCGCCGCCCGGAGCAGGTGGGCGGCGGTGATCTCGAAGGCGGCCCGGGCGAGCACGCTCGTCTTCTTGCCCGAGATCCCGTGCCGACCGATCGCGCGGATGTCGCCCTCGTTCGTCATGACATCGGCGACCAGCATCAGGTGCCGGATATCGACCGTGAGACCCTGCTCGGCCAGCGTGCGGGACGTCTCCTGGATGAGGGCCGCCCGGGCCGCCTCGATGCCGAAGACCTTGTAGATCTCGAAGATCGAGTTCGTGGTCGTGCGGTCGCCGTCCACCCCCTCGATCTCGAGGACGTCCTCGAGGTTCGACCCTTCGGTGTAGATCACGTACTCGTCCTTCTCCTTCTTGATCAGCGCCCGCTGGATGCCGGTGAGCCCCTTGATCCGGATCGCCTTCGCCGCCTCGCTGGCGGCGAGCAGCCGCTTGAACGGCATGTCCTCGTCCGGTTCCTCCTTCTTGGCCTTGCCCGGTGCCGGGGCCGGGGCCTCGGCGAGGAAGATCTCGAACGGCCGGCTCTCCCCGGAGCCGGCGCCGTCTGCGACCTTGAACTTGCGGGGGTCGATCCCCTCCTGGAGCGCCCGCTCGATGTCGCCGCGCTTCACCCCGCGGCTGTGCATCAGGCTCAGCTGGGGCGTGATCACGACCTTGAGGTCCTCGACGACGGTGCCGATGGCGGCCACGTCCGGGATGGTCGAGACCTCGATCTGGAGCGCGATCTTCTCGACCGCCGCGCGGTCGGTGCGGTGCTTCCGCTCGACGTAGACGGTCATCATCGGCGTCGAGGGGACGCGGCGGGCGTCCACGAGCTCGATCAGGCGCGGGAGTCCCAGGGTGACGTTCATCTCGGCGACGCCGGCGTAGTGGAACGTTCGCAGCGTCATCTGCGTGCCCGGCTCCCCGATCGACTGGGCGGCGATGATGCCAACCGATTCGTGGGGGTCGACGCGCGCGCGGCCGAACCGGGCCGCGACGTCGTGGACGACCCGCTTGACCTCCGGCGGCTCGAGCCGGAGGTTCTGCAGCTTCTCGTGGAGGGCCTGGAGCACGAGCGGCGGGAAGACGACGCCGTCGGCCTCGGCGTACTCGGCGATCTGGGTCGCGAGCTTCGAGACCGGCTTCTTCTCGTCCTTCGGCATCGTCACTCGCCCTCGAAGCCCGGGCCTTCCTCCGGCGACGGGACCTCTTCGGCCTCCTCCTCTTCGCCTTCCTCTTCGAGCTGGGCCTCCGCGAGGAGGTCCATCTCCTCTTCGGTGACCGGCGGCGTGCCGGCGCCCCCCTCCGGCTTGTCCTCCGAGGAGGGCCGGAGCCGTCGGCCGAGCGCCATCGTCACAATCTCGTCCAGGGCGACGGCCAGACCCCCGTAGGAGCGGGTCGGGTCGATGCCGTCCTCGCCGTACTTGTACTCGATGATCGTGCCGGCCGTGTTGCGGACCGTCCGGTCCTCGTCGACATGGAGGTCCTCGAGGGCGTTGATGAGCCGCCGCTGCATGTAGCCGGACCGGCTGGTCCGTACGGCCGTGTCGACGAGACCCTCGCGGCCTCCCATGGAGTGGAAGAAGTACTCCGTCGGCGCCAGGCCGCGCTTGTAGCTCGACGAGACGAAGCCCCGCGCATCCGCGCCGAGGTCTCCGCGGCCGAAGTGCGGGAGCGTCCGGTTGAAGTAGCCGCGCAGGAGCCGCTCCCCCCGGACCGACTGCTGCCCGACGGCGCCGGCCATCTGGGTCAGGTTCAGCATCGAGCCCCGGGCCCCGGAGCGTGCGAGAATGACCGCCGGGTTCTCGAGGCCCAGCTGGCGGCCGGCGATCTCGCCGGCATCGTCCCGCGCCCGGCCCAGCTCGCGACGGACCAGTACTTCGAGCGTCTCCTCGAGGGAGCGGCCCGGCATCTGCTCGAGCTCGCCCTTGCGATACTGGTCGACGAGCTCGTTGACCTTGAGACGCGCTGCCGTGAGCACGTCATCGATCTCCTTGCGCGCCGCCCGGGGAACGTCCTCGTCGTCGATGCCCGTCGACAGGCCCCGGAGGTCGATGGTCGCGATCGCAAGTCGGCTCGCCTCGTCCAGGAACTGCCGGGCCCGGCCCACTCCGTAGTTCCGCGCGATGGCGTCGAGGAGCGCGCCCTTCTCGTAGGCCACGGACTTCTTGTCGATGGCCCCGGCCTTGAGCTCGCCCTTCTCGACCACGACCCAGGCGTCGTGGGGACAGTGGAGCGGCGCATCGGTGCACTTGTTCCAGATGTTCGCCCGGTACTCGATCGTGAGCTCCTTGGGAAGGAGGAGCGAGAACAGCTGCTTTCCAAGCCAGAACTCGCCGCGGTCCTTGTCGCTGCCCGCCGGCGGCGGCACCGGCATGTTGATCCGGGACAGCATGTAGGTGACCTCGGCACGGTTGAAGCGCGGGTTCTGGTACGTGAGGAGGAACATCCCGGTGATGTGGTCGTGCAGCATGCCGATGATCGGCCCGCCGTAGCGGGGCGAGAGGATGTGCTCCTCGACCTTCATCAGGACCTTCGCCTCGGCGCGGGCCTCCTGGCTCTGGAGCACGTGGAGGTTCATCTCGTCGCCATCGAAGTCGGCGTTGTACGGCGGGCAGTCGCAGAGGTTGAAGCGGAAGGTCTTGTGCGGCAGGATGCGCACGAAGTGCGCCATCATGCTCATCCGGTGGAGGGAGGGCTGCCGGTTGAACAGCACGATGTCGCCGTTGATGAGCTGACGCTCGACGACGCAGCCCGGCGTCACGAGCTCGGCGCAGGCCTCGGCGTTCTTGTCCATGACCTTGATCCGCTGGCCGTCCTCGCGGATCAGGTAGTTCACGCCGCACTGGTAGAGACCGTCCTGGTCCGCCGGGGTCGGTCCGCGCTTCACGAGCGCCTTCGCGACATCGGCGTTGTAGGGCGTGACCTCGAGCGGCACCGTGAGCGCCCGTCCGACCTCGACGGGGATCCCGACCTCGTTGATCGAGAGCATCGGGTCCGGCGAGATCACCGTCCGGGCGGAGAAGTTCACCCGCTTTCCCGACAGGTTGGACCGGAACCGGCCGTCCTTGCCCTTGAGCCGCTGGGCGAGCGTCTTGAGCGGGCGCCCCGAGCGGTGCCGAGCCGGCGGGATGCCGCTCGTCTGGTTGTCGAAGTACGTCGTGACGTGGTACTGGAGGAGCTCCCAGAGGTCCTCGACCACGAGCTGGGGGGCTCCCATGTCGCGGTTCTCGCGGAGACGCTGGTTGATCCGGAGCACGTCGACCAGCTTGTGCGTGAGGTCGTCCTCGCTGCGTTCTCCGCTCTCCAGCGTGATCGACGGCCGCACCTGGACCGGCGGCACCGGCAGGACGGTGAGGACCATCCACTCGGGGCGGCCGGCCTTCGGGTTGAGTCCCAGGGCGCGGACGTCGTCGTCCGGGATCCGTTCGAGACGGGCGCGGACCTCCTTCGGGGTGATCTTGTGCCCGTTCTCGCGGAAGGTGGTGGGCTTGTCGAGGACGATGCGCTGCTGCACCTCGTGGCAGTGCGGGCAGGACCGCTCCTCCTTCCCCTCGCGGGGGCTCGGCGTCGCGGGCCCGTCGTCGCCCTCGAGGGCGACCTCGGCCCGGCTGCCGCTGGGCGCGTCCGGCAGGAGCCGGCCGCAGGCCCGGCAGGTGAGCTGCAGGAGCCGCTTGATCTCCTTCGCGTAGCCGACGTGGATCACCGGCATCGCGAGCTCGATGATCCCGAAGTGGCCCGGACACTCGTTGACCCGGCCGCCGCAGGTCCGGCAGCGGAGGTTGGGCTCGATGACGCCGAGGTGGAGGTCCATGAGCCCCATCTCGATCGGGTAGCCATCGTCGTCGTAGGTGTCGGCCGTGATGACCTTGACCGCGTTCATCCGCCGGATCTCGTCCGGCGAGAGGAAGGCGAACTGGAGGCTCTTGATCCGCTTGGACAATCCCTGCGCCATCGTCGACCCTCCTACCGCATGTCCTCCAGCTGGAGCCGCATGATCACGCCAAGGCTGATCAGCTCCTCCAGGAGTAGCTTGAACGAGTAGCTCATCTCGACCGGATAGATCGACGAGGTGTTGCCGCAGCTCGGGCAGCGCAGCGAGCCGGTGCGCGCGTCCGGGATGGCGATGTGGCCACACTCGGTGTTGCCGCAGACGTACTGGATCGTGCCGTCCGACTCGTCGAGCAACCGGTCCTTGATGACCATCGCCACGCCGTGGCCGATGAGACAATCGCGTTCCATCTCACCGAACCGCAGACCGCCCTGGCGGGACCGTCCCTCCGTCGGCTGACGGGTCAGGATCTGCACCGGTCCGCGGGAGCGCATGTGCATCTTGCCCGCGACCATGTGGTGGAGCTTCTGGTAGTAGATCACGCCGACGAAGACCTCGCCGTCCAGCCGCCGGCCCGTGACGCCGTCGTAGAAGGTCTCCCGGCCGGACGGGTGGAAGCCGAGCGACTTGAGCGATTCCCGCAGCGCCTCCTCGCGCTCGCCGGAGAACGGCGTTCCATCGATGTACCGGCCCTCGAGCGAGCCGACCTTGCCGCCCAGCATCTCGAGCACGTGGGCGACCGTCATCCGCGACGGGATCGCATGCGGGTTGACGATCAGGTCCGGCGTGATGCCGTCCCGGGTGTAGGGCATGTTCTCCTGGGGCACGATGAGGCCCACGACGCCCTTCTGGCCATGCCGAGAGGCGAACTTGTCGCCGAGCTCGGGAACCCGCTGGTTGCGGACCTTGACCTTGACCAGCTTCGAGATGTTCTCCCCCTCGGTCAGGATGACGCTGTCCACCCAGCCGGACTCGCCGGCGCGGACCGTGACGGAGGTCTCGCGTCGCTTCTGCGGCGTCAGCAGGTCCGTCTTCTCTTCGAGGAACCGCGGCGGCGAGGTCTTGCCGACCAGCACGTCGCTCTCGGTGACCTCGAGCTCCGGGTAGATGAGACCGTCCTCGCCCAGGTTCCGGTAGGCGGTGTCCACCCGGGCCCCGGCCACGTCGGGGCGCGGGATCTCGAAGCGGTCCTCCTGACCCCCCGGGTACTTTCGCTCCTCGCCGCGGTAGGTCCGGAAGAACGAGGACCGGCCCAGGCCCCGGTCGATGGCGGCCTGCGAGAAGACGAGGGCATCCTGCATGTTGTAGCCCTCGTGCGTCAGCACGGCCACGACGAAGTTCTGGCCGGCCGGTCGCTCGGTGAACTGGACGTAGCGCATCGTCTGGGTGCGCAAGAGCGGGGCCTCGGGATAGTGGAGCAGATGGCCCCGCGTGTCGGGCCGGCGGCGATAGTTCACCGACTCCACGCCGAGCGCCTGCTTGGCCATGCCGGAGCCCATCGTGTTCCGCGGCGTCGAGTTGTGCTCGGCATAGGGGATCAGGCCGGTGCAGACGCCGAGGATCAGGTTGGGGTCGATCTCGAGATGGGTGTGCTCCTTGCGGAGCAGGGACGGGGTCGTGAACACGTGGTGGCAACGGCCGCACTCGACGTCCGCCGCCTCCTTCTTCTCGCCGGCGGAGACCCATCGGATATCGCTGCGGGAGAGCGCCTTCTCACAGCTGGGGCAGCGCTCGGGCGGCTGGAACGCGTCGACCCCGATGAGGGTATCCTCCTCCTCTTCGGCGTCGAGCCACTCGACCTTCCCCTGCCGGATGAGGTCCGTGTAGGAGAGGGTACCGCGCGCGAGCTCGTCGAGGTCGGACCGCGTGACCCGCGGCGTGGCGTCCTTGACGCCGATCAGCGGCCGGCGCAGGCGGCCCGAGTCGCAGTGCACGATGACCTCGTTCATCCGCTGGTCGCTGCGGACGTTGATCTCGTAGATCCGGTCGCCCAGGGTCGGCGAGAGCGTGCCGGACCGGCGGCGCTCCCGGATCTCCTGGACCAGCTCGCCGGGGTTGGAGTGGAGGCCGATCAGGTTCCCGTTGACGTAGACCCGGGCGGCCCGCTTGCCCTTGGGCGCCGCCGCCTCCTGGAAGACCTCGGGACCGATCTCGCGGGTATTGAGGTCGCGCAGGATCAGGGCGACCTCTTCCTCGTCCGCGCCCTCGGAGACATCGACGCACAGCGCGTAGTTCTTCACGAGGCCGCAGTTCTGGCCCTCGGGCGTTTCGTTCGGGCAGAGCCGTCCCCACTGGGTCGGATGCAGGTCGCGCGCCTCGAAGTGCGGCTGGCTCCGCGTGAGCGGACTCGTCACGCGGCGCAGGTGCGAGATCGTGGACATGTGGCTGGTGCGGTCCAGCAGCTGGCTCACGCCGGCGCGGCCGCCGACCCAGTTGCCCGTGGCGAGCGCATGGACCAGCCGCTGGGTCAGCAGGTCCGGCCGGATCGCCGAAGCGATCCGGAGGTCCTTCTTCCGCGCGAAGGACCGCTCCAGCTGGTACTTGAGGTCCTTGAGGAGCATCGTGAAGGCGACGCGGAAGAGGTCCTCCATGAGGTCGCCCGCGAGCTTGAGTCGCTTGTTCGCGTAGTGGTCCTTGTCGTCCTCGCCCCGCTGGCCGAGGTTGAGCTCGAGAACCGTACGGGCCATGCGGCCGAGGTAGAGGGCCTTCTTGAGACGGTCCGTCTTCGTGTCGCCGAGGTGGGGCAGGAGCGACCGGTCCAGGATGCCGTCGACCTTCCGCTGCCGGTACTCCTTGGCCTGGCCGGTCGCGAACTTCTTCTCGAGGTAGAGGAGAGCATCCTCCGTCGTGAGGATGCCTTCCGGCGGGTAGAGCTTCTTCGAGACGCACTCCTCGAGGTTGACGTTGAGGAGATGCTTCATCGTCTGGACGAACGGCTCGTCCAGCGGGAGGAGCTCGCCCAGGACCGCCTGGTAGATCTCCTCGTCGTTCTTCATCCCGAGGGCCTTCATCAGGATGGCCAGCGGGATCTGTCCGGACGCGGTCGGGACGGAGACGTGGAGGACGCCGTCCTTCTTCTTCTCGACGACGGTCAGGGAGCGGTATCCGCCGCGCTGCGAGAACACCTTCGCGCTCTCGATCGGCGTGCCGTAGCGCTCGTTGAACTCGGCGAAGATCCGGTTGGGCGCGAGGTCCTCGAGGCTGATGATCACGCGCTCCGTCCCGCCGATGATGAAGTACCCGCCGGGGTCGAGCGGGTCCTCGCCGTACTCGACGAGCTTCGCGCGGTACTCGTCGTCGGAGAGCCAGATCTGGTCGTCCTCCGAGATCTTGTACCGGTTCAGGTTGCACGGGCGGCTCTTGACCATGATGGGAAGATCGCCGATGTGCACGTCCTCGGGCGCGCGCTCGACGCCGTTCTCGACGACCGTGACCTTGAGGTAGATCGGCGCCTGGTACGTGAGGTTGCGCAGGCGCGCCTCCATCGGCGTGAGCGTCGGCTTCGATCCCACCGGCTCCTTGACGAACGGCGCGCCGATGAAGATCGTCGGCTCCGCCGAGGGATTGACGTTCCCGCGGGCATCGCGTCGGCGGCCGACCCGCACGTAGATCGAGCTCTTCGTCTTCTGCACGTCGAGGCGGATCACGCCGCGCTCGGTCGAGTCCTCGCTGACCCGCGCGTCGTCGACGATCCGCTGCATGCGGGAGTTCGGGTTGTCCTTCGTGGGCAGGAAGTCGTTGAAGCTGGCGAGGTGGTGGTTGACGATCGAGCGCTCTCGGAAGAATCCGTCGACGATTTCGCGCATGGAGCTTCAGTCCCCTCCCGCCGAGGCGACGATGAGGCGGTAGGCGATCGCCTCGCCGGCCGTCGCGCTGGGGCGGCGAATCCGCACGAGGCGCCCGAGGAGGTTCTCGCCCGAGGCGCGGAGCGCCTCGTACTTCGGGTCGGTCTTGAGGCCGGGGTCGGTGACGAGGATCTTCGGTAGGCGCTCCGACGGCGTCCCGAGCTTCTCGATCGTCGTGCGGCTCTCCTCCTCGGAGAGGACCTCGTGCGGCGGCGCGAGGTGGTGCGCGACGAACGGCCGGGCGGGGGCCGCCGGCTTCGGCGGAGCGGCGCGGCTTCGACTGCGGCGGGATGGGGTGGGGGTCATGCGATCCTGAGGGGCGCGCCCCGGGCCCGGGGGGACATCCGGAGCGATCCTGCGTCGTACGCCGGATCGCTCGTTCGAACCCCCGACCACCTGGTTAAAAGCCAGATGCTCTGGGTAGGGCCATCGGCACGACCGACCGGCCTACCTACCTGAGCTACGGGCCCGACCGCGCTCCGAAGGAACGCCAGCCGGCCGCCGTATTTCACGTTATTCCCGGCGGGGCTCACGACAGGCTCTCCAGGCTCGAGATGATCGACCAGATCGCGGTGCGTCCGTGGGTCGGGAGGTTCGGGTCGTTCGCGAGGTCGTCGAGCACGTACACGGCGCTCGCGATCCGCACGTCGAGCGCGACCCGAGGCTTCGCGAGCTCGTCCTTCGCCGACTGGGCGCCGCGACGGACGTTCCGCGGGACCGAGAGGTCGTCCGCGAGCTGGCTCAGCGAGTCGACGATGCGCCCGAGTCCGGGCGAGTCGGGCTCGCCCGCGATCGGGGCGGGAAGCGCGACCGCCGGCCGCGCCGGCACGGCGTCGGGGGCGGTCATGCGGGGTGGCTCTCCCCGCCTTCCTTGTACGCGGTGACGACGAGGAGGGTCTTCGTCTCGCGGATGCCGCGGACGGACGGGAGCCGGTGGAGGACGAAGTCCTTCAGCTCCTCGTAGTGCGGGAAGCGCACCTTGAGGAAAATGTCGGTGTCGCCCGTGACGAGGAAGACGTCCTCGACCTCGGAGAACTTCGCGACCTCCCCGGCGACGGTGTCGGCCTCGCTCGTCTCGACCTTGAGCGCGATGAGCGCGACGACATGCTCGTCCCCCCAGACCTTGGTGAACGCGCTCTCCACGGCTCGACTCACCGGCGGTTTGCTCGTGCTTGGTTTATCCATACTGCTCGCTCCGTACGCGGCGCCGAACCTCTGCCCGCGGATGCCGGTCCCACTCCTGCGCTACGACGCGGGAGCGGACTCGAACTCCTCTTGGAGGTCGTTGATGACCTGGTCGATCACAGCCCCGGCCGACGGGGCGCGATACTCCCGCACCCCGCCCGCCTCACTCGAGACCCGGGCGATCAGGTCGGTCGGCCCTCGGAGGAACTCGACACTACAGATGAACTCCTCCATGACGGCCGGCCCCCACCGCGCCGAGCGGGCGACTGGGGCCCCCTATATATGATTTCCGGACAGCGGCGGCGCCGCCGGACGCTCCGAGGGCCGACGCACGACCGGCGCGGGCCGACGGCGCTCGCCGCTACGGACCTCGCGCGCACCGGGCGCACCGTTATCTCTCGTCCCCCGTACGGAGCGGCCGGGGCACCGTGGCGGACGAGTCGGCGGGCCGTCGCTTCGAGGTCCGGGTCGAGCTCAAACCGGGCGTGATGGACGCCGAGGCGGTCAGCGTCGAGAAGTCCCTCGGTCTGCTCGGGATCGGGCACGTCCGGGGCGTCTCGACCGCCCGCGTCTACGACATCGAGTTCTCCGACGTTTCCGAGTCCGAGGCCCGGCAGCTCACGGACGAGGCCGTCGAACGTCTCCTCGCCAATCCGGTGATCCACCGGGTCACCGTCCGATCCGCCGACCCTCGTTGACGACCATGCCTCGTGCGCCGTCCGCGGCCGTTTCGGTCCCGATCCGTCGCGCCGGGCTCACCGAGCTCGAGCGGATCTCGCACGAGCGCGGGCTCGGATTCGACCGCGCCGAGCTCGGGCGGGTCCGCGACTACTTCCGACGCGAGGGCCGGGACCCGACCGACGTGGAGCTCGCGGGCCTGGCGCAGAGCTGGAGCGAGCACTGCAGCTACAAGAGCTCCCGACCGCTCCTCCGCCGCGCGTTCCGCGACCTGCACCCGGCGCAGCGCGTCCTCGGCACCGGCGATGCTGGGGTCCTCCCGTTCGACGACGGGTACGCCTACGCGCTCCGCATCGAATCGCACAACCACCCGTTGGCGGTCGAACCGTACGGGGGCGCGGCGACGGGCATCGGCGGGATCCTGCGCGACGTCCTCGCGGTCGGAGCGAAGCCGATCGCGCTCACCGATCCCCTGTTCTTCGGCCCCCTCGACTTCCCGCGCGACGCGCTCCCGCCCGGCGTGAAGAGCCCGCGCTACCTCGCGGAGGGCGTCGTCGCGGGGATCCGGGACTACGGGAACCGGGTCGGCGTGCCGACGGTCTCGGGCGCGGTCTATCTCGATCCCTCGTACGTCGTGAACCCGCTCGTCAACGTCGGGTGCGTCGGATTCCTGCCCCGGGCGCGGCTCCGGCCGAACCGCGCCCGGGCGATCGGCGACCGCCTCGTCCTGGTCGGCGGACCGACCGGGCGCGACGGGATCGGCGGCGTCTCGTTCGCCTCGCGCGAGCTCACCGAGCGGAGCGAGACCGAGTCGCGGAGCGCGGTCCAGCTGGGCAACCCGATCTTGAAGGAGCCGCTGATCCACGCCTGCCTCGAGGTCTTCGACCGCGGCTGGGTCCAGGGCCTCAAGGACCTCGGCGGCGGGGGCCTCGCGACCGCGTCCGGCGAGCTCGTCCACGCGGGCGGCTTCGGGTCCCGGATCGACCTCGACCGGGTCCCGCTGCGGGAGACCGGCCTCGCGCCCTGGGAGGTCTGGGTCTCCGAATCGCAGGAGCGGATGATCCTCGACGTGCGCCCGAAGGACGTCGACCGCCTGCTCGACGTCTTCCGACGATGGGACGTCCCCGCGACGCCGATCGGGGACGTGGCCCGCGGCCCGTACGAGACCATCGAGTGGAACGGCGAGGTCGTGGGCCACCTGCGACTCGCCTTCCGGATCGACGCCGTGGAGCGCCGGCGTCCCCGCTCGGCCCGCCGGCGGACGTATGCCGATCCTCCGCCGGTGCCGGACGATGATCTCGGGTCCCTCGTGCGGGAGCTCGTGCTCGCGCCGGACTCCTTGTCGCGCGAGTCCGTCCTGCGGGTCTACGATCACGAGGTACAGGGCCGCACCGTCGTGAAGCCCCTGCACGGCCGGCCCGACTCGCCGTCCCACGGCGACGCCGCGGTGATCCAACCGCGGCCGGAGAGCCCGGCCGGGCTCGCGATCACGACCGCGGCCCAGCCCTGGGCCTGCCGGGAGGACCCCCTCGAGGGAACGCGCGGGGTGGTCGAAGAGGCGGCGCGGAACCTGTACGCGGTCGGCGCCCGCCCGGACGCGCTCAGCGACTGCCTCAACTTCGGCAACCCCGAGGATCCGAGCGTGATGGCGGACTTCGCCGCCGTGACGACCGGCCTCGCGAGCGCCGCGCGGGCCCTCGGCTTCGTGGTGCCGTCCGGCAACGTGAGCTTCTACAACGGGGGCCTTTCGTCGAACATCCCGCCGAGCCCGTCCGTCCTCGCGACAGGCCGGATCGAGCGGATCGATCGAGCGGTGACGAGCGATCTCAAGGAGGTCGGAGCCCCGCTCTATCTGGTCGGCCCGAGCCGGCCCGAACTCGGAGGCTCGCTGTGGGCCCGCCGGACCGCGGCCCCGGCCCTCCGCGTCCCCCCGTCGAACCCCGGGGCACTCCGCCGCGCCGGCGAGCGGCTGCTCCGCGCGATGCGGCAGCACGTCGTCCGGGCGGCGCACGACGTCTCCGACGGGGGCCTCGCCGTCACGCTGTGCGAGATGGCGTTCGGGGGAAGCCTCGGGTTCTCGGTCGACGTCGCGGCGACGGGGCTACCGGGCCCGGGCCTCGCGCTCGTCGCGGAGGGGGGCTCGCGCTTCGTCGTCGAGATCCGCCCGGGGGCCGAGCGCGCGTTCGAACGGGCGATGGGTCCGATCCCCCACGCCGTTCTCGGCGAGGTCACGGAGCGGACGGGTACGATCCGATGGTCGGGCCGCTCGGTCGCGAGCCTCCCGCTCGATTCCCTCTACCCGCGCTGGCGCGACGGATTGGGACTTCCGTAGGGGCCATGACGGTCACGGCGCTCGTCTCGGGAGGGAAGGACTCGATCTACGCCGCGTACCTCGCGGAGACCCAGGGTTGGCCGGTCGACGAACTGCTCACCCTCCGGCCCTCGGACCCCGAGTCGATGCTGTTCCACACCCCCAACCTCGATCTCGTCGCGCTGCAGGCGCGCGCCTGGCGGAAGCGGCATCGCGAGGTCGCGGTGACCGAGCCGGGCGAGGCCGGCGAGCTCGCCGCGCTCCGGGGGGCCCTCGCGGGCTACTCCGGTCCGATCAGCGTCGGGGCGATCGAGTCGTCGTACCAGTGGGCGCGCGTGGTGCGGGTCGGGGACGAGCTGGGCCGGCGGGTCTATGCGCCGCTCTGGCGCACGGAGCCGGAGCGCGTGGTCCGCGAGGAGATCGCCGCCGGGCTCGACGCGCGCCTCGTGCACCTCGCTGCCGAGCCCTTGACCCCGGAGCTCCTCGGGCGCCGGATCGATCCGTCCCTCCTCCAAGAGCTCGAACGACGCAGCCGAACGATCCGATCGGTCCATGTCGCCGGCGAGGGGGGCGAGTACGAGACGCTCGTCGTCGACGCGCCGTTCTTCCGCGAGCGGCTCGTCCTCGACCGGACCGAAGCGATCGAGTCGGGGACGACGGCCCGCCTGGCGGTCCGGGCCGCGCATCTCGAACCCAAACCGAAGCGGCCGGAGCGGGGCGATGCCGCGGGCTGACGGGCCGATCCCGCTCGCCCCGGCCGTCCGGCGGGGACTGCGCGAAGCGGTCGTCACGCTCGGAGATCCTCGGGCCGCGCCGAACCTGCGATGGCTCAGCGCGCTCGCCGGACCGGCCGCCGACCGACTGCCCGCGGTGCTCGCCGAGCTCCCCCGGCTCGGCGAGATCGACGCGGAGATCCGGGACCGCCACCGCACCGA
>JASIBA010000058.1 GCA_030041735.1 Thermoplasmata archaeon | reverse complement strand
TCGCAGACGCGGGCGATGAGATCGGCCTTCCACGGCGGGAGCAGACCGTCGCGGGCGTTGACGAGCGCGGCCGCCTTCTTGACGTAGCCGTAGGCGCGGTAGACCTCGATCGGCATGCGGTCGCCGCCGATCGAGAAGTGGACCAGCGACCGCTGCGTCTGGGCGCCCCAGTAGTGGTCGGCGGGCACGTCGATCTCGCCCATGGAGTCGGTCTCGCGCCGAAGGCCGGTTTGGCCGGTGCCGATCGCCAGGTCGAGGATCCGCGGCGGGGTCGCCTCGTCCGTCGGTCCGGTCATGGTGTGCCCCCCTCCCCCGCACGCGCGCACGGCCCGCCGATCCGCCCCCGTCGCAGGGTGCCCCCCGCGCCCGGCGCCGGCGGTCCACGCATGCCGCCGTTGCGAGTACCCGCAGCTACTTAGGGGTGGCCCGCCCCGGCGCCGCACCTCCCATCGTCCGCCTTCCGCCGGGCGATGCTCGGCTAACGCCCGAGGGGCTCAGTCGGCGACGTGGCTCGCTCCTGGGGCGCCTCGGTCCGGGACTTCGCGAGGGGTGCGCTCCGGGAGTCGTACGTCGGGGAAGCATGGAAGCGGCGCATCGTCTACGAGGTTCGTCGCACCCCTGAGCTGCTCCGGCGCGCGGGGTCGATCGTCGTGCCGGCGACCCCGGGGGCGCTGCGGCGTCGACATCTGGAGATCCTACGGACCTCGCTCCCCTGGTCGCCCGCCACGCTCGCCCTGCACTTCGCGGCGCTCCGTCGCTTCGCCCGGTGGGCGGACAACCCGCTCGCGGCGGAGGTCGGAGCGTGGGCGGTACCGTCGGGATCCCCGAGCCACCGTCGGTGGCTGGACCGCGACGAGCTCGTACGCCTGTATCGGGCGTCCCGGGGGCTGGAGCGGACGCTCGTCTCCCTGGAGTCGTTCAACGGCCTGCGCCGGGTCGAGGTGCTCCGGCTGCGACAGCGCGATGTCGATCTGGCGGCCCATCGCATCCGCGTCCTGGGCAAGGGTCGGAACGGCGGCAAATGGCGGACGATCCCGCTCTTTCCCGAGACCGAGCGTGTGCTCCGGCGGTCGGTGTCGGACCCCTCCTCGGAGCTCCGCCTGGTCCCGCGCTCCCGCACGGGTGCGGACCTCCTTCTTCAGCGAGCGGCCCGCCGGGCGGGTTTGCCGGACCGGGGCCTGCGGGTGTCCCATCACGATCTGCGCCGGACGTTCGGCCGGCTGGCGCATGAGTCCGGCATGGACCTGGTGCAGCTGAAGAATCTGTTCGGGCACGCTTCCCTCGACCAGACGGTCCACTACATCGGGCTCGACGAGGACCGGATGCGGGCCGGCCTCCGATCGCTCGCTCGGGCGATGGCCCCTCTGCTCGAACGCGGCGGGGTCCTGCCGCGGGCTCGGGGCGAACGCGGGATCAGATCTGTCGGCCCTCCTCGAGCTGGCGGACGCGGATCCGGCGGAGGAGCCAGAGCGAGGTCCCGGTGAGCAGTACGGTCCATACCACGATCCCCAGGGTCAGGGGCGCCCAGTCCAGCGCGGCCCCGTTCGCCTGCCCGAGCACGGGCGCGGAAGGATACCCGGCGAAGCCCTGGTACAGGAGCGAGGCGAGATCGTTGAACGGGGAACCGTAGAGGAGCCAGTTCGGGAGCCGCACGTACGACTGGGCGACCCCGAGCGCCCAGGAGAACAGCAGCGGGACGAAGCCGACGAAGCTCGCGCTCTTCAGGCCGAGGTAGTTGATCACGACGAGGATCAGCGTCATCGAGAGCGCCATGTAGAACACGCCTCCGAGCAGCGAGATCCCGACGAGGGCCGGCACGTTGGCGGGGAGCAGCACCGAGCCGAACCGGACCGCGAACATGCCGGTGGTCGCCCCGATGAGCACGAAGCTCAGGACGAACCCGAGGACCGCCGATCCTCCCACCACCGAACCGAAGTAGCTCTCGGGCGTGAGCCGGGTGAACCGGAACGAATAGGCGAGCGCGCCCGAGCCGTACGTCATCGAGTTCGCGATGGAGACCGCGAGCATACTGAGCGAGAAGAGCACGATGACCGCGTACCACGAGGTGGCGTAGTCGCGCAGCGACGCCCCGGCGAGCGAGAGCCCCTGCGACTCGACGAAGGCGCCGATCGCCAGCCAGAACCCCATGAACACGACCGCCCAGAACCAGAGCGCGCGGTTCGTGAGCATCGCCTTCGTGTAGGGGCGCCACAGGTTCATGCGAGAGCCTCCACGAGCGCGTTGAGGCTGGTCGCGCTCTTCATCGGCCGGTCGCCCGCGTCCAGGGTGATCGAGAACGTCCCCAGCGAGGTCGTCATCTCGGCGAGGGCGCCCGGCCGGGTGCCGCGCGTGAGGAAGAGCCGGTCGAGCTCGTCGACACGGAACGGGCCGAACAGGCGACCCTCGAACATCAGAGCCAGCTTCCACCCGCCAAAGTTCGACAGGAGCTCCAGCTCGTGGGTGTTGAGGAGCACGGCGGCCGACAGGTCCCGCAGTCGCCCGACGAGCCGGCGCCGGCGGGCGAAGTCCACGTTGTCGAACGGCTCGTCGAGCAGCACGAGACGGGGCCCGAAGCTGATCGCGAGCAGGTCGCCCACGAGCTTCTGCTGTCCGGTGGACAGCTCGTGCATCCGCTTGCCGAGCACGTCGTCGAGCTCGAACTCGTGGAGCCGCTCGCGCAGCTCCCGGGGATCGCCGCCCTTCAGCGCCGCGAAGACCGGGACCAGATCGCCGATCGGGAGCGAGATCAAGCGGTAGACCTCCGCGAGATTGGTCGAGAGACCCACGGCGCCGTGGATGTGGTCCACGTCCCGGTCGAGGACCCGCACCGTCCCGCCGGTGGTCGGGACCAGCCCGAGGAACGACTTGATCAGGGTGGTCTTGCCGCTGCCGTTGGCTCCCACTACGATCATCTTTTCGTCGCCGAGGGTCAGGTCGACGCCGCGGAGCGCGGGCGCGGCGGCGCCGGGGAAGGTCACTTCGAGCTGGCGGGCTTCGAGCACGTCCACCCCAGGGGCGGACGACGGCATCTACCCCTGCGAAAGTCCAGCCGCTGAACCCTGCGCGGTCCCGGCGCTGGCGGACGCGCGCCCGAGCCGGGCGAGCGCGCCGGTGAGCGACTCATAGACCTCCCGGCCCCGCGCCGTGATCTCGACGCGGATCCGGGGCCCGCCCAGCGTGAACACCATGCGGGACTCCACATAGCCCGCGGCCGCGAGTTGCTCGAGGTGGTGGCTGAGGCTGCCCTTCGAGGTGCCGGTCAGCTCGAGCAGCTCGGGGAACCCCAGCTGCCGGTTGATCCCGAGCGAGAGGAGGATGAGGACCCGTACCGAGTTCCGCAGGGGGTCCTGCAGGAGCACGTCTCCGACCGTGCGCAGGCCGGGCGCGGCCGGGGCCTCCGTCTCAGGGGGCATCGGCCGTCAGCTCCTCCGGCGCGTGGTAGAGGGCGTACGCACCGCTGAACGCCCAGCCCACGATCGCGATCGTCCAGACGGCCGCGTACCAGGCCTGGGAATCGGTGAGCACGAGCGCGATCGCGGAGCCGGCGATGCTCACGGCGTAGGTCGCGATCGCGACCGACCCCTCCGGGGGAGTCAGTTCGAACCAGGACCGGACCTGATAGACCACCCCGAGGATGACCCCACCGAGCACCACATCGAGCACCAGGAGGCCCGCGAACGAGCTGACGAAGCTCACGGCGAAGACCACGGCGGCGATCGCGAGCCCGATGGCCAGGATCTGCAGGAACCGGCGGCGCGCCTCGGGGCGCGGCTCCCCGAGGTCGCGCAGCCGGGTCGCCCGGACGGACTGCGTGAACGCCCAGGACGTCGCCCAGATCGAGAGGGCGATGAGCGCGATCAGGTAGCCGTAGTACAGGACGATCGCCCAGAGGGGTGCGGCGCTGAGCACTCCGGTGAGCAACGAGGGGACGACGAAGAATCCGGTCAGCGCGGCGGACCAGATCAGATAGTAAACGCCCCAGGCCCGGCGGAGCAGGTACCCTTGGAAGAGGAGGGCGCGGTCGGCGAGCTGGCGCAACTGGTCGGGCCCGACCGCCACGTCGGATCCGGCCGGGAGGCCGTCGCGCGTCGTGCCCTCCCCTGGGGGGTCCATCGTCATCCGTCCGGCGGCGGCACGGCCCACGGGTTCTTCAGCCCGGGGCCGTCGGGAACCGCCCTATCGTTTGATAAGGACGGGCCCGAATTTGTTCGGGATGCCCGAGCCTCCCCGGCGCCGTCTGTCGATCGAGGACTTCCGCCCCGACACCCTGGACGGGATCCTCGGCCAGCCCCGGGCGATCGCCCGGCTCGAGCGGATCCTGGCCGGCGTGCGGCACGGGACGGTCATGCCTCCGCACATGCTCTTTCACGGACCTCCGGGCGTCGGCAAGACCGCCGCCGCACGCGCGTTCGGCCGCGCGGCCCTGGGGTCGTTCTACGAGGCGAACTTCAACGAGCTCAAGGCGTTCGACAATCGCGACCACTCCGTGCTGCCGGAGATCATCATGAAGTCGCGCGGACCGCCGCCGGGCGGCGCCCCCTTCCGGATCATGTTCTTTGACGAGCTGGAGTCGCTTTCGCCCAGCGCCCAGCACGATCTCCGGCCGGCGATGGAAGGCGAAGGCGGATGGTCCGTCTTCATCCTCGCCTGCAACGACCTGCACGGGATCTCGGCGGCGCTGCTCTCCCGACTCACGGTCCTCGAGTTCCCTCCGGTGGCACCGGCGGACGTGCGCCGCATCCTCGAGTCCGCCCTCGCGCGGACGCCGTTCGCGCTGGAGCCGCCGGCCCTGGACGCGATCGTCGAGCGAGCCGCCGGGATCCCGCGCGAAGCGATCAAGCTCCTGCTCGAGGAGGGGGGCGCCCTCCCCCCGGCGTCCTGAGCGCGAGCCCGCGGTACCGCCTCAGCGGAAGTACCGGGCCACGACCAACAGGTAGACGAAGAGGAACAGCAGGACCAGGAACCCGATCGTCACGATCCCGCCCGAGAGCCCGAAGCTCAGCAGCTCGAACAGCACGACCACGAGGGCGAGCACGTACGCCCACATCCGCAGGTTCCAGAACCCGAGCGCCACCCCGAGAAGGACGAGGCCGACGACCAGCGCGATCAGCCCGGCCACGGGCCCTCCGATGCCGAAGAAGCGGACCGGGAGTCCCACGAGGGCGATGCCGTGGGCGCCGACCAGGAGCAGCGCGCCGCTGAGCAGCAGCAGGAACCCGAAGATGCCGAGGAGGATCGCGAGGATGGCGACCCCGAGCGGGCGGACGGGGCGCCCGTACGACGCGTAGCTCATCGGAACGTCACCGTCGGTACGGGTCCGCCCCTACATCTTACTCTCGCCGGGGGCCAAGAGGCCGCTCGGGCCTCTGCGTGGGGCGGCGAGGGCCCGCGAAGCCCGGATCCCGCGCGGACGTTCCGAGTCCCGGGCCCCAGGCGCAGCGGGAGGTCGGCGCCGTCCGCCCCCGCGGCGCGCGAGCGTGGTCGGGCGGTCGGACGGGCTATGACCCCTGAAGAGCCCGGACGTCTCTGGTCTCGTCCCATCGACTCGAGGGAGCCATGGCGATCGACGACCGGATCGGGAGGCGCGTCCTGGAGTGGCTGCTCGCACCGGAGGAGCCCTCGGTCCGTTACCTAACCCTCACGCAGCTGATGGGTCAGCCGGAGTCCAGTCCCGAGGTCCGCGAGACCAAGGCGAAGATCCGGTCCGTCGGCTGGGTCAAGGCATGCCTCGATCGACGGGATCCCGGCGGCTGGTGGATTCGCGATGGCGGCCGGATGGAGCCCCGCTTTTTGGGCACGCACTGGACCCTGCTGGCTCTGGCCGACCTCGGGGCATCGCGCGACATCCCGCAGGTACGAGCGTCCTGCGAGTACTGGATGAAGAAATCTCCTCTCTCCGGCGGGGGAGTGGGAGGACTGGGGCAGGGAAAGGGGCACCACTGCTTCACGGCCAACATGGCGCGGGCGCTGCTCGAGATGGGGTACGAGGACGACCCTCGGATCCGACGGACCCTGGAGTTCCTCGTTCGCACCGCCCATCCCAAGGGGGGATGGACCTGCCGCTGGAACCGGGACAGTCCCGCGCCGAGCCGGACGCTCGACGCGTGGGAGGGTCTGGCCGCGTTCGCGGCCTATCCGCGATCGAAGTGGACCCCCTCCATGACCGCGTGCGTCGAACGCGGGGCGGAATACTTCCTGGAGCGAGAGTTGCACGTGCAAGGGGACCGGTACGAGCCGTGGTACCGCTTCCACTGGCCGACGCATTACTACTACGACGTGCTCGTCGGGCTCGACGTCCTCACCTCGCTCGGCTACGGGAAGGACCCGCGCCTCGGTTTCGCGCTCGATCTGCTCCGCTCGAAGCGGCGCAAGGAC
The DNA here is from genome assembly GCA_030041735.1 of Thermoplasmata archaeon. Lineage (GTDB taxonomy): Archaea > Thermoplasmatota > Thermoplasmata > Lutacidiplasmatales > UBA184 > Lutacidiplasma. The sequence continues at coordinate 3,269 of JASIBA010000058.1, read as the reverse complement.
GGCCGCTGGAACCTGGACGCACATCAGACGGATCCGGACCCCGAGGGGGCTCGCTGGTTCGCCGCTCACCCCGAGAAGCGCCCCAGCCCGCTCGCGTTCGAGGAGGCCGGCCAACCGAGCAAGATGATCACTCTGAGAGCCCTGCGGACCTTGGAGCGCGTCGGATCCTGAGCACGGGAAGTTTCCCCCCGGAACGGACCAGCTCCTGCGGGTGCCCCTCGGAACCGGCACGCCGGCGATGGAGGGCCACCGACGCGCCACGGCCAGCCGACCGTTCGATCCTCCCGGGGGTCTCAGGGAGCTGCCGGGGCCAGGATTCGAACCTGGGAACTCCTGCGAGAGCAGATCTTGAGTCTGCCGCCTTTGGCCGCTCGGCCACCCCGGCGCGCCCGCCCGGCAAGGATCTTCGCTTATTCTTCTTCTGCCCCGTCGTCGCCGGCGAGCTCGTCGAGCGTGTCGTCCTCCCCGAGATCGGCCGGCACGGTCTCGGGCGCTCTCCCGACCCGCCGGAGGGACTCGGGCGAGTCGAGGGACCGCCGAGCCGTGGGCCGGAGCGGGACCCGGCGCACCCGACCGCAGCCGAGGCAGGTCCGCACGCGACGTCCCGAGCGGAATCGGGTGCGCACGGTACGACCCTCGATCCAGAATCGCGAACAGCCGCGACAGTACCGCTCGCGGTACTCCGGGAGCAGCCGGACATTGTACCGCGTACCGATCCGTCGGGCCAGCGCGACGTACCGGTCCGCGAGCACGTACCCGCCGGAACCCGCCTCGCCCTCCGCGAGCGCGAACAACACGTCGATCCGGTCGCGGGCCACCCGGCGCATCGCCGACGTGCGGCGACCGCGGCGGCCCGCGCGCTTCACGCCGTTTGGGGCTGTTGACATACCGGACAGTACACAGCGGACCGCGAGATGATCGTGCGGCACCGGATGCAGTACTTCCCCGACGGCGGTGGCGGGATGGGCCCGGCGCCGAGGCCCGGGGCCGAGATCGGGTAGGCGATCGGGGCCGACGCAGGAGGCGCCCAGGCGGTCGCCGGACGTGCAGCCGCCGACGGAGGCGGCGGAGGGGGCGGCGCGGCCGCACCGGCGGACGCGCCGGTGGCGGAGACCGAGCGCAGCGGCGGCGGGGGCGGGGGAGGCGGGACCGTGGCGTCGACCTGCGGAAGCGTGTAGCCGCACTTGGCACAGAAGAGCGAGCCCTCGGGCGCGAGCTCGCCGCAGTGAAGACAGGCCGGCACGGCGGGGGCAAGATTAAGTGCGTATATCACCGTCTGGTACCACGTTGAGACCTCGGTCGGTCGCGCTGATCACCCGGAACCCCGCGCTCTACAGCGAGCTCGCGGGTTTTCTGCGGGAGCGACGACTGCCGTCGGTCAGTCTCCTCCCCGGTCAGCGGATCCCGGACCGCGTCGCCGTGGTGCTGACCTCCGCCGAGGAGGCGCCGTCGATCGCGCACCCGCGAGTACTTGCGGTGGGCGAGGACGCGGACCACCGCGCCCTGACCGCGGCCGTGGAGCACGCCCTCGGGGCCGGACGCGCCGGCGAGGATCTGGTGGTCGGAATCGACCCGGGACCCCGACCCGGCTACGCGATCTTCGCGGGTTCGAGATGCATTGGGGAGGGGGTCCTCGACTCCCCGGAGTCCGCCGGATCGTTCGCGACCCACCTGCGCCGACAGTTCCCGGCCCGGCACGTCGTGTTCCGGGTCGGATCCGGGGATCCACCCCGCCGGAACCGACTCGTGAACGAGCTCCTCACCCACCATCGCTGGGTCGAGATCGTCGACGAACAGGGCACCACTCCCCGGGGCCACCGGCGTCCCCGACGGGATCCCGCGGCGGCGCGCTCGATCGCGCGCGGTCTGGGCCGTTCCGTCCAGGAGCGGCTCCCGACCACGTTCACCGCGGGGGAGATCGCGAACCTCCAGCGGATCAGTCGCGAGGGCAGCGGCGGATTGGTGACGATCTCCCGGAGCTCGGCCCACGCCGTCCTCCGCGGAGAGATCTCGCTCGCGGATGCGGTGGCCGAAAAGATGGGCCGGACGCCCGAGCGCTCCCCGACGCGACCGGCGCCGGCGGGTCGGCGCGAACCCCTTTAATCCGACCGCCCGTCGGGCGTTCCGTGCCGTCGTTGTCGGAGCTTGCGGTCCGCATCCGTCGGCTCGCCCTCGAGAACGCCCGGACGCACGGGGGATCCCCCCGCACCGGACCGATCCTGGCGCGACTCCTCGCCTCCGACGCGAGCCTCCGACCTCGCGCGGACGAGCTGCGATCGCTGATCGACTCGGTCGTCGCGGAGGTGGCGACGCTCTCGGCGGACCAGGCTGCCGGCGAGCTCGCGGCCCTCGGCGGGCCCGAGCCCGCGCGGACCCGGGAGGCACGGCTCGAAGGGGCGGACTTCCCGGACCTGCCCGGGGCCGAGCCGGGCAAGGTGGTGCTCCGGATGGCACCGTTCCCGAGCGGCGTGCTCCACATCGGTCATGGACGCATGCTGTACACCCACCAGTACTACCGGGAACGGTACCACGGGCGCCTGCTCCTCGTGTTCGACGACACGCCCGGGTCGGAGGAGAAGCGCGTCGAGCGGGAGTTCTTCGACCTGATCCTGGGCGATCTCGAGCTCGCCGGCGTGCGTCCGGACTCGGTCGTGTACAAGTCCGATCGGGTGCCCCACTTCTACCCCTGGGCGGAACGCGTGATCGACCAGGGCGCCGCGTACGTGTGCCGGTGTCCTCCCGAGCTCCTGCGTGAGCGCCGTGCCCAGGGGCTGCCGTGCCCGGAACGGGACCAGACGCCGGGCCAGGCGCGTGACGAGTGGCAGCGCATGCTCGAAGGCGCCTACGCCCCGGGCGAGGCCGTCCTTCGCCTGAAGACGGACCTTCGGGATCCGGATCCCGCGTTCCGCGACCGGGTCCTCTTCCGCATCAGCGACCTCGACCACCCGCGGGTGGGGCACCGGTACCGGGTGTGGCCCCTGCTCGAGTTCTCGTGGGCCGTCGACGACGTCGAGCTCGGCGTGACCCACGTGCTGCGGGGCAAGGACCTCGTCATCGAGGACCGCATGCAGCGCTACGTCTGGGACCTGCTCGGCGTCCAGGGACCGCCGTTCCTGCACTGGGGGATCCTCCGGGTGCGCGAGGCGAAGGTGTCGAAGTCGAAGGCGTACCGGGAGGTGAAGGAAGGGATCTACGACGGCTGGGCGGACCCGCGGACCTGGTCGCTGCGCTCGCTCGACCGGCGCGGGGTCTCGATGGACGCCCTCCGT
>JASIBA010000057.1 GCA_030041735.1 Thermoplasmata archaeon | reverse complement strand
GTCGGCGCCTTCTACGGGTGCCACCTCCTGCGCCCCGCCGACGAGCTCGGCAGCGAGAGCGGCGAGGAGCCGCAGTCATTCGAGAACCTGCTCGCCGCGCTCGGGGCCACGCCGGTCTACTACCGGGGTCGGGTGATGTGCTGCGGCTTCCCGATCCAGTTCGTCAAGCCCGCCGTCGCGAGCCACATCGCGGGCCGCCAGATCGTCGACGCGAAGGAGCACGGAGCCCACGCGATGGCCACCCCGTGTCCGCTCTGCCACATCTCGCTCGACGCCTACCAGAACCAGGCCTCGAAGGCGGTCGGTCAGCCGCTCGACATGCCGGTCTTCCATCTTCCGCAGGTCGTCGGGCTCGCCCTCGGCGCGACGCCCGAGGAGCTCGGCCTCGACCGTCACCTGGTGTCCACGGAACCGGCGCTCGCCCAGATCGGCCGACCGGCGTCCGCCTGAGCCGCCGAGTGCGCCGGCTCCGGCGGCTTGAAGAACCGCCGGGGCTAGCCCCGCGGCCGTGAGCTCCCCCGAGCCTCCGATCGACGATCCGCCGGATGCGACGGAGCCGCACGACGGGCGTCGCCACCTCCACGACGACCCCGAGGGGCGCCACGGGCGCCGTCACCTCCGTCACCTGGACACGCGGATCCAGGGCGAGGACCTGGGCCGCATTGTCTCGCTCAGCGACGGCGTGTTCGCGTTCGCGCTCACCCTTCTCGTCCTCTCACTAACTGTCCCCCTGCCCAAGGCGCCGGCCATGACATTCAGTAACGGCCAGCTCGGCGCCGCCCTTGGGGCCGACTGGTACACCTTCCTAGCGTACGGCTTCGCGTTCGTGATGATCGCCCTCTGGTGGTCGATCCATAATCGGACCTTCTACTACATTGCGAAATTCGACAGCACGCTGGTCTGGCTGAACCTTCTCCTTCTCGCCCAGATCGCCGTGATGCCGTTCGTCCTGGGCGTGTTCGCGACCTACGGATTCGCCGGGGAGCACGGCCAACACTCGCTCCAGTATGCGATCGTTCTTTTCGCCGCAATCCAGGCGACCCTGGGCGCGACCAGCACGGGAATCTGGGAGTATGCGCGACGGGCGAAGCTCACGAAGCCGGGAATCTCGGCGGAGGTTTCGGACTACTTCACTCGGCGAGGACTCTACACGTCGGCGGTGTTCGTGATTTCGATCGGGATTTCGTTCTACAGCATCAGCCTGGCCGAGCTGTCCTGGATCGCGATCTTCTTCGTGCAGCGGATGCTGACTGTGCGCGGAGACTAGGGCCCGGCGCCGCCAGGCGCCAGGACCTTCGCGCCCTCGCCCTTGGTCACGTAGACGTGGAGCCGGTCGCAGGTGCCCCGGAAGTACGCGGCGCCCTCGGTCCCGAACGTGGTCCGGAGCCGGTCGGCGATCTCGGCGTCGGAGAGCGTCGGTTCGACTTCGGGTGTGAACATGCACCGGAACACGAGGAATCGGTGGCCCTCCAGATCGATGCGATCCGTCTCGGGGGCGCCGCAGAAGGGGCACGCGAGCACGTGGGGACGACCGTGCGCGCGGCCTAATGGTTGACGCCGAGCCTCGCCCATCAGCCGTAAGAACTGTGCGTCACATTTCGGGAGGCCCATGTCGGCGGGGAGCGACCCTGCGCGGCCGGTCGCCCCGACCGGCGCGCCCGGCCGCTGGATGGCCGGACTGCGGACGCCGGGGATCTCGCGGTTCCCCTACCGTCGGCGCATCCGCATCGCCAGTCCCGACGCCGGGCGCGTCGCCGGCGAGATCGAGGCGACCCTGCGCCACATCCGATTCCACGTCGACGTGCGCACGGGCGCGGAACGCGGCTCCCCGGGCGTCACGACCACGCTCATCGCGGAGCGCAACGTCGTCCGCGTGCCGATCAGCATCGCCCGGGCGCTGCCGCTGGTCGCGCTCGTCGGGGGCGGGGTGGTCCTGGGCCTGGTCGACTGGCTCGTCACGAACCAGTTCCTGGTCCTCTTCCCCTGGATCGCCGCGTTCGCGATCGCCGCCTTCGTCTTCCGCCTCCGGATCGGCGGCGCGTACCTCAGCGAGCTGATCGTCGTGGAGGTCGTGCCCCTCCCGTCGTCCTCGGGGGGCGGCGCGCCGTCGGTGGGCACGATCTGGGGAGCGGGGCGCGCCCGCTCGGAGGGCGAGATGGGCCCCGAGCACGAGCGGACCGTCGTCCGGATCACGCCGCTGATCCCTCTCGCCGACAACATCGCGTTCGTGGTCCAGGAGACCAGCCGACGCCTCGCGGCGCCGGCGCCGGGTGCCGCTCAGTCGATGTAGCCGAGGGAACGCAGCCGTTCCTTCAGGTTGCGCTCGTCCTCCTCGCTGAAGGTCCCTTCGCCGGGCTGCTCCAGGAGGCGGGCGAGGACGAACTCGACGAAGGCGTCCACCGAGTCGAAGCCGGTACCGCGGATCCGCTCCTCGAGGGCACGCATCGTCTCCTCCGAGAGCCGGATCGACCGCGCGGGGGAGGGGTCGGTCGCGTCCGCGTCCATCGCCGCCGCCCTCAGGGCGCGGGATAGATAGGGTCTTCGCGGCGGGCCGCGGACGGCTACTCCCACTCGATCGTCGCGGGGGGTTTGTCGGTCACGTCGTAGAGCACCCGGACGACCTCGCCCGTGAGCTCGCGCGTGATCCTCTCGGCGATGGCGCGGGTCACGGAACGGGGCAGCTCCATCGCGGTCGCGGTCATCGCGTCGATCGACTCGACGACCCGGACGCTGACCGCCTCGCCGTGGACCCGGTTGTCCCCCAGTACGCCGACGGTGCGGACCGGAAGGAGCACCGCGAAGTACTGCCACGGTGCGCGGATCGTGCCGGCCGCGACCGCGCGCTCGATCTCCTCCTCCACGATCGCGTTGGCGACGCGCGCCCGCCGGACCCGCTCCGGCGTGACCGGTCCGTTCACCCGGACCGCGAGGCCGGGACCGGGGAACGGCTGCCGGTCCGGCGCGGGGATCCCGAGCTCCCGCGCGACGGCCCGCACCTCGTCCTTGTAGAGGTCCCGCAGTGGCTCGACGAGCGTGAGCCGGCTGTCCGGCGGGATCCCGCCGACGTTGTGGTGGGTCTTGATGGTGTCCCGGAGGGCGCCGCCGCTCTCGATCCAGTCCGGGGCGATCGTGCCCTGCACCAGACGGTTCGTCCCGAACCGATCGGCCTCGTCCTCGAAGAGCCGCACGAACGCGGTCCCGATCTGCCGCCGCTTCACCTCGGGATCGACGATCCCCTCGAGCGCCGCGAAGAACCGGGGGCCGGCCGCCACGACCTCGAAGGAGAGCCCGGCCTCGCGGAAGTAGCCGCTCACCCGCTCGACCTCGCCGGCGCGCAGGAGGCCCGTGTCGACGAACACGGCCCGCGCTCGGTCGCCGACCGCCCGCTGGACGAGGGCCGCCGCCACGGTGGAGTCGATGCCGCCCGACGCGGCGATGATCGCGCGCTCGGGGATCTCCCGGCGCAGGCGCTCGACCGCCTCGCGAACGAAGGCGGCCGGGTCGTTCACGGAGGGGCCCCCGCGGGCGGGTCCGCGGCGGGCTCCTCGCGCCACTTGGCCCGGTAGGCCTCGAGGGCCTTGGTGAGCTCGGGGAACTTGAGCGCGAGGATCTCGGCCGCGAGCAGCGCGGCGTTCTCCGCCGCGTCGAGCCCGACGGACGCGACCGGGATCCCGGGCGGCATCTGGACGACGGAGAGGAGGCTGTCGAGCCCGAGGCCCCGGTGGAGCGGGACCCCG
>JASIBA010000007.1 GCA_030041735.1 Thermoplasmata archaeon | reverse complement strand
GTGGTGAAGGAGCACGTCAAGGTCGACCAGGCGTTCCTTGGCTCCTGCACGAACGCGCGCATCGAGGACCTGCGCGAAGGGGCGGCCCTCATGAAGGGCCGCAAGGTCCACCCCGGGGTCCGCTTCATCGTCTCGCCGGCGTCGACGAAGATCTACGACCAGTGCCTGCGGGAAGGGATCATCGAGACGTTCACCGACGCCGGGGCCGTCTTCACGAACTCGAGCTGCTCCGCCTGCTTCGGCGGGAACATGGGGATCCTCGCGCCGGACGAGGTCTGCGCCTCGTCGTCGAACCGCAACTTCCCCGGCCGCATGGGCGCGAAAGAGGCCCGGATCTACCTGATGTCGCCGGCGGCGGTCGTCGCGACCGCCGTGAACGGGGAGATCTCCGATCCGCGGGAGTTCGCGTAGGCGCCGGCCATGCAGGACGTCATCGAGGGCCGGGTGTGGACGCTGGGCCCGAACGTCGACACCGACCAGATCATCTCGGGCAAGTACCTCACGATCATCGACCCGAAGGAGCTCCAGAAGCACGTCTTCGAGATCGCCCTCCCCGAGTTCGCGGCGAACGCGCGGCCGGGCGACGTCCTCGTCGCCGGGGTGAACTTCGGCTGCGGGTCGAGTCGCGAACACGCCCCGGCGGCGATGAAAGCGATCGGCGTCGGCGCGGTCGTCGCCGACTCGTTCGCCCGGATCTTCTTCCGCAACGCGATCAATCTCGGCCTGCCCGTGATCGAGGTGCCCGGCGTGCGGGCGATCTTCGAGAAGGGCGACCCGGCCCGCATCGAGATGGGGCGGGGGCGGGTGACGAACGTCCGCACCGGCGCCTCCGTGGCGTTCCCCCCGCTCCCACCCCATCTCCTCCGGATCCTCGAGGCCGGCGGCCTCGTCGAGCACGTCCGGCGGGAGCTCGAGTCCCGCCCGCCCCCGGCGAAGGCAGGCGCATGAAGTCCGCCGGCTACGCGATCGCGGTCTTCGCCGGCGACGGCACGGGTCCGGAGGTGGTCCGCGAGGGTCTCAAGGTGCTCGGCGCGCTCGCCGAAGGCGGGCCGGCCCCGTGGCACCTCACCGAATACGCCGGCGGCGGGCAGTACTACCAGAAGACCGGCCGCGAGTGGGAGCCGGAGGGAGCCGCGGCGGCGCGCGACGCGGACGCGATCCTGCTCGGGGCGGTCGGCTGGCCCGGGGCCACGTTGCCCAACGGGGACATCGCGGGTCGCGCGCTGGTGCTGGGCGTGCGGGAGTCGCTCGACCTGTACGCCAACGTGCGACCCTGTCGCCTCTATCCCGGCGTCCAGCACCGGATCAGCGGCGCCTACCGCCAGGTCTGGTCGCCCGAGACCGTCGACCTGGTCATCGTGCGGGAGAACACCGAGGACCTCTACACGCCGGCCCGCGGTCGGCTCCGACGCGGGGGGGAGACCGAGGTCGCCATCGACACCCGCGTCGTGACCCGGAAGGGGTCCGAGCGGGTGATCCGGTTCGCGTTCGAGCTCGCGCGGGCGCGGGCCCGTGGCGCGCCGGGCGACGGCGTACGCCGCGTTACGTGCGTCGACAAGTCGAACGTCCTCGAGGGCTGCCGATTCTTTCGCGAGACCTTCGATCGGGTCGCGGCGGAGTACCCCGAGATCCAGCGCGACTACGCCTACGTCGACGCGTTCACCCAGTGGATCGTCCGCAACCCCGAGCGGTACAACGTGGTGGTCGCGACCAATATGATGGGGGACATCATCACGGACCTCGCCGCAGTGCTCCAGGGCGGGATGGGATTCGCGTCCGGAGGCAACATCGGCGAGGGGCACGCGATGTTCGAGCCGGTGCACGGCAGCGCCCCGAAGTACGCCGGCAAGAACCAGGTGAACCCGTTCGCGACGTTCTTCGCGGTCGAACAGATGCTGCGCTGGCTCGGCGGCCGAAACGCGGACGCTCCGCTCGTCCGGCAGGCCGACCGCCTCGAGCGGGCGATCGCCTCGGTCCTCCGCGACGGGCGGGCTCGCACCTACGATCAGGGCGGGACGGTCTCCACCACGGACGCCGGGGACCGCGTCGCCGCCGCCGTGCGGGAGGCGCCGGCGTGAGCGCGCGCGCGGTGGCCCTGGTCGGGGGCGTCACGACGCCCTTCGGGGTCCGCCCGACGACCTGGGCGGAGATGGCGCAGGAGATCGGGGCGGCCCTCTTCCGCGCGGTGCCGGCGCTCCGAACGGAGGACGTCGATTCCCTCTTCGTCGGCGCGGCCGAGCCGGAACGATTCGCCTTCCAGTCCCACGTCGCGCCGCTGGTCGCCGAGCAGATGGGCCTGCGGCCCCGGCGCATCCTCCAGCGCACCGAGCTCGCGTGCGCGTCCGGGCAGTCGGCGATCCGTTCGGCGTACGCGGCGATCGCGGCCGGCCTGTCGGACGTCGCGGTGGCGGTCGGGATCGAGAAGATGAACCTGCCCTCGATGGCCGAGGCGAACACCTCCATGGTCTGCGTCATGGACCGTCCGTGGGACGGGCCCGGCGGCGCGACCGCGCCGCCGTTCTTCGCGATGGTGGCGCAGCGCCACATGCGCGAGTACGGCACGACCGAGGAGCAGCTCGCGGCTGTCTCGGAGAAGAACCACCGTTTCGCGAACGCGAACCCCCACGCCCAGTTCCACGCGAAGAGCTTCCCGCGGGCGAAGCTCCGAGGTCTGCCCTTGGTGGCGCCTCCGCTCCGGCTCGGCGATTGCTCCTCGATGACCGATGGGGCCGCCGCCGTCGTGCTCGTCGCGGACGACCGCGCGCGGATCTACACGGACCGCCCCGCGTGGATCCGGGGGACCGGGCAGTACTCCGACTTCCACAACCTCGCGCACGCCGGCGAGCTGAGCCGTTGGCCGGGGCTGACCGCGGCCGCCGGTGAGGCGTTCCGGAGCGCCGGCGTCGGCCCCGAGCAGATCGACTTCGCAGAGCTGCACGACTGCTTCTCGATCTCGGAGATCGTCGAGTACGAGGCGCTCGGATTCTGCGCCCCCGGCGAGGGCGGGCGGTTCGTCGAGGACGGCCGGTCGGATCTCGGCGGCGACGTGGTGGTGAACCCGCGGGGCGGCCTCCTCGGATGCGGGCATCCGCTGGGGGCCACCGGGATCGCCCAGGCGGTCGAGGTGCACGATCAGTTCGCCCGTCGCGTGCCCCCCGCGCGCCAGGTGCCCGACCCGGAGTGGGCCCTGGTCCACAATCTGTCGGGCAGCGCGAACGTGCACTCGGTGATGATCTACCAGGCCGGAGGGGCCGCGTGAGCGCGTCCGAGAAGGCCCACCGCGCGAGCGGTACGGGCACCGAGGCGCCCGACACCGGCGGCGAGCCCGCGGCGAAGCCGACCGGCGAGCGCCCGCCCGAGAAGCGTCCGTTCCTGCTCGACTTCTTCCCGCTCCAAGGCGAGGAAGCGACACGGCTCGCCCGGTTCTACGAGCGCCTGCGCGAGGGCCGCCTCTCCACGACTCGCTGCCGGGTCGATGGGGATCTGCACTGGCCCCCGCGGGTGGCCTGCCCCCGCTGTCACGGGGAGGACCTCGAGTGGCTGGATCTGCCCGAGAGCGGTCGGATCTATGCCTTCAGCGCGGTCCTGGGCGCGGCCCCGCTCGGCATGGAGTCGGACGTGCCGTACGCCGTCGGCCTGATCGATCTCGACGGCGCCCCGCTGCGGCTGTTCGGACGGATCGAGGGCCGACCGTGGAGCGCGCTCGCGATCGGGGACCGGGTCGCGGTCGAGCCGTACGAGGTCGGCGACGGCCGGGTGTTCTACCGGTTCCGCGCGCTCGACGCGTAGTCCGAGCCGCGCGGCGCCGGTTCCTGACGGCCGGCGCGCTCTCCCAAGAGCATCCTATTTATAGCCCCCCCTATCTCGCGCGCCGCCGGTCCGGGGGAGCGCCGCGTCGGGATGGAAGGGTCGCAGTTCGGGTGGTGGCGCCGTCACGGTTGGACGGTCGCGATCCTGCTGAGCATGATCGGGATCGCCTTCGCGATCCGCACGATCTGGACGTACCCGATCATCCAGCAGTTCGGGCCGCTGTACACGTACGCCGGCGGCTCGGACTCCTACTACCACTCCCGCGTCACGACGTACATCATCACGACCCACACGAACCTGATCTACGATCCCCTGATCCACTTCCCGGTCGGAGGGTACAACCCGCGCGAGCCGCTCTTCGACTGGATGAACGCGATCCTCGGGCTCGTCTTCGCCCCGGCGTTCGGCGGGAACGCGATCGTCGCGGGCGCGTGGTTCCTGGACTTCCAGGGCCCGTTCTGGGCCGCGCTCGGCGTCGTCCCGGTCTACCTGATCGGCCGCGAGGTCAGCTCGAAGCGGATGGGGCTCATCGCCGCGATCATCTTCCCGTTCCTCAGCGCGAATATCGACTCCTCGATCTTCGGCTACGCGAACTACCTCTCGTTCTACACCTTCGTCATCCTGGTCACGGTCTACGCGTACATCCGTACGGTCAAGGCGGTCGGGACCCGGCGCTGGATCGCCAACTACCGCGACCCGAAGCAGTACTGGCCGGGGCTGAAGGCGTTCTGGAGGACGGAGCGGACGGCGGTGAAATGGGCCGTCTTCACCGGCGTGTCGATGGGCGCCCTCGCGCTCGCCTGGCAGGGCTACACCTACGCGATCGTGGTGATCGGGATCACGCTCGTCGTCGCGATGATCATCGAGCGCCTGCGCCGCGTCGACTCGTTCGGCCTCTACGTGACGACGGCGATCGTCGGACTGGTCGGGTTCCCCATGGCGGTCCCGTACTATCTCGTACAGCACCAGTTCTCGGCCTGGTTCGACCTGCCGCTGCTGCTGTTCTTCGGGACGCTGGCGCTGATGCTCCCGTTCCTGCTGATGCGGGACATCCCGTGGATCTTCTCGATCCCGACGCTCGTCGGTCTGGTCTTCCTCGCGGCCGTCTTCCTGTTCCTCGTCGAGCCCCGCTACTTCACGAGCATCGTCACCGGGCAGGGCTACTTCGTCAAGAACCTGATCTACTCCACCGTCGCCGAGGCCCAGGCGCCCTCGTTCGACGAGCTCGTCGTAGGCTACGGGGTCGTCACCTTCTTCCTCGCGTTCGCCGGCGTCGCGCTGTTCGTCTGGGCCCTCATCCGGCAGCGCTTCAAGCGTCAGCACATCGTCTTCCTGATCTTCGGGGTCCTCTCGATCTACCTGCCGATCTCCGCCGCGAAGTTCTTCCTCCTCGGTTCGCCGGCGTTCGCGCTGCTGCCCGCGGAAGCGATCGAGCGGGCGCTCGACGTCGGCGGCTATCCGAACCTCCGGCGCACCGTCGCCTCGCTGTCCGATCGGCGCAGCCAGTTCGCGGCGTTCCGCAAGGCCTTCAAGGCCCGCCACGTGCTGATCTTCCTCCTGGTCGTCGCGATCGTGCTCCCCAACGTCTGGGTGGGGATCGACGGCGGCATTCCGGGCAACACGAAGGACGGGTTCTCGGCGCAGGTCTACGACTCGCTGCCGTCCTGGCTCCGCGGGAACTCCTCCACGGCGGACAACTACTTCGGGGCCGCCGGGTCGAGCCTCGACACGTCGAACCTGTACGACAGCGCCGGCTACAACTGGCTCGCGACGCAGGACACCAACTTACCCGAGTCGGAACGTCCGGCGCTGGTCAGCTGGTGGGACTACGGGTTCCAGACCATCGACCAGGGTCAGCACCCGAGCGTGGCGGACAACTTCCAGAACGGGATCGATCCCGCCGGCCAGTTCCTGCTGGCGCAGAACGAGTCCGGCGCCATCGCCGTGCTCGCCACGACGCTCCTCCAGGCCGAGCAGATCGACTCCGGCCAGAAGTACCTGCCCGCGGCGCTCAACCACCTCCTCGCGGCCGGCGGGCTCAACGTCTCCCGCCTCCACAACTACATGGTCAACGAGAGCGCCGACTACGCCCTCGTCGTCGCGAACCCGGCGATCTACCTGCCGGTCGATCCGGGCACGATCACCCTCGACAACGCGATGTACCTGGTCGTCGAGCACTTCATCGCGACGTCGCAGACCCTGAACGGGGTCGCGCGGCTCTACGACGACATCGAGGCGTACACCGGCTGGTCGATCGAGTACGCGCTGACGGACAGCCGCCTGATCCCGTTCTCGGGCACCGACACGGGCATCTACTACGCGCCGGCCGAGCTCACGGGGCGCGTCGTGAACGCGGCGGGTCTCCCGACGACGTTCTTCAACGTCACGGTGCTCGGCTCCGACGGGAACTACTACCCGCTCGGTGACGTCCCGGCGGACGTCTCGGCCGTGAACTACTACGTGAACTATTTCGCCCCGTTCTACAACTCGATGATCTACCGCATCTACTTCGGTTACAACGGGACGGACGTCGGGCAGTCGGTGGGCATCCCGGGCCTCGAAGGCTCGGTCGCGAGCGACCCGGTCCAGCCCGGCTGGATGCTCCAGCACTTCTACGTGGCGTACCAGACCGCCTACTACTGCGCGCCGGGGACCGGTTCGGCCGGCTGCGCGAGCGGCGGGGTCGCGGTGAACTACGCCTCGGCGGAGTCGCTGGCCGCGCAGACCGGCGGGACCGCGAACACCTCCGCGTACCAGTACTTCTCCGGCGGCGAGTCGATCCTGGAGTACTATCCCGGCCAGACGCTGCTCGGCACGCTGCAGCTCCCGAACGGCGCGCCGATCGGCGGGGACCGCGTGACGGTCTTCGACGACCGCGGCATCCCGCACCAGACGGTCGTCACGGCGTCCGACGGGTCGTTCTCCCTGGTCCTGCCGCCGGGCAACGACACGATCAACGTCACGGTCGGACCCGTCAACGGGCTCACGCAGCAGGGCAGCACGGTCCTGAAGACGATCCACATGTACGTCTCGCCGTCGCTGGCGATGTCCTACAACGCGCCGAACCTCCCGATGACGATCACGCTGGGAGGGGCGACCGTCTCGGGCTTCGCCTACTGGAACGTGGCGAACGACACGACCTACGAGCCGACCACGGACCCGGTCATCTCGGGCGCCACCGTGGTCCTCTGGGGTACGAACAACGCCTCGCGGATCACGACGACCACCGACGCGAGCGGCTCGTTCCAGCTCAAGAACGTGCCCCCGGGCGTCTACAACTACGACATCCTCTACGGGGGCCACAACTTCACCCAGTCGCAGCTCACGGTCCAGCCGCCCCCGGCGCAGCAGGAGAACTCGTCCGTCGGCATCACGCCCTCGGTCGTGCACGGCACGGTCGTGACGCCGGCCGGCGACCTGGTCTCGGGCGCCCGCGTCACGGTGTCGAACGCATCCGGCGCGATCACGTCGTTCACGACCAATACGACCGGCGCGTTCTCCTTCTCCACGCTGCCGCCGGGCAACTACACCGTCGTCGCCGCGATCGCGACCGCGTACGAGCGGTCCCCCGCCGTCGCGCTGAACGTCACCGCCGGGGCGACGGTCGAGGAGAACCTGACGCTCGTGCCGACCTCGACCGTGACCGTGGAGGTGACCTCGGGCGGGCTCCCGGCCGCCGGGATCGCCGTCCAGTTCTCCCCGTATCCGCTCTTCCTGAACTCCTCGCGGTCGGCGATCACGACCTTGAGCCAGCTCACCACCAACGGCACCGTGGGCCTCACCAATGCCAACGGCGTCGCGACGGTGGCGCTCCCGTACGGCAACTACTCGGTCTACGCCCTGGGCCGGGTCGGCGCCACGCTCTCCGTCGCGGTCGGGTCGGTGGTCTCCTCGGCGCTCAGCCCGACGCCCTCGCTCGCGCTGGCCCTCGCGCCCGCAGTACGGCTGGGCGGCACGGTGGCCACGGTCCTCTCCGGCAGCTCGACCGCGGTCGTGGCGTACACGGCCGCCGGCGTGCCGCTCACGGCGTGGGCCGTGAACGGATCGTACGCCTTCTACGTCCCGACCGGCACCTACAGCCTCCTCGCCCTGCAGGGGACGAACGGCTCGACGGGCTCGACCGACGCGGCCCTCGGCGCGATCGCCGTAACGGGTCCCGCGAGCCTCGCGCTCACGCCCAGTCCCGCGGTCACGCTCCAGGTGACGCTCGGGAACCGGACGGCCTCGGGGGGCACCTTCACCGCCGCCGCGGCGCCCCTCCGGATCTCCGCCGGCGCGGCAGGCGCGGCGGTGACCGTGATCTCCTCCGCGGCGGGGGTCGCGACCGCCTACCTGCCGTCCGTGCTGCCGAGCTCGGCGACCGGCTATTGCGTGGCCACCAACGTCTCGGGCTTCGCGCCGGTCTCGCAGTGCGACCTCACGCCGGCGGACCTCGGGGCGCTGACGAGTCTATCGCTCTCCCTTTCGACCGTGCCGGTCTCGATCACGGTCCTCGGAACCACGGCCGCCACGGTGCGCCTCAACGTCACCGGCACGAGCCTCTCCGCGCGCAGCGTCACGTCGACCGGTGGCCCGACGTTCTCCCTCGCGCTCACCCCCGGGACCTACTCGGTCACCGGGTGGGTCCCGACGGGTTCCAACCTCTCGGTCCGCCGTCTCTCGTCGACCCTGAACCTCTCGATCCCGGTGGGGGCCCCCTCGGCGTCGTACACCGTCGTGCTCACGACGCTGCGCAACTCGACCGGCACGCTCAAGGTGCCGACCGGCGGCAAGGTCGCCGACGCGACCGTGGCGCTCACGTCGCCGACGTTCAACGCCACCGGTAACGGGACGGCGTTCACGACGGGCATCTACGTCGCGCCCGGCGCGTACACGGCCCAGGCGACGATCGCCATCGGAGGCACGACCTACACCACGGTCGATCCCGTCTCGGTCAGCTCGACGGGGGTGATCACGCCCGCGCTGACGATCTCCGCGACCGCCGTCACGCTCAACGTCAGTTTAGAGCGGGCGACCGGGGTGACGCTCTCGGTGAACACCACGGCCGTGCTGACCGGACCGGGGGACACGTCGCTCCACGCGGTCGTGACCGGAGGTCAGCTCACGGTCGAAGTGCCGGCCGAGACCACCTACACGGTCACCGCGACCACCGTCACGCGCGAGCTCGGGCTCGCCGGGGTCTACACCGAGAGCTGGGCGACGGCCGCGAACGCGACCTGCACCTCGGGCGTGAACACGGAGGCGTGCGCAGTACCGATGGTGCCCACGGCGCAGACGCTCTGGTTGAACGGGACCCTCACCGCCCCCGGCGTCCCCGATCCGCTCGCCGGCACCGTCACGTTCGTCGGACCTTCCCCGTCGATCGCGTCGACCACGGTCGCGGCCTCCGGGGGCACGTTCTCGGTGCGCCTCGCTCCCGGCCTCTACTCGGTCTACGCGACCGGCGGGGGTTCGTCCAACCCGTACGCGGCCCTCACGACCGTTCCGGTCTCGCTCTCCGCGCCCAGCGTGGTCGCGCTGACGCTCGCGCCGGCGTGGACCGCGACGATCACGGTGAGCCCGCCGAGCACCTCGTCGCCGAGCGGCTCCTCGCCCCTCCTGGGGACGGCGAACCTCACGGTGACCACGCCGCTCGGGGCGACGTTCGCGGAGACCGGGATCACGCCGAGCTCCACCGTCAGCATCGAGCTCCCGGTCGGCTCGTACGTCGCGCGGGCGTCGTCGTACGGGGCTCCCTACGGGGTGGCCAGCAACGCGACCGCGAGTGCGGCGGTCGCGATCGTCCGGGGGAACCTGGGCGTGACGCTCGCGCTCACCTACGTCGAGTCGTACCGGGTCAGCGCGGTGGTCAGCGGGTCGGGATCGGCGATGGTCGCGGCCCCGGGCGTCGCCCACTTCGGCTTCTCGCTCGTCAACTCGGGCAACGTGCCCGTCACGATCGTCCCCGTGGGGAGCCCCGCGACCTGGGTCTTCAACTTCTCGTTCAGCTCGGTGACGCTCACCCCGGGGTCGTCCGCGTACTCCGCGAGCGTGACCGTCAACGTCCCGGCGGGAGCGAGCGCGCTCGAGCCGAACGTCGTCGTGGACCTCGAGCTCGCGAACGGGACGGTCGTCGGCTCGTTCTCGGTCACGGTCGGCGTGGTGGCGGTCTACGGGGTCTCGGTGACGTCGGCGGGACCGCCCACGGAAGGCCCGTCGACCGCCTCCGTGCCGTTCTACCTCGTGAACACCGGTAACACGCTCGAGACCGTCACGCTCTCGGTCGTCAACCAGGCGACGCTCCTCGGGATGGGCTGGACGATCGGGTTCACCCAGGACGGGAGCCCCGTGAGCTCGACGACGATCTCGCTCTCGCCGTTCCAGAACTCGACCTACGCGGTCAATCTGACGGCCGCGCCCTCGTACGTCGTCGCGCCGGGCAGCGTGACCGTCCAGGCCTCGGTGACCAACCACACCGGCGCGTACCAATCGTTCGCGATCCTGTCCGTCCCCATCGCGACGCTGACCCCGCACTCGCCGAACAGCACCGCCCCGCTCACGGTGACGGGCCCGTCGGTGGGCGCTCCGCCCTCGCCGACCCCGGTCTGGCTGATCCCGCTGCTCTCGTTCGTCCCGGCGATCGCGCTCGTGGTCGGGGTGCTGACCTACCGCTGGTGGCGGACCCGGAGATGGACGCGCCGATGAGGCCCATCGCGGCGGTCCTCCTCACCGTGCTCCTGATCGTGAGCGGGGGCACCCTGCTCCTCGGCGCGGCTCCGGCGGTCGCCGCGGGCGGGCCCGCCGCCGCGGGGAACGTGACCGGCAACATCACCGGCCCGTCCGTGATCCCGGCGAGCAACAACGAGACCTACTTCATCAACGGCACCGGCGGACCGGCGATCGCGCCGACCGGCGAGCGGGTCGGCAACCTGACGTGGTACGCCACGGTCTCGGGGACCAACACCTCGGGCGTGACGGTCTACCCGACCACCGGGAAGCTCGTGAACGACACGCCCGGGATCACGACCGTCGAGCCGGGCTCGCTGCTCCAGACGCTGACGCTCACCGTCGAGATCGCCTCCACGAACGCCTCCGCGAACGAGACGGCGAACATCACGCTCATCATCCACGTCGTGCAGCCGTACACGCTGGTCCTCGAGCTGCAGGCCAGCCGCGACGCGGGCGTCGCGGCGTTCAACCTCACGATCCTGCTCGACGGGAGCTACGTGGGCAAGGTCCACATCCCGAGCCTCACCGCGTGGGAGAACTACACCGCGGAGTACGAGTACGCGACGCTGAGCCTGGGGTCGGGCTGGCACACGTTCACGGCCTCGCTGGTCTTCGAGCACGGACTGGTCACGTTCCCGGGCGGGTCCAGCAACATGTCGGTCTCGTTCTACGTGCCCGGCGCCCCGCCGTCGTACACGCTGTGGTACGTCGCGGGGATCGTCGCGTTCTTCGGGGCACTCTTTATATTCCTCACCCGGGTGGCCGCGCGCCGGCGCTCGCCGGCGAGGAAGTGAGCCCTCCGTGACCCCGGCCATCGCCGTCGAGCTGCGCTGCACGTCGTGCGGCCGGCCGGTCCCCGCGAAGGGGGCGACCCAGTTCCCCTGCCCGAGCTGCGGCCAGGTCACGATCGGCCGGGACGCGCGGTGCCGCGACCAGAGCGTGCTGTTCGTCTGCCCGAACTGCGGCTTCATCGGGCCCTGAGGATCCGTCGATGGGCCGCGTCGCGGTGCTGTTCCGCCTGATGCCCCAGGGCGTCGAGACGGACCTGAACGAGGTCGCGAAGGGGGTGGCGCAGGGCGTGCCCGCGGGCGTCACGATCCGCGGCATGCAGATCAAGGACATCGCCTACGGACTGAAGTCGCTCCTCGTCTCGGTCGTGATGGACGACACGGGCGGAGTGCTCGAATCGACCGAGCACGCCCTCGCGAAGGTCCCCCACGTCGAGTCGGTCGAGGTCATGGAGGAGGGCCTGCTGTAACCGGCCCGCCGGGCAGTGGACCTCTTCACGCACGTCCTCGTCGCCTACCTCGTCACGGCCGGGATCTTCGGCTTCAACCCCTCCTACCTCGCGGCGGGCGCGCTGGCGGGCGGGCTCCCCGATGCGGACATCCTCCTCTTCCCGCTCGCCCGTCGCTTTCCGATCCTCCGTCACCACGGCATCACCCACTCGCTGACGGGGATCACGGTCGTCGCGATCGTGGGGGCCGTCGTGGCCCCGCGGCTCGCGCCCGGCCTCTGGTGGGTCTACTTCCTCGTGATGTGGATCGGCGGGCTCTGCCACGTGCTGCAGGACGCCTTCACGAACTTCTCCGTCCCGCCGCTGCTCCCGTTCTCGAAGATGGAGGTCCACCTCGATGCGGACCGAGCGGTGAACTTCGCCACGCTCGCGGTCTCGGTGGCGTCGTTCTACCTCCTGCTCGGGGTAGAGCGCAATCACGTGCCGTTCGCGACCTACGCGCTCACCTGCTACCTGCTGATGGCGTTCTTCGCCGCGTACTTCGCGATCCGCATCGCGGGCCGCGTGCGCGTTGGTCGGCGGGGGCAACGGCTGGGCGACTACTCCGTGGTCGTGCCGACCTCCAACCCCTTCACGTGGATCCTACTCTCCGAGCGGAAGCACGACGACCGGGTGCGGACGACCTGGGCGCGCTACCGCCTCGGGCAGGGCATCGTCGACGGGCCGAACTCGGTGGA
>JASIBA010000006.1 GCA_030041735.1 Thermoplasmata archaeon | reverse complement strand
AGCAGGAGATCGTGTGCGACATCCATTGCGTCACGTCGTGGTCCCGGGTCGGGATGCGCTGGTCCGGGGTCCCGTTCCGCGCGATCCGAGATCTCGTGCGTCCGGGCCCCGATGTGCGGTTCGTCATCATGGAGTGTGAGCAGGGGTTCACGACCTCCCTCCCGATCGAGGCGCTGCTCGAGCCCGACGTGATGGTGGCCCACAGCGCGGACGGGGCTCCGCTGCCGCCAGAGCACGGGGGTCCCGTTCGGATGCTAGCCCCGAACAGATACTTTTACAAGTCTGCGAAGTGGTTACGTGGACTGAAGCTCGTCCGGGACGACGAGCCCGGATTCTGGGAGGTACGGGGGTACTCGAACATCGCAGACCCGTGGGCCGAGACCCGCTACAGCGTGGATGACGTGAAGGTCATCCAGCGGATGCGGAAGGCGAATCTTTTTCGCTCGATCTCGGCGGAAAACGCGGTCGCGAGCCCCCCGGAGACCCGATAACAGAAAACCGATATTTGTGCGCACGTACACGCACGGATGCGGGCGGTATATCCGACCCGTTTTTCTGACGAGAACTCGGCCCGATTAAATACGGTTGAAATCCGGCCACCGACCGGAGGTGTGTGCGCACATGTTCATGCCATCGATTCCGCCGCTGCCCCGCGAACAGAGCTAGTGAAGGGAGGGAGTTCCGGGACCCTCCTGGAACCGGTCACGACTGACTCGGATCGCTCCGGGCGTCCGTCTCAGTATCGCCTGCCTTAATGCCCAGCCTCGGGCCCACTTCGTTCTGTACCGTATCTCGCAGCCAGAACAGCTTCAACGACTCCAAAGTCCTAAGCGATTGCCAGTACTGATCCACCGCGCCGGATAGGTTTCCTGACGCCAGGTACGCCTCGGCGAGGTACGCGTGCGCAAGGCCGAGAGAATCTGACGGAGGGAGCCGAGTCAGAATCTGAACGCTTCGTTCGCCATGGACCGTGGAATCCCTGAGCAGCTCGCGGTTTCCATGCGGCTTGGTGGCTTCCTGAGTCTCCGCGGCTGACAGCAAGCCCAGCGTGTGCCCCAACACGAGGTCGTTTCGGAGTCGCTCCGCGAGGGTGCACGCCTGTTTCGCATAGGTGATTGCCTCGGAAAACCTAGACTCTTGAGAGGCGGCCGCAGCGAGCCCGCTCAGAGAGTACGTCAGCTGGTTCAGGTAACCCAGGGACTCGGCTTCGCTGCGGACGAGCCGCATTTCCTCCGCGGCGTCATGTTCGCGCCCCATTCGGAGGTATGCGTGCGCCCGGATCAGCCGCAGGTTGAGGGCGATGTCCGCTCTGCCGGCCTGATTCGCCTCGGGTAATGCAGTCTCAATGACTCGAAGGGCAGGCTCTGAACCCCCCTCCAACTCTTCTAGTCTCGACCAGCCCGCGATTCCCTCGAGCGCGAGATCCGCGATCCTGT
This sequence comes from Thermoplasmata archaeon, assembly GCA_030041735.1. Classification (GTDB taxonomy): domain Archaea; phylum Thermoplasmatota; class Thermoplasmata; order Lutacidiplasmatales; family UBA184; genus Lutacidiplasma. Next base: position 7,263 of record JASIBA010000006.1, on the reverse strand, counting down.
AGCGGCGGGCGAGCTCGAACGTTTCCTGGAACAGAGGGCGCGAAGCCTGAATGTCGCCTTGGGCCTGGACTATCCGCGCACGGGAAAGGATGAGGAAGATTTGCAGGCGTCTTGTGACCCCCCCAATCCGCTCAGCTTCGCGGAACTCAGCTCGAGCCTCATCGATCCTGCGCAATCGCGTGAGATGGTCGACGATCGAGAGATGCCCCTCGCAGGCGATCCTGGCGTCGCCGCTCGATTCGTCCATGGCCTGTCGAATCGTCTGTATGGCCTCCATATGGTCAGAATGCAAACCTAGGAATGCGGCTTCCACGAGCAGAACCCGTACTCTGGACGGGCCTCGAGGGGCGGAGCCGGCTAGGGTCCTCAGCCCGTTCCGGAGGGCCTCGGAGTATCCGAGGGCGAGCACACTCCGCTGCTGCTGAACGAGCAGCCGAGCCGCGTCCTTCCATCCGCCGGCCGCAACGAGATGGAGGAAGCGTTCTCGGACTGCCTCAGGCTGACGACTTCCGGCGTAGAACTCGGCCAGAACAAGGTGCGCGGTCTGTTCGTCCTTCGACGAGACCCGGCGCAGCAGCGCGTTTCGAACCACTTGGAGGATCTCGATCCGGCCTTGACTGCTCTTCTGAAGTATCCCGATCCGAATCAACTCCGAGATTCTGGCAGGCGGCATCCCGCCGCGATCGGTGACGAACCTGGTGGGCAGGGGCTCATTCGAGACGGCGACGGGTAGAAGGGCCCGAATATCGGATGGGCCGAGTCGGTCAACCACTTGGTACGGCAAGGTTGCAGCGTCGGCGTCGAGGCCCGGATTGGACACGGCGAGCTGCAGTAGTAGCGGGGAACCCAGCGTCGCCTGGAAGACCGTCTCGAAGCGATCGGCGAGTCCTCCTTTGCGGTCGGTAAGGTCGTGTGCGGCGGCGCGATCTAGCCCGCCGATGGTAAGCCGTGTGCTCCGAACAGCGTCGTCCGAGAAAGCCGGGGCGTCATGCCCTACGATGTAGACCTGATCTCGCCGGCTCCGGACGAGTTCTTGCGAAAACTCCGTAAGGAACTGCCGGAGGTCTGGGTCCGCTTGTTGGTAGTCGTCAAACACCGCGACTAGTTCCCGATCCCCGAGCGCGCGCCCAACGAGATCCGACACCTCGCGGGGATTCGGGGCACGCGGCAGCTGCGCGTAGTATGCGAGCTGCGTCGCTCCGATGTAGGCAAGAGCGTGCGAAAGCGCGGTCACAAACTGTCGCGGCGAGCTGGCGGGTCGAACCGAGAACCAGAACGGAATGCGCCCTCGTCGGACACTTCGCAAGTGACGACTGATAAGTGCGGTTTTTCCCATTCCTGGAGGGCCATCGATCACGGCAATGCCCCCGCCCTCCCGTGCGATGGCAGCCAATTGGTCCAGTTCCTCCCGCCTTCCGACGAATGGATTCGGTGGTCCGGGAATCGCGCCAATCAGCAGGGGAACCCGCTTTGTCGATTTGTCGAGATGTTGACGACCCTCGACTGTCAGCCGATAGACGAGCTGTTTTCGTTGTCCGTCACGAACTGGTCCTCTTCGGCAGGTCAGAAGCCCGTCGTGGACGAGTTGGCTGAGAGGACGCGACATTGAACATGGATGGTAGCCGAGGGACTTCGCTAGTTCGCGTTGACTGACCCCATACGGAGAGACCTCCGGGGGAGCGTGCGTCTCCACGTAGTCCAGAATCTCGACTGGGAGGAAGCTCTCGCCACCCATCCGATAGACGGAAGGTCGGTGTACTACTTAGAATTATTTTGTACAAAATAGCTACCGATGTTTATGTAGCATATCTGCCACAGAGGAGGTCGTGATGAGCGCGGAGGAGGCGAGCGGGGCCTACCTTGGGGGCATCGGAACGATGCTCGAGGTGGCCGACGTCTGCCCGACTTGTGGTCGCACTCACACCGACCGACAGTACGCGTTCCTACATCGCGGCTCTGGGCAGTGCCCCGAGCTCGTTCGCAGCAATTACCCGATCGTGAGCCGGCCGTCCGCTTCGGCGGAGTCCCACCTTGTCCCCGAACCGCTCAAGGTCGTCGAGTCCGAGATACCGATTTCCATGGGCTCGTTGCCTCTTCCTCCAAAGGACGTTGACCTAAGCCGACGCCACCGACACCTCGGTGTACCGATGCTTCCCCCTACTGACTTCGGAGGCCTGTTCTGATGCTGCGGACGGAGCGGTCGGCGGCGGCCTTCTCCCCCTCGGCTGTGGATGCGCCCCACACCCTCGCGCGCGATCTCCTCATCGCCGTGGCTCCGCCTCCCCGCACGCACGTCTACGACCTCACCGGGTGGCCCCAGTGGCTTACCCCTACCTTCCGGTCCGGAGGCCAGCGCCTCAGCTCGCGCGCCCGCGAAGGGGTGCGGCGCTCATGAGGGCAGGTCCTCCGTAGCTCACGATGCTAAGGCCCCCGCGGAGTTCCCGGCTCCGCGGGGGTCGGACTTTTTTGCGACCTCACCGGGAACGCGAATGGTCCGGTACTCGAACCTCAGGCCGCGCGTGATCTCCGCGGCATAGCCGTCGTCCCCGTTCCGCGAGCCCGGGACGGCGGACATTGCGTTCGCTGAGCGCAGCCTGCCCTGCGGACCTGACGCCCCCCTTAGATCGTTGAACCGACGAAAACCAAAGATACCCCGTCCGGGTGAGCCGGGCGAACATGCCTGACGCAAAGTGCGCGGTGTGCGGGGGTCCGCTCTCCAGCGGGTACGTGAGCACGTCGAACGGATCAGGTCTATTCTGGGCCCACGACCATCCCGCCTCTCGCCTGCGGCCCAACGGGCTCGAGGTCCTGGTGCCGACCGGCTTCGGTGGAACCTTCTCGGCCAGCCTACCGGGGCTCCGCTGCGATCAGTGTCACACGATCCTGCTGCAGCTCAAGGCGTAGACGAACCCGAAGACTCGCCCGAGACCGTCAGACCCTGGGTGAGCAGCGCGGGCACCTGCACGCCCATCCGAAGTTCGGGGCGGCCACCCACCGCGACCAGGTTCCGGAACAGCGAAGGCTCGTCAGACGCCGACATCGCTAGACCACCGACCGTGCCTCCCCGCACCGGCTCGGCCAGCTTTCCGTTGCGGATCCGGTAGCCGATGCGGATCTCGCCGCCGAACGTGCCCGTCGCGCTGTTCGGGGAGGCCCATCCGAGCTGCTGCACCCAGATCCCGTCGCGCGCCGACTCGATGAGTTCCTCGTCGCTGCCGCCGGCCCCGCCCGAGATGGAGAGGGTCGTGAACGAGGGCCGTGGGGCGTGCGTGAAGCGGTTCCACGAGGGCGGCCCGAAGTAGGTGACCCGGAGTCCGTTGCCCGTCGAGGACTGTCCGATCGCGCTCCCGTAGGTCAGGTCGCACGCGAGCTCGTCGGTCTTTCCGTTTCGAAGGAGATGTCGGCGGGGCCTCGAGATCCCCTCGTCGTCGAACGGCGTCGAACCGACCGCCCACGGCACCCGGCCGTCGTCCGCGACCGTCAGGAAGTCCGGCCCCACGACTGCGTCGTGCGCCGGCGCGATCTCGTACAACTTGCCCTCGCCGGTACACATGAAATCGAGCGCGCCCGGCAGGATCCCTGCGAGCACCTCGGCCGGCAGGATCACGGGGATCTTGCCGGTCGGCGGCTGACGCGCCCTCCGAGTGTCCTGCGCGTAGCGGGCCCAGGCGCGCACGTTCTCCTCGAGCGCGTCGGTCTCGAGGCGGCGCCCGCTGTCGGTCACCCAGTACTCCCCGGGGGCCGCGCCGGTGTCCCCGCCCGAGGCGAGGATGCCGATCTCCGACTGCACCGTCGTGTGGGTGTATCCGGCGCTGAGCCCGGAGGAGTTCGCCAGGGTCATCTCGGTCAGCATTACTTTGACCGAGCCGAACGTCACGGAGATCCCGCGCTCGCCTTGGACCGCGCGGAGCAGCTCGGCCACGTGGCGCTGCAGGGCGCCGGGGGCGTCCTGCCAGAGCGCGGGGTCGGAGATCTCGACCCGGGGATCGGAGGGCGCCTGCGAAGGCAACTCGACCGAGGGGGCCGGCACGCGAGAGAATCGGCCGTTCGCTTCCGCGTCCGCAGTCGCCTGGCCCACGCCCTCGGCGGAAAGGTCGGTGGATGCCTGGAAACCCTCGCTGAGGCCCCCGTCCTTGGGTCGCAGGACCCGCAAGCCGTAGCCCTCGACCGCGACGGGACCCCGGACGAGCTCGATCCGGCCCGCGCTGAGGTGGATCTCGTACTTTCGAATGCGCTCTCCGAACACATCCCACGGCCCGGCCAGGTTCCGAGCACGAAGACGATCGGCCACCCGGAACGCCGTGTCCGGATCCGCGGAAGCGGCGGTCATGTCGGCCCCACCACCGCTTGGGAGAGCACGTACGATCCGCCGTCGCCGACGGGGAGGTAGTCGCCGTGGCCCTTTCCGCAGAATCCCGGGGTCATCTCGAAGTCCTTGCGGCTGCCGATGCCCCGAACATCTCGGAGAAACTCGAGAACGCGACCGGACAGCGCCATCGGGCCCACGAGGTCGGTGAGCTGTCCGTTCTCGATGCGGTGGCCCCGCCCGACCTTGATCTGCATCTGCCCGCCCGCCGGGTCCTCCATGCCGCTCGTCCAGCGCTCCAGGACGACCCCGTGCTTCACCTCGTGCACGAGTTCCTCGAACGAGCGGTCGCCGGGCTCCACGATCGTGTTGGTCATTCGGACGAAGGCACGGTCGAGGAAGCTTGCCCTCCGGGTATTCCCGGTGGGCTGCGCGTTGTAGGCGGCCGCGCTCTCCCGGTCGTAGAGGCCGCTGACGAATCGTCCGTGGTCGATCAGCACGGTCCGGGCTCCGGGGTGACCTTCGTCGTCGAAGAAGACGGACCCCCATGCGCCCGCGATCGAACCGTCGTCGACGAGCGTCAGAAAATCCGGTCCGACCGTCTGCCCGAGGAGAGGCTCGAGGTACGAGCGCTTTCGGACGAACTGATCTCCCTCGGTCCCATGGCCGAACGACTCGTGGGCGAAGGTCGCCGCGACCCCCGGGTCGAGGATGACGTCCATCCGTCCCGTGGGCGCGGCCTTGGCGTCGAGCAATGCGACCGCGCTCTGAGCCATCGCCCGCACATTCTCCTCGGTCACGCCGTCGAGGACTTCCTGCCCGCCGATCGCCCCGGCGATGTCGGCGTCGACCTGAGTCTTGCCATTCTCGCCGGCGACCGCCACGACGACGAAATGCGTCCGAGGCACACGCTGGAAGCAGTTCGCCCCGGCGGTGTTCAGGTACTGGCGTTCGTTCACGTTCCAGCGGACGCCGGCGCGGGAGATCTTGATCCGGGGCACGCCGGAGGCCCAGCCCTTGATCTCGGCGACCCTCTGCAGGATCTGTTCCGTGTCGAGGTCCTCCATCGGGCGCGCCGGCGACTCCACGTGGGTCCCGACCGTCGTGGCAGAGACTCCCGGAGGTGGTCCGGGGGCCGTGCTCGCCCGCAGAAGGTCGAGCAGCCCGTCGACCGCCCGCTTCACCGCCGGGGCGCCGAACGACGACGTCGCGCCCTCGACCCAGCGATCCCCCGCCCACGCGCGGAACGCCGCGCCCGACATCCGCGCGGGCCGCGTCGCGGTGTTCGACTTGGAATCCGCCTCCACGCTCTCCCCCGAGTTCGTCTCCGACATCACCTCGGCGAAGCGGGTATGAGGCTCGAGCTTCCGGAGTCCCGAGCGGAGCACATCCTCGTGGTCCCGCAGGTCGGTCATGGCGCCACCCAGTTGCAGGACTCGGGTTAAGTTTGACGCACATCCGGCTCCGGGGCTGCGTCCCGGGCGAGAGACCTTATACGCCGGGCGGGTGGCCTGTCGCCGTGCCGAGCGCGAGGCCGCCCCGCGAGTTCGGGATGATCGGTTTCGATCACGTCGACGTCCGCGTGCGGAACCGGGAGAAGCTCCGCCGCTTCTTCGTGGAACAGATGGGCATGGACGTGATCGGAGAGGGCGTCGATCACGTCTACCTGCTGTTCGGGGATCAGGTACTAGGGCTCCACGATGCCAAGGACGGCGAGACGCCCTCAGGGCTCGACCACATCGCGTTCCGCGTCAGCGAGTGGACCGGGCTCCGGAACCGGGTCGCCCGCGCTCGCGTGGCGATCCTCGGCGAGAAGGAGCGACCGGACTCTCGCTCACTCTACCTGCGCGGACCGGACGGGCTGAAGCTCGAGCTCGTGTGGCGTCCCGACCCCTCGGTCCACCTCTGCGACCACCCGGCGCCTCCGCCAGTGGCGCCTGCGGAGGACGACGAGGAGTCCTAGACCGGCCGACCTACTTCCGCACCCGCGGGGCCGGATTCGACAGCGCGGGCACCGGGGTGAGCCAGCCGGCGTACTTCGGTTCCCCGCCCCGCACGGCCTTTCCGAACGCGGTCAGGATATTCGCCGTGATCGGCCCCGGCGCGCGGGAACCGATAGGGTAGCTGCCGACCTCCTTGATCGGAGCGATCTCGGCGTAGGTCCCGGTAAAGAACGCCTCGTCGGCGGTGAGGAGCTCGTTCACGGAGACGAGCTTCTCGATGACGGGGAATCCGAGGTCGGTGGCGATCCGGATCACCGACTCGCGGGTGACGCCGAGGAGGATGTCCGACTCCAGACCGGGCGTGTAGAGCTTCCCGCCGCGGACGACGAAGATGTTCTCACCGGTACCCTCCGCGAGGTATCCGTTCTGGTCGAGGAGGATGGCCTCGTCGTACCCGTCCTTCATCGCATCCGCACCGGCGAGGTAGCTGTTGATGTAGTTGCCCGCGGACTTCGCGAACGACGGGATAGCGTCCGAGTGCGGCTTGCGGAACGGGGAGATCTTCGCCCGAACGCCCGCCTCGGACCCCTCGCCGAGGTACTTCTTGGCGGGGATCGAGGCGATCGCGAGCGACACCTTGCCCTGCAGGTTCTTCACGCCCAGCGCGGGCTCGCCACGGTACACGAGCGGCCGGATGTACGAGGGCAGGACCGCGTTCGCGGCCTGGGTATCGACGATCGCCTTCTCGATCTCGGCCGCCGAGTACGGGATCGTCATGTGGTAGACTCGGGCCGACGTGATGAGGCGGGCCACGTGTTCCCGGAGTCGGAAGATCGCGCCGCCGTCGGGCGTCTCGTAGGCCCGAATGCCCTCGAACACTCCGACTCCGTAGTGGAGGGAATGGTTCAGGACGTGGACCCGCGCGTTGTCGAAATCGACCAGACGACCGTCCATCCAGATCTTTCGGCCCTCTGCCGCCATCATGGTGCACGCCTCCGAGGTGACCCGGAGTCC
>JASIBA010000005.1 GCA_030041735.1 Thermoplasmata archaeon | reverse complement strand
GAAGCGGCCACCCACGAGGCGCTCGAGTTCGCGAAGAACCGCACGCAGTTCGGCCTGCCCATCAGCGAGTACCAGGCGATCCAGTTCAAGCTCGCCGACATGGCGATGAAGATCCACGCGCTCCGCTTCATGGTCTACCACGCCGCGGAGCACCAGGACCGGATGGGCACCGATCCGAAGAAGTGGAACCGGCTCGAACGGGCCGACAAGACCCGCGAGGCGGCCACCGTGAAGTGCCTCGGTTCGGAGTGGGCGGACGAGGTGATCGACGAGGCGCTCCAGATCCACGGCGGTCTGGGCTACATCCGCGGCACGCCGATCGAACGCGCCTACCGGGACGCCCGCATCAGCCGGATCTTCGAGGGCACGAACGAGATCCAGCGGCTCGTGATCTCGCGGGACCTCATCGCGCGGGGGGCGTAGCGGGCGGCGGAGCGGGAGCGGCCGCCGGGGGCGGTTGGTCCCGCAGGACGCGGCGCAGCACCTTCTGGATGCCGCTCCGCGGCAGGGCGTCGACGAACTCGATCGACCGGGGGGCCTTGTAGTGGGCGACGCGCTCGCGCACGAAGGCGATCAGCTCGTCGGCGGTCACGGTCGAGGCGGCCATCCGGACCACGTAGGCCTTGACGACCTCGCCGTGGTCGGGGTCCGGGACGCCGACGGCCGCGACGTCCGCGACGCCGGGGTGCTGGAAGAGGACCTCCTCGATCTCCCGCGGGTAGACCTTCATCCCGCCGACGTTGATCATGTCCTTCTTCCGGTCGAGGATGAACGCGAAGCCGTCGGCGTCGATCCGCGCCACGTCCCCGGTCCGGAACCAGCCGTCCTGCAGCACCGCCGCGGTCTCGTCGGGATGGCCGTAGTACCCGAGCATGACCTGGGGCCCGCGGATCGCGAGCTCGCCCTCCTCGTTCACGCCGAGCACGCGCCGACCGGTCTCGAGATCGACCACGCGCTGGTCGGTGTTCGGGAGCGGGAGCCCGATCGAGCCGGTCCGGCGCTCGCCCTCGAGTGGGTTCGCGTGCGTCGCGGGCGACGTCTCGCTCAGGCCGTAGCCCTCGACGAGCTTCGCGCCGGTGAGCGCCTCGAACTGCTTCGCGACCTCGACCGGGAGCGGCGCCGACCCCGAGAGGCAGTACCGGATCGACTGGATCCGGAACTTCGCGAGGTCCGGCTGCTTGAGGAACGCCTGATAGAGCGCGGGAACGCCGGGGAACTCGGTCGGCTGGTACTTGTCGATCAGCTTGAGGAGCTCGCGGATCTCCGGTCGGGTCTGGATCACCACGGTCGCGCCGTCGCAGAGGCCGAGCAGCAGCGCGATGGTGAGCCCGTAGATGTGGAAGAATGGGACCGAGGCCATCACCGTGTCGCCGCCGGGGATCCGCGTGATGTTCCACGCGTTCGCCTGCGTCACGTTCGCGACGAGATTGCGGTGCGTGAGCATCGCGGCCTTGGGCACGCCGGTGGTCCCGCCGGTGTACTGGTACACCGCCACGGTCTGGGCCGGGTCGGCCGCGAACGGATCGAGCGTCCCCTGGGATCGGACGGCCACGGAGTACGGATGCACCCACGGGTCGCGCGGGAACTCGGTGGGCATCCCCCGCCGCCGGAGCACGGAGTTCACGAAGAGGCGGGCCGGCCAGGGATAGAACTCCCGCAACCGCGCGACGAAGACGACCGGCACGGGATATTGGGGCCGGACCTTCGCGAGATTGGGGTAGAGGATCTCCAGGGTCACCAGCGCTTTCGGCCCCGAGTCGCGGAGGATCCGGGTCAGGTCGTCGCCCAGGTAGAGCGGGCTCACCTGGACCACGATCGCGCCGATGCGGAGGGCCGCGGTGAGCGCGATGGCGTAGAGCGGGCAGTTCGGGAGGTAGAGCGCGACCCGGTCGCCGGGCCCGACGCCGTTCTGCCGGAGGGCGGCGGCGAGACGACCGCTCTCCTCCCAGTAGCGCCGGTAGCTCCACCGCGCGCCGTAGTAGATCAGCGCGGTCCGGTCCGGCCAGCGGCGGACCGCCTGCTCGATGAGCTCCGGGAGGAGCACGTTGGGGATGTCCACGACCGCGGGGACCCTCGACGGATACCGCTTGAGCCAGACCCGATTGGGGGCTGTGGGAGACGTCGCGACCACCGGGCTAGCCTCCCGCGCCCGATGGGCCGTCGCGCACGAACTGGACCCCGGGCTTGTAGCTCGGCGCGAAGTGGACGCGTTCGCCGAGCGTGATCTCCGTCTCCTCCCGTACCGCCGGCATCCAGCCGGTGATCCGACCGCCCTCGTCGAGCTCGACCACGACGTACGCGTACGGGGCGTCGTTCAGGAAGTCGTCGCCCGGCACCGTGAGGACGGTGAACGCGACCACGGTGCCGCGACCCGAGAGAGGCTCCTCCGTGCGTTCCGCGTGGCCGCAGACCGGACAGCGCAGCCCCCACGTCGCGGTGCGGGTCCCGCACTTCCCGCATCGGAAGCCGCGGAGGACGCCCTCCTCCTCGTACCCGTGGACGAACTGCTGGATCGTGTGGGAGGCCGCCGGGAGTTCGTCCGTCACGGCGTCTCCCCAGCCTACCGGCGGGAAAAGATGTGCACCGAGCAGGATCCGCCCGTCGCGCCGACGTTGTGCGCGAGGGCGGTCTCGGCCCGGGGCACCGCCCGCTTCCCGGCGAGCCCGTTGAACTGTTCGAAGATCTCCACCGCCTGGCCGGCGCCCGTGGCGCTCACGGGATGTCCCTTCGCCTTGAGCCCGCCGGACGGATTCACGGGGAGGGCCCCGTGCAATGCGGTGACCCCGTCGACCTCGGCGGCGCCGGCGGTCCCTTGAGGAAAGAATCCCAGGTCCTCGAGCGCGAACAGCTCCGCGATCGTGAAGCAGTCGTGGACCTCGAGGAAGTCGATCTGCTTCGGCTCCAGGCCCGCCGTGCGGAACGCCTGCGCGGCCGCCGTCCGGGTCGCGGGCAGCCCGTAGAGGTCCGGCCGGTCCTGCATCTCGGTGATCGAACCCGATCGCGCCGACGCGCGGATCACCAGCGGCTCCGTGACCGGCGCCTTCACGAACTCCCGGGCGGCGAC
>JASIBA010000056.1 GCA_030041735.1 Thermoplasmata archaeon | reverse complement strand
GACCCCGGTCCGCGAGGCGTCGGTCCCGCGTGGTCCAGCCCGCCCGCCCGGGGTCGGCCAGCAGTTCCTCCTCCTCGGGCGTCACGCCGCCGGCGCGCCGGAGACGTCCGCGCCCGGCCAGCGCGGTGGGATCCAACGGTACGGGAGCGGACCGAACGACCCGGTCCCCCTCGACCAGGTACGCCCCGAACCAGGTGGTGACCAGCGACCGCACGACCGACCCCGGAGGACCCCGGGCGCGAGGCGGCGCGCGGGATAAATAGGCCGCCACGGGTCGCGGCCCCGATGGCGGCTCCCCCCGAGATGGTGCGCTCCGCGCGGATCGGTCGGACCCGGGTCCTGACGCTCGACCATCCGCCGGTGAACGTCCTCAGTCGCCCGGTGCTCGAACTGCTCGAACGCGAGATCGCGGCGACCGAGCGCGACCCCGAGACCCGCGCGGTCGTCCTCGCGAGCGCGGCCGAGCGTGCGTTCGCCGCCGGGGCGAACATCCGGGAGATGGCCCCGATGGGACCGGACGGGGCGCGCGCGCACGGTCGCCTCGGCCAGGGCGTGACCCGTGCGATCGAGCGCCTGCCGTTGCCGGTCATCGCGGCGGTGCACGGGGTCGCCTACGGGGGCGGCTGCGAGATCGTGCTCGCGTGCGACTTCGTGATCGCCAGTGAGGACGCTCAGTTCGGGCAGCCCGAGATCAATCTCGGGATCATGCCCGGCTGGGGAGGCACCCGGCGGCTGCCCCGGCGGATCGGCGCGGCGCGCGCCCGCCGTTGGATCCTGACGGGACGGCCGGTGCGCGCGGAGGAGGCCGCCGAGGCCGGCCTGGTCGATCGGGTCGTGCCGCGCGCGGAGCTCCTGCCCGCAGCGCTCGCGCTCGGAGAGGAACTCGCCCAGAAGCCACCCGTGGCCCTCGCGGCGGCCAAGTACGCGCTCAACGCGGCGATCGATCCCGGGATCGACGCGGGCCTGGCCTACGAGCTCGACCTGTGGGCGCGCCTGTTCGGCACGGTCGATCAGCGCGAAGGCATGGAGGCCTTCCTCGCGAAGCGCGCCCCGGTGGCCGGGCCCCGCAGCGACTGGGAAGCGCGGTCCGCCGGATTCCCGTGGGCCCCGAGGGCGAAGGCTCCGCGGAACGACGCAAGGCGCAAGAAGGGGAAGGCGTAGGGACGCGACGCGCGTGCCGCGGTGGCTCAGCTGGCAGAGCGGCTCCTTGGTAAGGAGCAGGCCGAGGGTTCAAATCCCTCCCGCGGCTGATTTTCCTCGACCGGGCGACGCCGTAGCTCGCTCGAATTCGACGACCTGACCGCCCTCGCCGGGCCTACGCGGCCGCGCCGCTTCCTTTGGGTTGTGTTCGTGCCACGAACTCGCGGATCAGGGGGAGCGTGAGGGGTAGCTCGAAACAGAGCCGGAGGTGGCCGGTCTCGGGAATCGAGTGTACCTCGGTCGGACCTCCCGGCAGGTTCCGCAGACGATCCACCCCACCCCTTTCCCTCAAGCTATTCGCGAGGATCAACATCGGGGTCCGTACTCTCGGCAGCACGCTCGCGGGTCCTTTCCAGCGGGTCCAACTCTCCAGTTGGAGCGCCACCATTTCGGGATCTTCGTGCTCGAACAGTTCTCGGAGTGCCGGTGGCGTAGCGTACTGCTCGGCGGCCTCGATCGGGGCCAGGAGGTGTTCGCGCTGGGCTCGAACCGCCCGGGCCGCGGCGCGGCGTTCCTCGCTTCCGGGCGGGTCGCACAGGTCGACGGGCTCCATGCCGTCATGATCGATCAGCGCGGTGATCCGGTTCGGGTAGGCCGCCGCAAACGCGCACGCGATCTCCGAGCCATCGGAGAACCCCCAGAGAACCGCGGTCTCCACGCCCTGCGCGTCGAGCACGGCTCGTATGTCGTCCCGATACTCCTCGATTCGGTGAGCCGTCGGATCTCGGGGCTTGTCACTCCGACCATGACCCCGAGGGTCCACCAGGATCAGGCGACGGCCGGGAAGGGACGTGTCGTATCCGATCCATTTCGCGATCGCCACCGAGCAGCCAAGCCCCGGGATGCTGACGACGGTCGGCCCGGTGCCTCGGACCTCGTAGTAGATCCTCACTCCATCACGGTCTACGAACGCCATGGCGGCCGACGTCGAGGCCGACTGCCGTCCGGCTCGAAATATCCTGCTGTGCCGGATCCGGAGAGCGGGCGGTCCCTCCGGCCGACCGAGGCTCCCGTGCGTCGGCGCGAGGAAACCGGTCCTAAACGGACCCGTTCTGCCCGCGATCGGCTCGGTTCGACACGCTCGCCCGGTGTGGGCGGGGCTGGGTCAAGTCGTCGCCGATGCGGATGTGAACCTGCCCCTCAAACCCCTCCTGCGGCTTCGACGCCTCCCATCGGCCGATCCGTCCCCGCCGGGACGTCGCGCGCGGCTGGTGACCAGGCTCGGCCCAGATCCATGGGTCGTGGTGAGCGACCCGGAACCGGATCCCGACCCGAGCGCGGAATAAGGTCCATCTACGCCGGCGAGCTCTCGCCCCCGTGGGGGGAACCGAACCCGGCGCACCACCGACCGCGGCGGCGGGCGGCTTCGGCGCGCTCGTCCCGATCCTGCTCCTGCTGACCGTGACCAGCGGCTGCGTCGACGCCGCGGCTTTCCTCGGATTGGGGCGGGTCTTCGTCGCCAACATGACCGGCAACCTGCTGTTCCTGGGGTTCGCGGTCGCCGGCGCCCCGGTCGTGAGCGCGGCGGGTTCCGCGACGTCCCTGGCGTCGTTCCTGGTGGGCGCCTTCGTCATCGGCCGAGCGACCGTTCGGGCCCGGCCCGTTCCCCACGTGCTCGTTCGGAACTTCACGGCCGTCCAAGCGGGCCTGCTCGCCGGGGCCACCGGACTGGCGCGGGCGACGCACGTTGCCGGCGCGGCGCCGGGAGCCTTCGCCGTCATCTCGCTGCTCGCGCTCGCGATGGGCGTCCAGGTGGGCGGCGTCCAGCGGCTCGCGGTGCCCGGGCTCACGCGCACCACGGTGGTCACCTCCACGCTGACGACCCTAGCGCTGAGCCTCTTCGTGCCCGGAAGACCGGGGGCGCCGACCGAACGACTACTGTTCTCCGCGGCCGCACTCTTCCTGGGAGCACTGGCGGGTGCTTTCCTATGGCTGCGCGCCGGGATCGTGGCCCCGCTCCTCCTGACGCTGGCGCTCGTGGTCGGGGCTTCGGTGTGGGCGGCCGTAGCGGGCCCTACCGGCTCCCCATGATCGGGGAACCTTCGCCGGGTCCGATGCGCCGTCGGGATCAGGGCGGCGCCCCGATGAGGATCTCCCACGGCTCGATCACTTCGACCAGATGCCCCGACCGGAGCCACGGATCCGGGTCGAGTCGACGGTGGACCTCGGCGAGGTCGACCGCCCTCACGACCAGCATCGCGCGCTGACGGTGATCGTCGACCGGACCCCCGAGGAGGACGAACCCGTCGGGGAGGCCGTTCATGAACGCCCGATGCTCGGGCCACCCGTCCTGCTCCCGCATCGGGCGCCCCTCGATCCAGGCCGGGCCGTGGTACGAATTGACCACGAAGTGCGGCACGTCGGCCTCGCCGCCCCGAATCGCGGCACCCGCGATAAGCCCTCGCGGCGCGCCGCCCACACCGTCGGGGCGGACCCGCCTCGCCCCGGAGCGGCCGAGTGCGGCGCGAGGCGACGCGCGGCGCCGCTCGCCGCCCTCGCAGTTCATATACCGAGCCCGGCTGGGGCGCGGCACAGCGGGGTAGGGTAGTCAGGAAAGCGGCCGGCGTCGCCGGCCGTCCTGAAATCCCGACGGGCTCATAACCCGTAGATCCATGGTTCAAATCCATGCCCCGCTATTCGAATCTGGCGAGCGGATCCGCCCTGGGAGGGCCCGGCCCCCGTCGGCGCTCCGGGCGGTCGGCGGCGAGGGAGCGGGACCGCTGAGCTCCCGCGGGGAGCGGAGGATGGCGTCGACATGAACGAAGTGTATCTCGCTCCGGGGGTCCGCACGCCGTTCGTCCGGGCCGGCGGGGTGTACGCCGCCCGGTCGTCGCTCGAGCTCTCGATCCCGGTCGTCCAGGAGATGGCGCGCCGGGCTCGCCCGGACCTCCTCGCGTGGGGCCAGGTGATCCCGGATCCCGAGATCTCGAACATCGCCCGCGAGCTCACCTTCGAGGCGTCGCTCGACGCAACGATCCCGGCCTACTCGTCGGTGATGGCCTGCTCCTCGAGCTTCATCACCGCCCTGCACGCGACCGGCATGGTCGGGACCGGCGAGACGCATCTCGTGCTCGTCGGGGGCGTCGAGAGCATGAGCCACGTCCCGATCGCACTCCGCTACCGGGTCGCCGAGCGGCTTCTCGGGGAGTTCGCAAAGGATCCGGCCCGGGCGGCCGAGTCGTTCGCGCGCCTCACGCCCGACGACTTCGATCTCCCGACGCGCGGCTGGGCGAACCGCATCAGCGGCCGCACGATGGGCGACCACATGGAGGACACGGCGAAGCAGATGGGCATCTCCCGCGCCGACCAGGACGCACGGGCCCTCGCGAGCCATCAGGCGGCGATCCGCGGCCAGGACGCGGGGTTCTTCGGCGACCTCGTGCTGCCATTCGGCGGCGTCGACCACGACGCCTTCCCCCGGCGCGACACCTCCCTCGAGAAGCTCGCGCGCCTGCCGCCGGTCTTCGATCGGGCCGGCGGCACATTGACCGCCGGCAACTCCTCGCCGCTCACCGACGGAGCCGCCGCCGTCTGGGTCGGGGACCGGGACGGGCTGGCGCGGCTGGGCGTCGCGCCCGCGGTCCGGGTCGTCGACTGGCAGGTCGGGGCCGTGGACTTCCGGACCGAGGGCATGCTGATGGCCCCGGCCCGGGCGATCCCCCGCCTCCTCGCCCGGCACCGGCTGCGCGTGACCGACGTGGCGCTGTGGGAGATCCACGAGGCGTTCGCTGCCCAGGTGCTGGCGAACGTTCGGGCGGCGATGGATCCCGCCTACCGCCGGGAGAAGGCCGGGGTCGACTTCGATATCGGCCGCGACTTCCCGTGGGACCGCGTGAACCCGAACGGGGGCTCGATCGCCCTCGGGCATCCGTTCGCCGCCACCGGCGCCCGCATCCTGAGTCAGGCGGCTCAGGAGCTCACGGCGATGCCGGAGGGAGCCCGCGCGGTGGTCTCGGTGTGCGCGGACGGGGGCCAGGGGACCGTCGCGCTCCTCGAACGCGCGTAGGGCCCCCGATCGGGGCCCCCGGCTCAGGACGGGGGCGGCGCGTCGGAGTTCTTCGACTTCGCGCTCCGGCGCCGGGTCGTGCGCTTGGGCGCCGGGGTCTCGGCTGCGGAGCCCGAACCCGCCGCCGGAGCCTCGGCGGGGAGGTCGGGCGGAGGCGGGGGCGGAGCGGGTTCGGCCATCGGCGGCGTGGGAGGGGGCGCCGGGGGCGGAGGGGGAGGAGGAAGGATCGGCCCGGGGGCCGGCGAGGGGCTCGACGGCACGGGGCTCGAACCCGGGGATGGCGACGTGGTCGTGCCGGGCGGGTGGCCCGCGATGGGGGTGAATTCTCCCGGACGCCAGGTGTGCGGCTGCCGTAGGACCGAGGGATCCTTCACGAACAGGTCCGCGTGCCCGCAGCTCCGGCAGATGCGGGTCCCGATCGAGAGCTCGCCGCCGCGCCGGAGCGATAGCTCGCCCCGCCCGAGCGTTCCGGTCTTGAGGTCGTTCGCCCAGACGAAGTCGTTGGCGCCGCAGTTGCTGCACGTAGGAGGCACGGAGGTGCACCTGCCCTGCGTGGGCAGGCGAGCCCTCGATTAAAAAGGGTTGTGGCACGGATCGGGCCGATCGGCGCGCCCGGAGCTCGGGCCCGGACGGGAGCGACCGCGAAACCGCCAAGTACCCTCGGGCGGCTGGCCGCCCCGATGAGCTCGGTTGGATTCCACCGCATCACGGTCTCCGTCGACGGTTCGGCGAACGCCGCCCACGCGCTGGAGGTCGCGCTCGACCTTGCCCAGCACTATCACGCTTCGCTCACGGTGGTCGCGGTCGCGCCGTACGTTCCCGTCTACGTGGCGCCGGGCGAGCCGTTCAGCCCCGGTGTGATCCCGCCGAGCGAGCTGCCGCGCTACCGCGAGATCGTCGACGCGGCGGTGAAGCACGTCCAGAAGGGTGGCTTCGCCTCGGTCTCCGGCGTCGCGCTGGAAGGGGTCGTCGTCGACCAGATCCTCGACTACCTGGACGCGCATCCGACCGACCTCCTGGTCGTCGGATCCCGCGGCCTCTCGACCACGAAGCGGATCTTCCTCGGGAGCGTCTCGAGCGCGCTCGTGACGCACGCGTCGGTGCCGGTCCTGGTGGTACGGCCCGGCCCTACGAAGCCGACCGGCTGACGATCACGCGCGTCGGCACCGGGAGCTTGTGGGACGCCTTCCGCAGCGCTTCCTTCGCGTCGGGCACGTGCTCCTCGGTGGTGTAGACCGTCAGGAGCTCGGTGCCGATCTGCGCGCGCACCGCGTGGCCGACGGGCTTGCCGAACGCCCGGCGCATCCCGTCGGAGATACGGTCCGCGCCCGCGCCCATCGCCATCTTGTGCTCGCGCAGGATCTGATGGGGGTAGCGGCGCACCTTCAGGTGGAACTGGTTCGGCGCGTTCTTCTCCAGCACGCGGACCGCGCTGATGCGGGCCGCCTCGAGCGCGATGTCGCGCACCTGTGCCGCCTCCTCCGTGCCGAGCGTGAGCGCGACCGGGAAGGAGGCGCGGAGGTCGCCGGTGTCGAACTGGGTCACCCGGCAGTTCGGGACCCCACCCATGTACTCGCGGCGGGTGTACACCTGCCCCTCGACCTTGCGGTACATCCGGGCCGGCTTGCGCGTCATGGGCGCGGCCGAGACGGCCCTCCCATTAAAACGGTTGCGCGCGCGGGCCGCGCGTGCCGAGGGACCGGGCACCGCCGGGGGAGGCGCCGACCTCCAGCGTCGGCACGCCGGCCCGGCGGAGCACGTCGAGCACGGCCGTGCGCGCGCCCGCGGAGCGGGGTCGGGCGAAGAACGTGCGCCCGAACATCGCCTGCGCCGCCCACGCGTCGCAGCGTCGCAGCGCGCGCAGCAGGCGGGTGAGCGACGGCGGGCTCAGTCCCGCTCGGTCCGTGAACGCTTCGCTGGCGGCGAAGAAGCCGGTCGAGGTCGGCCGGCGCAGCAGGCCGTCGAGCGCGCCCGACGCCCGGTCGATCCGGCGGAGCGCGGACGCGCTCGTAAGGACGCGCGGGGAGGGGATCGGTCGGCCCACCACGCCGACCAGCACCGTGCCCTCGAGGGCTCGGTGGCGCACTCGGCCCCAGGGAGGTACTCCCGGTCGCTCGCGGAACTCGAGGCCGCCGCCCCCCGCGATCGCGGCGACGCCCCCGAGCCCGCCCCCGCCGAACAGGTCGGCGAGGTGCGCGATCTCGAACGCCCGCGCGCGGGACGCCCCGACCAACGGCGCGACGGCGAGCGCGGTCGCCGCGGCGCCCGCCGCGCTCATCCCGAACCCCTGACCGACCGGGAGCTCGTGCGTCAGCCGGACGCGGAGCGTCCCAATCCGGTCCGAGAACAGACGACGCGCCACGTCCTCCGAGATCGGGAGCGGCCGCCCGAGATCGCTCGTCACGATCCGGCGGGGGCGATCGCTCGGCCTGAGTTCGGCCGTCGCGCGGACGCCGAGCTCGAGCACGATCCCCGCGCCGAGGGAGCCGCGCTCCCGGGGGTCGCGGCCCCGGCTCGCCGGCCGGAAGATCCCGGTCACGTGGGCCGGCGCGAACGCGGAGGCGATTGTGCACGGGTCGCCGGGCCCGACGCCGGCGCTCCGGCTCCTCTCCATGACCACTCGTTATAAGCGGCCCCCGCTTTGTCACTATCCGGAATCCGCCGGGGGGGCTCCGGGTCCGAAGCTCATGAGCGATACCGATACACCGTCCGCGCCGCACGAGGCGTTCGATCGGCTCAACTTCCTCGAGCTGCGGAACACCCAGCTCGCCGAGGCGATCAAACGCGTCGAGAGCGAGCGCCACTACATGGAGGCGGAGATCCTCCGCCTGCAGCGCGAGGTCAAGCGGCTCAAGACCGAGCTGGACCGCCTGCGCTACCCGCCGCTCATCGTGGGCAGCGTCCGCGACGTGCTCACCGACGGCCGGGTGATCGTCAAGTCGTCGACGGGGCCGGATTTCGTGGTGAACTCGGCCGAGTCGGTCGAGCACTCGAAGATCAGCGTCGGGAGCCGGGTCGCGCTCAACAAGCAGACGCTCGCCGTCATGGGCGTGCTGCCCGCGTCGCTCGATCCGCTGGTGACCGCCAGCGAGATCGTGGACAAGCCGACGATCAGCTACTCCGACATCGGCGGGCTGTCCGACCAGATCCGCGAGATCCGCGAGGCCGTCGAGTACCCGCTGCTCCGCTCCGAGCTGTACAAGAAGGTCGGCGTCGACCCCCCGAAGGGCGTCCTCCTCATCGGATCGCCCGGGACGGGGAAGACGATGATCGCGAAGGCGGTCGCCCACCACACGAACGCGACGTTCGTCCGGCTCGTGGGCAGCGAGCTCGTTCAGAAGTACATCGGGGAGGGGGCGCGGCTCGTCCGCGAGCTGTTCCAGCTCGCGCGGGAGAAGGCGCCGACGATCATCTTCATCGACGAGGTCGACTCGATCGGGGCGAAGCGCCTCGAGGTCGCCACGAGCGGGGATCGCGAGGTCCAGCGGACCCTGATGCAGCTGCTCGCTGAGATGGACGGCTTCGAGCCGCTCTCCAACGTGAAGATCATCGCCGCGACGAACCGCCCCGACATCCTGGACGACGCGCTGCTCCGGCCGGGCCGGTTCGACCGGATCATCGAGATCCCGGTGCCGACCTACCAGGGCCGGGCGGAGATCTTCCGCATCCACTCGCGGGGCATGGCGATCCGCGAGCCGGTCGACTTCGAGACGCTGGCGGGCCGGTGCGAGGGCGCGACGGGCGCCGACATCCGGGCCATCTGCACGGAGGCCGGGATGTGGGCCATCCGCGAGGAGCGCGACAGCGTCACGATCACCGACTTCGAGCGGGCCATCGAGAAGGTCATCGGCGAGGAAGAGCTCCGGAAGGAGTCCGTCACGATGTTCGCGTGACGGGCTCCGCGCCCGTCCTCACGCCAGCGTGAAGCGGCCCACGATCCGCGGGCCGGCGGGTACCGAGAGGTCCATCACGATCACGGCGGTCCCCGGGGCGGAGACCACCGGTCGGTCCGTCGTCGCGACCACGCGATCCGGTCCGACCTCGTCGAGCGACCCGGGGACCATCTGGAGCCCGAGGCCGAGGTGGACGCGGGCGCCGGTGCCCGCGTCGCCCCGGTAGTAGCGGCACCGCGCGAGCTCCCCGCCCTCCAGGCGGGCTGCGACCCGCATCGCGCCCTCGGGCGCGAGCACCTGACCCCGTTCGAGCTCGTCGGCCTCGACGCCGCGGAGCGCGACCCCGACGCGCTCGCCGCACGCCGCGTCCTTTCGATCGATGTCGTGGACCTGGAGGCTCCGCACCTCCACGAGCTTCGGGGTCGGCCAGAGCCTCAGCTTGTCGTGGGCCCGCAGGGTGCCCCGACGGACCACGCCGAGCGCGACCGCGCCGACGCCCTTCACGGGGAAGGCGTGGTCGATCGGCACCTCGACCGGACCCTCGAGCGCCGGCGCCTTCCAGGACTCGATGAGCTCCCGCAGATGGGGAAGGTCGAGCGGCCGGCGCTCGGCGGATTCGAGGCGACCGCCGCGGAGGGCGCGGGCGAGCTCCGCCTCCCCGACCGCCGCGCCGGTCACGACCGTCGTCGGGACGTCGACCATCTCCGTGGTCGCGATCGTCTCCGCCACCGGCCGGGTGAGCTCCGGGACCACGAGCAGGGCGCGGTCCGCCATCGCGAGGGCGGTCACGAGCGGTGGGAACTTCTCGGGGAACTGGGTCGGCTCGACCAGGGTGACCGCGTGCTCGTCGTGCACCTCGTTGAAGAGCGTGAGGTCCGAGGTCGTCCCCTTCTTCCCGAGCTCCTTCGCGACGCCAGTGCCGCCCACGACCGCGACGGTGACCCCGGTCGTCATGCCGCGCCGGTCCTCGACGCTTTGGGACGGCCGATCGCCAGGACGATCTCCCCGTCCTTGGCGTCGGCGGTGACCTCGCTGCCGTCGGGCACCTCGCCGGCGAGGATCTTGACCGTGAGGGGATCGACGACCTCGCGCTGGATCGTCCGCTTGAGCGGCCGGGCGCCGAACTGAGGATCGAAACCAATCTCGGCGAGGACCAGCTTCGCGGCCGGCGTCGCCCGGAGGGAGACGCGACGGTCGGCGAGCCGGACGGCGACCTGTTGGAGCTGCAGGTCGACGATCCCGGCGATCTCGCGCTCGGTGAGCGCGTGGAAGATCACGATCTCGTCCAGCCGATTGAGGAACTCCGGGCGGAAGTGCGCCCGCAGCGCCGGCTCGAGCAGCTTTCGGCGCGCGTCGTCGGTGGTCGCGCCCGCGATGAG
>JASIBA010000055.1 GCA_030041735.1 Thermoplasmata archaeon | reverse complement strand
CGCGCGCGACCGGCAGGTCCGGCACGACGAGCTCGAGGGTCCCGGCGGCCGACACGGACCGCGCTACCGCTCGACCGGGATATATTTTAGGCCGCTCGAGACTGCGCGGCCGTGGTCGGGCGGGCCTCTTCCGCGTACGAGCGCGAGCTGAGGACCTTGCTCCAGGGCGACCTCGCGGCGGTGCGCGCCTACCTGCGCACGCTGCTCCCCGAGGACCGGGCGGACTTCGAGCGCATCGTCCACGAGCCGTTCCTCGTGATCCGCGGCGCCGGTTCGCTCGGGTTCGATCTCGTGGCGCTGCGCCGGGAGCTCGCGTTCCCGCTCGAGGTCAAAGCCGCCTCGGGCGACGTGATCCGGTTCACCGACGCGAGCGGACGCGCCGACCTGCAGCTCGCCGCGCACCGGCGGGCCGTCGGCCGGGTCGGCCTCACCGTGCTCTACGCCTACCGCCGGCTCGGCCGGCGCTCCGAGGAACCGTGGCGGATCTTCCTCGCGAGCGAGGTGCCGAGCACCGGCACGCTCCGGTTCATCTGCCGGCGCCTCCCGCCGGTCAGCACCACCCGCGGGGGTCATGGCATCCTCCGATGGGACGAGGGGATGCCGCTCTCCCGGTTCCTCGCCACCGTCCGGAGCCTCACCGAGCCGACGCCACGGGTGGCGTCGTGAGCGTGCACGTCGCATCGGTCGGCGTGGGCCGCTTCGGGAAGCGCCCGGAGAACCAGATCGATCTCGCCGCCGAGGCCTCGGGGATCGCGCTCGAGGGGGTCGGACGCAAGCCGATCGACCTGCTCGTGGCCGGCTCGATGATGGCCCACGGTCCGCACGGACCCGAGGCGCTGCTGCCCCGCATCGCGGAGCGGCTCGGGCTCGAATCGACGTCCGGGTACCGCGTCGAGTCCGCGAGCGGGACCGGCGGGATGTGCTTCCACGCCGCCGTGCTCGCCCTCGAGTCCGGTCGGTTCGAGCGCGCGCTCGTGGTCGCGACGGAGAAGATGACCGACCGGTCCACGGCCGCGAACACCCGCGACCTGGCGGCGTCGCTCCACCCGTCCGAGGTCGCGGCCGGGGCGACGATGCCGGGGCTCGCCGCGATCGCGTCGCAGCGCTACTTCCAGCGGTTCGGGTTGAGTCCCGCCGTCGCGGACGCCGCCACCGTCCACGCGCGATCGATGGCCGCCCGGAATCCCGCCGCGCAGTTCCAGAAACCCGTGACGCCCGAGGAGGTCGCCGCCAGCCGGATGGTCGCGGATCCGCTGCGGCTCCTCCACTGCTCCGCGATGTCCGACGGCGCGGTCGCGCTGGTGCTCGAGCGCGGCACCGGTCCCGCGACGGTGCTGGGGCTCGGCCAGGGATTCGACTCGCTGCGCCTGATCGATCGTGACGACCTCGCGACCTTCGCGGCCACCCGCACCGCGGCCAAGCGAGCCTACGAGAATGCCCACCTGGGCCCGAAGGAGGTCGGCGTCGTCGAGGTGCACGACGCGTTCTCTCCGTTCCTCTTCCTCCATGTGGAGGATCTGGGGCTGCACGCGCCGGGCGCCGGCCCCGCGGCCCTCGCCGCCGGCGAGTTCGGGCTCGAGGCGCGGACCCCGGTCAACCCGAGCGGGGGCGTCATCGGACGCGGCCATCCGATCGCCGCGAGCGGGTTGGCCGAGATCGCCGAGGTCGCGCTCCAGCTGCGGGGAGAGGCCGGCGGGCACTCGGTGCCGGGGCATCCGAGGATCGGCCTCGCGCACGCGATGAGCGGCGTCGGATCGCATAACTTCGTCACCATCCTCGGCCCGGAGTCCGGCGCGTGAACGAGCCGACCATCGAGCTGAGCCGGTGCGAGAACTGCCGGGCCCGGTTCGTTCCGACGGACGGGGCCTGCCCGCGCTGCGGATCGACCGACGTGCGTCCGTATCCCTCGCCGGCGCTCGGCACGGTGCTCGCCTCCACCGAGCTGACCAACCCCCCGCCCGGCTGGACCGCCCCCCACCGGCTCGCGCTCGTCGAGCTGCCCGAATCGGTGCGCGTGCTCGCGGTCGTGGACGGGCCCTTGCCCGCCGTCGGCGCGGTGGTCGCGGTCCGTCAGGATGGTCCGGTGTATCGCGCGAGCTCCGAGCCCGGTGCCTAGCGGAACCGGCACGCGGGGAGGGGGATGCTCCGGGCCCCGGGGGATCCCGGTGCCCCTTTGAACCCCCGAGGTGAAATCACCACAGGATTAGCAATCCTGCGCCTTACCAGGCTGGGCTATCCCCGCGCGTCTCTCTCGAGCCCGGTCGGCTCCTTAAGGCTTCGCTCGGAAATCGGCGTGTCTCCCTCGACCGCCGGGCGCGCGCCCGCCCAAGGAGGCAAATGTTGAGATACGCGGCGCCCGATCGTCCGGCGATGCAGGGGTCGTCCGGAGGTCCGGGGAGTCTTCCCGGGGCGTCGACCCCTCCGGCGGGCTATCCGGGTCCGTATGGAGTGCCGGGCGCCTATCCCGGCGCGTACGGCGGATACGGGGGACCCCGCCGGCCACGCCGCCGTCGCATCTGGCTGGTCGCCGCCGTCGCACTCGCGGTCGTGGCGGTCGTCGGGGTGCTGTTGCTGCTCTACGTCAACGGAGCGTTCGGTCCTACGCCGTTCGGGAACCATCCCTACTTCGGATTCTTCGGCGGATTCCTGCTCCTGTTCATCATCGTCTGGCTCGGGTTCCTCCTGCTGCGGATCTCGTTCTGGACGGCCCGCACCCAGGGCCGCGGAGGGGGGTATGGCGGCCCGAACCGCGGTCCGGATCCGGCGGTCCGGATCGCCCGGCAGCGGTACGCGCGCGGGGAGATCACCCGGGAGCAGTTCGACCAGATCATGACCGACCTGGGTCGGCGGGGCCGCGGTCCCGGTGGGCCGCTCTCGGGTACCTAGACCCCCCGGCCGTTATGTAGCGCGGCCGCGGTGCCCGCGCGGGTGCACCGATGCGCGTCGCCAAAGCCGGGGTCGTGGGCGCGGGAACGATGGGCGCGGCGATCGCCGAGGTGCTCGCGTACAACGGCCTCGAGGTCGTCCTCAAGGACGTCAACGCGGACCTGGTTGCGAAAGGCCTCGCGAAGGTGCGGGGGATCGTCGAGGAGCTGGTCCGGTTCCAGGAAGGCCGGGCACCGAAGGAGCTCGAGCGGATCAGCGACCTCATCGGAGATCTCACCGACGCGCAGAAGAGCCGCCTGGGCGAGAAGCTCGCGCCCAAGTTCACGCGCGCGCGGGGCGATCAGGTGGTCGCCCGGGTGCACGGGGCGACGGACTACGAGGCGTTCCGCGACGTCGACCTCGTCGTCGAAGCGGTCTTCGAGCGCGTCGACGTCAAGCGTCCGGTCCTGGAGGCCCTGGACGCCGTCATCCCCGACTACGCCGTGATCGGCTCGAACACCTCGTCGCTGTCGATCACCGCGCTCGCCCGCGGGCTGAAGCACGTGCGGGAGACGCTGGTGACGCACTTCTTCAACCCGCCGTACGCCCTCCCTCTGGTCGAGGTCGCCGGCGGGGTGGACACCCGCGAGGACGTAGTGACCGACGTGATCGAGTTCCTGCAGGGGCTCAAGAACCACCGCTATCCGCTCGTCCCGATCCGGGTCAAGGAGTCCCCGGCGTTCGTGGTCAACCGGCTGCTGATGCCGGTGATGAACGAGGCGTGCTTCGCCCTGGAAGCCGGGCTCGCCTCGTCGCGCGACATCGACGCGGCGATGAAGGCCGGCGCCGGCATGCCGATGGGACCGTTCGAGCTCGCCGACCTGGTCGGGCTCGACATCTCCCTCGACGTCTCCGAGACGCTGTTCCGCGAGTTCGGGGATCCGAAGTACCGGCCCTCGGTGCTCCTCCGACAGCTCGTCGCCGCCGGCCACCTCGGTCGCAAGACGGGCCGCGGATTCTACGAGTACCCTGAGGCGTAGCGTCCGCGCCACCGCTTTATCGCGACGCGCGCGTGGGCCGGAGATGCCGTTCCCCTCGGCCGAGTGGGCCGCCGCCTTCCAGAAGGCCCTCAACGAGAACGCGGCGTACGCCGAGGCCGCGAAGGCGTGGGTCGGGGACATCCTGCTCCTCGTCCGGCCGCCCGATCCGGCCCAGCCGGCGCCGGGCGTCCTGCTCGACCTCGCGAACGGGCAGTGCCGGTCGGCGACCTATCAGCCGGACGCGCGGTCCGTGGCGGCGGAGTTCGTCTACGAAGGGACGGCCGAGAACTGGCAGCGTCTCGTCCGCCACGAGGTCGATCCGGTGAAGGCGATCCTCGACGGGACGTTCAAGGTACGGGGCAACCTCGCGAAGCTGATGCGGTTCACGCGCGCGGCGAAGGAGCTGGTCGAGACCGCGTCGAACGTGACGGCGTAGCCGTCGTCAGGCGCGCGCGGGCGTCGGCGGAGCGCCGGCGGCGACGGGCGGCGCCTTGGCGACGGGGGCGGACCCGCGGAGCGGGTCGGTCACCGTCGGCGGGGTCGGCGGACGCGGGGCCGGCGGGGCGAGCCGCAGCTTCAGGAAGCCGAGGATGCGCGCCCAGGCCGGTTCGGCGAGCCGGATGTCGTAGCCCGGGAGATCCCGGCCGAGGAACCCGTGCCGTCCGCCCGGCACGGCGTAGTACTCGACCGTCGGCGCCTCGGGGCCCGACAGCGCGGCGAGCTGGCGTCGCGCCCTCTCCGACGCGGGGTCGTGCGTGCCCCCGACGAACAGCATCGGCGCGGTGACGAGCCGGCCGAGATCGGCCGGGACCACCGGCTGCGGATACGCGAGCGCGACCGCCGCGAGGCGCGAGTCCTGCGCGGCGACGGCGAGCGCGAGACTCCCGCCGTACGAGGCCCCGAAGAGCGCCGACTTCGTCCCGTCGACCATCTCGCGGGTCCGCAGGTAGGAGAGCGCGTCGGCGTAGAGGTTGACCATGCTCAGGACCCGCCGGGAGCGCGACGAGACCCCGCCGCGGAACTGGGCGCCGGTGCGGAGGGCCAGGTGGTGCCCCGGCCCGACGCTCGCCGTCTTGCCGATGTCGGGCACGAGCACCTCGTAGCCGTCGCGGGCGAACCGGATCGCGGCGTCGAGGAGGGTCGTGGTGATCCCGAAGACATCGGGCGTGACCAGCACCACCGGGTGGCGCACGATCTTGGTGGGCGTCAGAACGATCGCCGGGGCCTTGCCCTCGGGCAGCGAGGGGCTCTCGAACCAGATCCGGTCGCTGCGATAGAGCGGGGCGGGCGCGCCGGGGGTCTTCTCGGACTTGATCCAGGTCTTGTTCAGGAAGTCGAGCACGCAGAGCTTGAAGCGCTCCTTCTGCAGGATGATGACCGCCTGGCGCTTTCCGCAGATGTCGCAGACGCCCACGATGCCGCTCCCGAATTCGTTCGGGAGATCCATCATCCGGTCGTCGTCGCGCATCGAGCTTCCGGGGTCGACCGATTGGAGCCGGGTGCGATTCTTAAGAGTTCCCGGAGGCGGCGGCACGGCGCCCGTCCCGGCGCTCGAGCCGGTGGCGGTCCCGGGGCACGAGCACGGGGATCCCGAGAGCGAGCAGGCGATCCTGGAGCTCGCGGTCCGCCGTCACGACGGTCGCCCGCAGGCGACGTGCGACGTCGATGATCCCCGCGTCGCCCCGCTCGGCGGTGGCCTCGCGGGGGAGGCGCGCCGCGAGGCGCCGCGCGGCCTCGGCGCGCGGCGTGCCCGAGACGGCCAGCCGATCGAGCTCGTCGCTCGCTGAGGAAGGCAGCACGAGGCGGCCCCCGGGGACGAGGCGTGCGAGCTCGGCCTCGAGGGGGAATCCTGCGGTGAGCGGCAGGAACAGCACGTTCGTGTCGAGCACGACCGCCGGCCCGCCGGGCGCGGCCCCCTCGTCAGCGCGGCCGGACAGCGATCCCGAGCGCCTCGCGGTCGTACTGCGTGCCTCCCGTGCGCTGCCGGAGGAGGTAGCGCTGGGCCTTCTGGTTCGCGGTCTTGGGGATCTCGTCCAGGAACTCGAGGTACCGCGGCACCATGAAGAACGGCAGCTCGGCGACGCAGTACTCGAACAGCTCGCGCGGCGTCGCGCTCGCGCCCGGGCGGAGCAGGACGAACGCCTTCACGTCCTCCTCGCCCAGGGGCGATGGGACGCCCACCACGACCGACTCGAACACGGCCGGATGGCGGTTGAGCACGGTCTCGACGTCGTATGGAGCGAGGTTCTCCCCGCGGCGCCGGATCACGTCCTTCTTCCGGTCGACGAAGTAGTAGTACCCGTCCGCGTCGCGCGTGACGTAATCGCCGGTGTGGAACCAGAGGTTCCGCCAGGCCTCGACGGTCTTCTCCGGCTTTCCGAGGTAGCCGAGGAACATCGTGAACGGCGCGCGGGGGCGCACGACGAGCTCCCCACGGACCCCGGTCGGGACCGGTCGGTCCTCGTCGTCGACGACCTCCGCCTCCACGAAGCCGAGGGGCGTGCCGACGGATCCGACGCGGACGCGGTCCGGCGGGTTCATCAGCGTGGTGCAGCCGCACTCGGTCATCCCGTAGAGCTCTAGGATCGTGAGGCCGAAGCGCTGCTCGAAGTCCGCCCAGATCGCGCGCGTCGTGCCGGCCGTCAGGGCGGTCCGCACGCGGTGCGCCCGGTCCGTCGCCTTCGCCGGCTGCTTGTACAGGACGTTGATCATCGCGATGAGCAGGGAGACATGCGTCGCCTCGACGCGGGCCGCGGACTCCCAGAACGTGGACGCGTGGAACCGCTCGTCGAACGCGGCGGTGAGGTCGTTCAGGAGCGCGACGAGGGTGGTCATCTCCTGGGCGTTGCAGTGGAAGAGCGGCAGCGCCGTGAACAGGATCGACCCCGGGTCGAGGCGGCTGCGGAGCCCGATCTCGCGCGCGGTCACGAGCGGCTTCTCGTGGGGGATGACGGCCCCCTTCGGCGGGCCGGTCGTGCCGCTGGTGTACAGGATCTCGGCCGGTTCGTGCGGCGCCGGTGCGGGATCGTCTCGGGCGGGTCCGTCCCGCGCGACGTCGGCGAAGGGCCTCGCCCCGGACGGGAGCGCCCCCGGCGGCCCTTCGGGATCCGCGACCCATTCGCGCGGGATCGCGAGCCCCTCGCGGATCGGGGCGTAGGCGTCCCAGAGCCGGCGGTCGATCACGAGGGCGGCCGGCCCGCAGTCGGCGAGCTCGTAGCGGAGGATGTCTCCCTTGAGGCCCGTGTTGAGCGGCACCAGCACCGCGCGGAGCTTGGCCAGCGCGAACCAGAGGACGGGGAACTCGGGGGTGTTGAACAGGAGCGCCGCCACGCGATCGCCCGGGCCGAGTCCCGCGGCGGCGAGGCCGCGGGCGAGTCGGTCCGTCTCCCGATCGAGTTGCCGGTAGGTCAGTGAGGACGACGCGAAGCGGAGGGCGACCCGGTCTCCGTTCTTGACCGCTTTTCGGCGCACGAGCGTGGCGAGGTCGTGGTACTCCTCGCCGGCGTCGAGCATCGGGGCGTCCCGAGGGACGACGCGAGATAAGCGTTGGTCGGCCGCCGCGCGCAAGCGTTCTTACCTCACGCCGTCTCGGTCGCGTCCGTGCGCGCCACCACCCAGCCGTTCCGACCCGACGCCCCGATCGTGGCCGAGATCGCGGCCGGGGCCGCGATCGTGGACGCTGCCGCGGGCACGGTGTTCCTCCTGCACCAGGCCGACGAGGACCGGTGGTGCCTTCCGAAGGGCCACGTGGACCCGGGCGAGTCGCTCGCGACCGCGGCGCTCCGGGAAGTTCGCGAGGAGACCGGCTTCGAGCGCGTGGTGCTCGGGGAGGAGATCGCGGAGGTCTCGTACCGGTTCTACCAGCCGAAGAAGAGCGCGAACGTGCACAAGACCGTAGTCTACTTCCTCGGCGCCACGGACGAGCGGACCCCGCATCTCGAGTCGACGTTCGACCGCGCCGCCTGGGTCCCGGTGGCGGACGCCGAGAAGCAGGTCGCCTACGCCGTGGATCGGACGGTCCTGATCGCGGCGCGCGCCCGACTGGCCGCTCGGACGACCGAAGAAAGGTAGGGGGAAGGGGTTGCGGTGGGTCCCGCGGGGGACCCACCGGGCGCGCACGCCGGGTTCAGTTCTGGCGGGGGGGCTGGCCGGGAGCGGTGGGGGGAACACCGTTCGGGCCGGTCCCGGGGAATCCGCCGTTCGATCCCGTGCGGCGCCGGGCGTAGGATCGCCACCCGATCGCCGAGACGAGCCCGACCGAGGCCACGACCGCGACCGCGACGATCACGAGCACCAGGCCCGAGCTGAGCGGGCCCGCCGCCGCCGCGCCGCCGCACCCGGAGGTGAGGCAGGCGTTCTCGGCCTGGGCCGCCGGCACGGTCATCGGGGCTCCCTGCACCGTCCCCGAGGGGCCGGAGGAGGAGGCCGCGGGGTTCGAGCCGCCCAGCGGGCTGCCGATCGACGAGTCGACCCCGGTGAACGAGGTCGCGCCCGCCGTGATCTGCGGTCCGCGGGGACCCTGGCTGACGTAGATCGCCTGGCCCGAGATCGACGCGCTGCCGAGCGCCTGGCCGTCGAACGGGTGGACCCCGCCTCCGAACAGCCCGAAGCCGGGCGGGCTCAGGATGAACCCGTCATAGAGCGCGTAGTTCCCGCGCGGGCCCTCGATCACCAGGAGGATCGACGTGCGGTTCTTGTGGTCCTGGAAGACCGGCACCGGCCACGACTGGTCGGCGACGTAGCCCGTGAGGTGCACGGGCCCCGAGACCGACTCGTTGCCGCCCGTGCTGTTGCTCCCGGACGACGTGTTGTTGAAGAACCCGTCGTTCGTCCACGCCCAGCTCAGGGTCCACGCCCCGCTCTGGGTCAGGTTCGAGGTCGCGTTCCAGGTGCTCACGCCGGTCAGGTTCAGCGGGATCAGCCCGAGCGCCGGCGCGAACGCCGCCATCGTGTGCAGCGTCCCGTTGACGTCGAGGCTGGCCGACCGCGAGACCGTCCCGTGGGTGATCGCGATCGACTCCGCGATCCCGGCCGCGATGGCCAGGGAGTCGTTGAGGATCCCGATCGCCGGAGCCGCCACGCCGTGCTCGTAGACCGTCGCGGCGTCCGTGACGTTCACGAACGCGGTGTCGATCTCCTGCCCGTGGTAGCTGTAGCTCGCCGTCGTGTTCGGGCCGGTGTAGGTCGACGTGATGCCGACCCCCACGGTCCGCTGCTCCTCGAGCTGGTAGACCGTCGCGCTGGTGTTGGTCTCGGTGAAGATGACCGTCCAGCCGAACGTCGCGTTCCACGTCAGGGTCGACGGCCCGATGGTTATCGAACCGTTCGAGTACCCTTCGCCCCCGTACGCCCACGGATTCGACGGCGTCGCCGTCGACTGTGGAGCGGGGGAAGCGCTCGCCGTGCCCGCCACGGTCGGGACCAGCAGCATCGCTGCCAGCACCGCCACCGCCGAGAGCACGATCCATCCCTTCGTTCCTCCGATCGCCGACATTTTTCTTCGCTTCTCCTTCGCGACGGACGTTCTCCGTCAGGGCGCCACTCGCGGTGCCGCATGATAAACGGCCGTGCCGCCCCGCGCGGGGTCATTTGGACCCTATGCTATGGTGTCGCACGGTCGGTCCGCCGAGCTCACGGTACGTCGGGCACCCGGAACCGCGCGCTCGCGGCGATGCGTAGCGATTCGGGATACCCCGCGTCCGCGTGGCGCGCTACGCCGATCCCCGGATCGTTGTGGAGCGTCCGCCCGATCCGCCGGTCCGCGTCCGGCGTCCCGTCCGCGACGATCACGAGTCCCGCGTGGATCGAGTTCCCGATCCCGACCCCGCCGCCGTGGTGCACCGAGACCCAAGTGGCTCCGCTGGCCACGTTGAGGAGCGCGTTGAGGACGGGCCAATCCGCGATCGCGTCGGAGCCGTCGCGCATCGCCTCCGTCTCCCGGAACGGGCTCGCGACGCTCCCCGTGTCGTGGTGGTCCCGCCCGATGGCGATCGGAGCGGCCAGCTCGCCCGAGCGGACGAGGTCGTTCACGAGGTGCCCGAACCGCTCGCGCTCGCCGTATCCCATGTAGCAGATCCGGGCCGGGAGGCCTTGGAACTTCACCCGCTCCCCCGCGAGGCGGATCCAGCGGACGAGGGGCTCGTTGTCGGCGAACTCCCGCACGATCATCGCGTCGATGCGGCGGATGTCCGCGGGGTCACCGCCCAGCGCGAGCCAGCGGAACGGGCCGCTGCCGACCGCGAACAGGGGCCGGATGTACTTCGGGACGTATCCGGGGATATCGAACGCGTCGGCGACGCCCGCCTCCCGCGCCTGCGTGCGGAAGTTGTTGCCGTAATCGAAGGCGCGGGCGCCCTTGCGCTCGAGCTCCAGGATCGCCTTCGCCTCGCTCGCGATCGAGGCGCGGACCTTGGTGAGGTATCCCGACCGGTCGAACCGGCGGACGCTCTCCGCCTCCTCCACGCTGAGCCCCTGTGGGATGTACCCCACGCTGAGGTCGTGCGCGGCCGTCTGGTCGCTGACGATATCCGGAACGATGCCCCGGCGGACGATCTCGGGAAAGACGTCGGCGGCGTTGGCGCACAGCCCGACCGAGAGCGCCCGGCGCGCGCCGACCGCCTCCTTAACCCGGGCCAGCGCGTCGTCGAGGTTCGGGGCGACGAGGTCCAGATAGCGGTGCTCCAGCCGTCGGGCGATCGCCCGCGGGTCGACATCGACCACCAGCGCGACGCCCCCCAGCATCGTCACGGCCAGCGGCTGGGCTCCGCCCATCTCTCCGAGGCCGCTCGTCAACATCCAGCGTCCCGAGAGATCGGGCGCCCCGAACTCGACCCGGGCGAGCGACGCGAGCGTCTCGTACGTTCCCTGCAGGATCCCCTGCGTCCCGATGTAGATCCAGGAGCCGGCGGTCATCTGGCCGTACATCGTGAGCCCGCGCGCCTCGAGGTCCCAGAAGATCTCGTCCGTCGCCCAGCGGGGCACGAGGAGCGCGTTGGCGATCAGGACGCGCGGCGCGTCCGCCTGCGTCGGGAACACGCCGACCGGCTTTCCCGACTGGATGAGGAGCGTCTCGTCGTTGGCGAGCGTCCGCAGGGCGTTCAGGATGCGATCGAACGATCCCCAGTCCCGGGCGGCCTTGCCCCGACCGCCGTAGACGATGAGGTGATGGGGGTCCCGCGCGACCTCGGGGTCGAGGTTGTTCTGGAGCAGGCGATAGGCGGCCTCCTGGCCCCACCCTCGGCAGGAGAGCGTCGGGCCGCGCGGCGCCCGGACCACTCGGTCGGACTCGAGCACCCGTTCCATGGCCCCGGCGAGCGTGGCGGAACTAAGAAGCCTACCGGCCGCGCCCGGGTCGGGTCCGCCCCGGTCCGGGCGGTATGTATCCATGCGTGTGGGGCGATCGGAATTCTCGGGGGGTCGCAAGACTTCATATGCCTCCGGCCGCCCTATCTTCGGTGCTATTCGTCGAGGGAGAACCCATCGCGGCATGGACGACGCGGGAACGCCCCCCATCACCGACGAGGAGCAGGCCTTCGAGCGCGAAGCGACGGCCGCGGGGATCGTGCTCCCGAAGCGCCGCCCGACCGACGTCTGGGGGGCCGTGGTCATCGCGGTCGCGGTGATCGCGGTGGCCGCCGGCGTCGGGCAGGTGACGGGCTGGATCAACCTCTCCACCCACCCGAGCCCGGGCGGGTTCCAGCTCCAGACCTGTTCGAGCGTCGACGTCCGCCTGGTGGGCGCGGTCGGCTCCGGGCTCGATCCCTCGTACGCGACGTGGCTCGCGTCGTCCGGTTCCTCTCTTTCCCAGTCCGTGGGCGGCTGCATCCTCGTGAACGCCTCGGACGCCGGGACCAACGAGGTCGCCACGGTCCTCGGCGGCCTCTCCTCGCGGTTCGTCGCGACGTATCTCGGGCCCGGCGCGCCGGCGGGGGTCCCGGCGGGCACCGGCTACACGTTCGTTCCGGTGGCGCTCTCCTCGGTCGCGATCGTCTACGACCTCCCGGGGGTCTCGGGCCCGCTCCAGCTGACCGGCGCCGTCCTCGCGGGGATCTTCGATGGCACGATCACCGACTGGAACGACTCCGCGATCGCGACGCTGAACCCCGGGGCCGAACTCGGCGGGCTCCCTCCGATCTCGGTCCGGTACGACGCGGGCGAGACCGCCTCCAACGCGGTGTTGAGCGAATTCCTCGCGGCCTCGAGCCCGGCATGGAACTCGAGCGTCGGCGCCGGCGCCGGGATCGCGTGGCCCGCGGGTTCGGGAGTGGCGACCGACGCCGCGATGCTCGCCGCCGTCGTCGGTACTCCCGGCGCGATCGGGTACGTGGACCTCCTCGGCAACGCACCGGCCGGGGTCGGCATCGCCGAGATCGAGGACGCGGCGGGCGTGTTCGTGGGTCCCAATGCCGTCAGTACCTGGCTCGCCGCGCAATCGTTCGCGAACTCCTCGGACGTCATCGCGGGCGCCTGGAGCAACTTCTCCCTGCTCGGCGCGTCGGAGGTCGGAGCCTACCCCGTCGCGATGCTCGCCTACCTCGGGATGTACAGCGACCTCGGCACGCCGTACGCCGGCTCGCTCACGCTCTACAACGCGACCTGGGTGCTCGAGTTCACCTACTGGCTCGCGTGCGGCGCGACGCTCTCCCCCTTGCCTTCGAACTTCATCACGTCCGACGTCAACCGGCTGAGCAACGTGACCTACGACGGGACGCTGATCGTCCCACCGGATCACGAGGACCAAGAGGGGGGGAGCGATGCCGACCTCGACGTCTTCTGAGGG
>JASIBA010000054.1 GCA_030041735.1 Thermoplasmata archaeon | reverse complement strand
GGCGGGCGAGCACTATTGGGCGTTCTCGACGACCGGGACCTCGCTCTGGAATCGGAGCCTCCGACTGGATCAGGTCGCCACCACCGGAGTCTCGGGGGTCGAAGGGGTCGACGATTGCCCCCTGCCGCTCGGGGACGGATACGCGTTGATCGCCTCGCAGTGGAGCTCGGACTTTTCCAGCTACCCGGGCGACAACTATCCCGTCGCCACGGTCACGATCCCGCTCGCCGTCGTCGACGGGGAGACCGGGGCCACGATCTGGAGTTCCTCGTACACCCAATCCCTGACCTTGGGTCCGGCACAGAACTACCCGGTGACCTACTGGCCGCTGATCGCGCAGGGCCCGTTCGCGGCGTTCGCGTACTATCCCGGGGAAGGGCTGGGCTGGGATCTCCTGGTCTCCGACTTTTCGGCCGTCCCCGGTTGACGGGCGGGATCCCCGGACGAGGGGCCCGGGCAAGCATTTCCCGTGCTTGGCTTGCCTCGCCGGATGACCGTCGACATCATCGACTTCGCCGAGGCCGACCGGAACTACCGGGACGCGTTGGTCGCGCTCCACTTCAGCGCCTGGGGCGGCCTCGACGATCTGGCCACGCTACGGCGCCTGCGCGCGCTCGGATTCCCGTTCGCCCCGTACGTCGGTCTGTATGCCCGCGAGGGGGACGCCCTGCTTTCCGCGGTCATCGCGTCGCACTATCCTCTCACGACCCCGGATGGCGCCGAGACGGCGGTGGGGATCGAGATGGTCATGACCCGGCCCGACGCGACGCGGCACGGGCTCGCGGGCGCGCTCCTGCGGGAAGTGCACCGCCGCGAGCGGAGCGCCGGGCAACGCCTCTCCCTCCTCTGCACCGGCCGGTCCAATCTCGCGCACGAGCTGTATCTGAAGCTCGGGTACCAGGACATCTTCTCGCCCCGAGCCTCGCTCCGGTACATCGACCGGCCGAGGGCGCGGCCGCCGCCCGGGATCCGCGTGCGTCGCGCGAGGGGCACGGACGCCCCGGTGCTCGCCCGGGTCCACCGGCGGGCGAACGCGGGGGCGCTGGGCTTTACCCGGAGGTCGCCCCGATCGTTCCGGGTCCGGTTCCTGTCGGGAACCTCCGCGATCCGGCACATGATCGTCGCCCAGCGACGAGGCCATGTGGAGGGATACGCCACGATGGAGCCTCATTCCACGTGGATTCGGGCCGGGGAGGTCATCGCCCCGTCGCCCGAGATCCGGGCGGCGCTGATGGCGGCGGTCGAGCGAAGTTCGACCGGTCGGTGGGTCGCGTACGGGAGCGACTGGTTCGAGGAAGCCGCACCGGCGGGATCGGGCGAGGACTCCGGTCCGCTGCCGTCCTACGCGGTGATGATGGCGTGTCCTCTCGTCCCCGGGCTACGGCGACGGGCTTTGTACCCGTGGCTCCGGTCGGAGGGTCGCCGGTTCGCCTGTCAACTGCTCGACATGTTCTAGGGCCGAGCGGCGCCGAACGCTTCTCGCCGATCCGGTGGGCGGGCCGCGTCAGACCACGCCGTTCCCCTGGAGGTAGTAGTAGAGCGTGGGTCCCCCGGACACGGGATTGAGGTCGATCGACGCCGGGTTGATCCACGGCGCATAGGTGATGACCGCGTTCTGCTGGTCGGTGTACTGCGTGAGCGAGAGCGCGGCCGCGATGTGCTCGATCATGTTGTAGACCAGCACGCGGTTGGGTCCCGCGGGCAGGCTCCCCGCGATCCCGATCCAGTGGTCCATGGTCATGTACGCGACGCCCTGGCAGTCGTCGGCGATCTCGGCCTGGCCCGCCCAGTACGGAAGGTCGTCGAGATTCCCGCACGTCGGCGCGTTGTAGGCCGCCTGGCTGAACGTGTAGAACGCGGCGTCGGGGAGACCGTACGAGCCGTTGGTCCACATCGTCGGCACGTAGTCGGTCGGGTCGGGATAGTCGGGCGCCCATCCGAGCGTGTAGATCGGGAGCGGGTTCGACCCCGGGGTCGACGACACCGTCGTGGTGTAGAGCTGCGCGAACGACAGGTCGAAGGTGTTCGGTTCGAGCGCACCGCCCGAGAGGAGCGCGATCTCGTGGATCCAGAGCTGGATCGTCGCGTCGAGGCTCGGCGTGCCCAGCTCCCCGATGATGGGGAACTCGCAGGGGCTCGCGGCGGAGCACTGCGTCGCGACGTAGGCATCGTAGTACGGGCTCGACGGGAGGTTCATCTGGGTCCACCACCAGGACGCCGACCCGACCGCGGTCGATCCTTGGACGGGGTTCGCGTCAGGCCACGAGATGTTCTCCGGATAGTAGTCCCCCATCCCCTGCGGGATCGCCCCCCCGTAGTTGAATCCGTACTGGATGCCGTCGACGGTGTTGATCGTGTTCTCGATCGTGGTGTACGGATAGGCGAGGTCGAGGAAGTTCCGCACCGAGTCGCTGGCGAAGAAGTTGCTCGGCACGTTCAGGGCGAACGGGTCGATCTCCGCGGCGGCGCTCGGATCGAACGTGTAGGCGTAGTTGAAGAAGAAGATGTCCAGCGTCGGCGCCGGCAGCGCCCCGATCTTCCCCTGCTGGAGCAGCGAGATCATGGTCGGGGTCTCGGTGGGCAGGATGGTCGCGAGGTCGGTCTGGCCGGCGATGAACTGCTGGATGCCGAGGGTGTCGCTGTCGTCCCAGTAGATCTTCACGGTGCCGGCGTACTGCCCCGGCTTCGGGAGGCACCATTGCTGGCCCGCGCAGCCGGTCGGCTGCGCGTAGGCCGGGTTCGCCCCGAGCGAGTAGCCGACGGCGTCGTTGTAGCCGACCAGGTAGTACGGCCCGGACTCCACCGCGTGGTAGCGCGTTTCGGCGTTCACGCTGGGGTAGGCCACGACCATCTGGTCCTGCATTGTGTCCCAGCCCACGTTCCCGAGCGACCCGCTGAGGTAGCCGCCCCCGAAGCCGACGGCGGAGGTCGAGGTGACGCCGCCCGGCAGCAGCGTGGGGCCGTCCCCGTCCCGGGCGGTGCTCTGCGGCCACCCCGGGATCGCGGCTCCCAGCCCCTGCGCGTTGTACCAGCCCGAGGAGACGATCGCGGTGTCGGCGATGAACTGCAGGAAGTTCGGCCACGCGCGCGGGGTCGTGAAGCCGTTCTGCGCCCCGGGGCCGTCCGCGACGAAGGTGATGCATCCGTTCTCCGAGGTCATCGCGGCCGAGGGACAGTACGCGGAGTCGTTCACCAGCATCGAGGCCAGGATGTTGGCCGGGGTATTGTTGAACGGAGCGTGCGAGCCCGACTCGGTCAACGCGTTTACGTCCCAGCTCGCGTTCCCCGCCGGCAGCAGGGCCTGGGCGTCGATCCACCCGGCGGTCGTCTCGATGCCCGGGAGGTCCGCGTAGGACAGCATGCGGGCGACCGTGAACATCACGTCGCTCGGGTAGACCGGCCAGCTCGCCTGCGTGGCCGGGTCGTAGAACCGGGCGGCCTTGTCGAGCACGAACGTCCAGTCCTCCGTCCCGCCCAACGTGGCGTTGTACGTCGTCAGGTTCGTCCCGTACTGGGCCACGCACTGCGCGGTGCCCGGCACGCAGGTCGCGAGTTGGGGCATGAACGTCGCCGTGCTGGTCCCGTTGTAGGTGACCAGCGATTCGTAGACGTTGTCGATGATCTCGGCTCCGACGGTCTCGTAGTCGACGGCCGGGTCCACGCTCGTCGCGCCGCCCGGAGCGACCTCGTAGTTCACGATCGTGCCCGGGTGGGGCGAGGTGGCCACCGAGCTCGAGGTGGTGCGGCACTGCGCGCACCCGGGGGCTTCGGTCGATGGCGAGACGAAGACGGTCCACGTGTAGTTCTGGAACAGTGTGGACGCGGGGCTGACCGCGGTGTCCGAGACCGGCCCTACGAAGAGGATCTGATAGACCCCCGGCGAGGCGAACGAGTAGGTGGCGCTTCCGCCGGAGGGGGTCGCGGTGCTGGCCGTCTTGGTTCCACCCGAGGACTCCCAGGAAGGCGTCGCGGGCACGAACGCCGGGTTGGCCGGCGGCGCCGTGTAGGTCGCGGAAACCGAGATGGTGCCCGAGCCCTTCAGCCATCCGAACTGGGCCGCGGCTGTCGATCCGTTGGTGAGCGTCGCCGCGATGGTCGGGAACTCGCCGGACGACTCGGTCTGCAACGACGGCGTGATCGTCACCGGCTGGAGTGCGCGGGTGCCGGTGTGCCACACGCCCCGCACCTCGGCCTGGGCCGAGACGATGTAGCTGCCCAGGTCCGAGTAGGAGTGCGTGAGGATGGGAGACCCCTGCGTCGAGTTGGAGCCGTCCCCCCAGTTCACCGCGTAGCTCGAGGCCGCTTCGGGGACCGAGACGGTCACGGGCAGGCTCTGACCCTGCAGCAGGGAGAGGACCGACGTCCCGAAGGCCGGAGAATACGCCACGAACGTCGTCACGTCGTTCGCGGCCGAGGCCGCCACACATTGCGGGCTGGTCGCCGGCGCGCACGACGTGACCGTCGACGACCCCGGCGTGGTCGCGTCGCTCAGGGCCACGTACCCGCCCGTACCGACCAGGACGATCACCACGACCAGAATGACCGGCGCCAGCGCCATCGACGCACCCCGTTGACCGCCGGCCCCTCGTCCACCGAACGCCCGAGCTCCGCGCATCGAACTTCAACCCCCGGCCGTGCTGGCTCTCCGGCCCCCCGGGCCGCGCGGGAGTTTAAAGTCTCAGGCGTGCGCGGTTTGCGCAGGAGCCGTCAGGAGGTCGCACGCTCCTCCCGAAGCCGGGCGGACCGGTGCCACGGGCGAATCTGGCGTCCCGATCCTTCCGGGATTCGATCGGCTCACCGGGGACTGCGTTGCCGACCGCTCCGGAGTCCCGCTGGGACGCGTTCCGCTGCCCGGCGCGCTAGGTCGCCCGAGCCCACGGAGGATCGGGCATGGGCGCTCCCGCGAGGTGGGCCGCCAGGCGGTCCAGCAGAGTCGGGAAGCCTCGAACGAAGATCTCCGCGGCCGGCCGGGACAACTTCCGGTGCGTGACCACCAGCAGTGTCCCCCCCTCGGCGGGACTCAACTCCCAGCGGACCACCGAGGTCTCGCCGTCGGGGCTGTTCGGACCGGTTGGCAGATTCCATTCGTACTCGTAGCAGCGGGGAGGGTCCCAATCCAGCACGCGGCCGGTGGCGCGGATCCCGTTCGGCAGATCCATTTCGATGCGGCCGCCGCGTGAGTCCTCGCGCCGGGTCCGGGCGAGGAACCACTCCGCGATCTGGTCCGGGTCCGTGATCGCCTCCCAAACGTCCTCGATCGGGTGATGCAGGAGTCGCCGGAACGTGATGCTGGCTTTCTCTCCCTCCGCGCGGAGCAGTCCCGGTCCGCCGACGCCGCCGGGAGTTCCGTCGGCCGGGGCCGCGTCGCTCATCTCGGGCGGTCCTTCCTTGGCCGCGGGCGGGCGTCGAGGTAGGCCTCGAGCGAGTCGAGCTCGGTCGCCCAGAACCCCCGATACTTGGCGATCCAGGCGTCCACCTCCGCGAGACGGTCCGTCTGCAGCGAGTAGTACCGATGGCGCCGCACCTGTCGCACGCGAACCAGGCCGGCCTCGCGCAGCACCCGCAGGTGTCGGGACATCCCGGGTTGGCTGATGTGAGGAAACGCGCGCCCGAGCTCGCCCGCGGCCCGCTCACGACGGGAAAGGAGATCCAGGACCTGTCGACGCGTGGGATCCGCGAGGGCCGAGAACACGTCGCGCGGCATGGTGCCCCCGAGAACCATAACCGAGGGGTTAATCAGACCTGCCCCCGCCTTCCCGCAGTGACCGACTTCGACAAGACCGCGGCGGCGGAGCCATGGGGCCCGCTCCCCTCGCCGGTCGTACAATATATACCAATATGGTTATGCGATGGAGCGCGCGGGAGACCGCGCCCAGGAGCAAAACCGCATGCAGCAACCCAACGCCGCCCCCAGCCCCCGACTGAGAAACCCCGCGATGATCGTCCCCGAGGCCATGGCGCCGCTCCAGGCGCTCGGCCAGTTGCTGGGGCAGCTGCGGGGAGAACCGGCGCGCGCTCTGTCGCTGGCGATGTTGCGGGCCAGCCAGCTCAACGGGTGTGCTCTCTGCCTCGCGGGATCCTGCCAGACCCTGCGCGGAATGGGAGAGACCGAGGATCGGCTGTTCGCCGTACCTGCCTGGCGGGAGTCGACCCGGTTCACGGGCCCGGAGCGCGCCGCCTTGGCCCTCGCCGAGTCCATGACGCGGTTGAGCGACCGGTCGGATCCCGTGCCGGACTCGGTGTGGGACGACGCTGCGCGTCACTTTGCCGAACGGGAACTCGCCTTGCTCGTTCTCGGGATCGCCACGATCAACCTCTACAACCGGATCAACGTGACGACGCGACAGGTGGGCGAGGACTGGGACCGGAGGGCCGCCCCGGCCGTGGCGGCGAAGAAATCGCCGTAGGGGTCGAACCGCGGGGTCGCGTGACCCCGCACCACCGAGCCCGGCGCTGGAAGGTAGCCATAACCGTTTAGTTATCTACCGGCGACGTCTGCGCTCGCGGGTTCCATACCGGCTGGGAGGACCGAGTACGATGGAGGGTCGCATCTCGCAGGTGACGCTGGTGGTGGCCGATCAAGCTCGCGCGCTCGAGTTCTACACCCAGCAGGTCGGCTTCGAGAAGAAGACGGACGTGACCGTTCCGGGCGGACCCCGGTGGGTCACAGTTGGGCCTCGGGGGGAGGCGCTCGAACTGGCCCTGTGGGAGCTGGGCTCGGCGGTCGATCCCGATCAGCGGGCTTGGACCGCGAACTGGGGGCCCGGAAGGGCTCCTCCGATCGTGCTCCGCGTCGCGAGCGTCCAGAAGGTCTACGAAGAACTCCACGGACGCGGGGTGGAGTTTCCGCAACCGCCGAAGGTCTACCCCTGGGGCACGGCGGCGACGTTCAGGGACCCGGATGGGAATCTCTTCTCGATCAGCGAGCCTCCCCCGGCGTGGAACCCGAAGTAGGTCGCGGCGCCGCCCGCGCGGGCCGGGGATCAGCTGCTCCGGGCGGCGGTGCGCCGCCTGGGCAGCAGGATCTCGAGCCCATCCGCGAGCGTTCCGCGCCAACACGCATAGTCGTGGCCCCCCTCGAACTCCCGATAGAAGAGCGGGTAGCCCTTGGCCTCGAGCACGTCCCGGAAGTGTCGGGCGCCGGCGAGGAGCGATGCGGCGAAGCCCGGGGGCACGACGAGCTCCCGCGTGCCCGCATCGAGATAGAATCGAAGGCGGCGGGCCGGCTGCTTCGCGTACATCTCCATCAGGGATTGGGGGCCGTTCGGCCCGGGCGGACCCGGCGCGTAGAACGCTCCCGACTGCGCCAGGACGCGGCCGAACTTGTCCGGGTGGCGCAGCGCGGCGTACGACGCGGCCAGGCCTCCGAGGCTCGACCCGGCGAGCACCGTCGTCTTCGGGTCCGCGCGGATCCGGTGTCGACGCAGCACCGAGGGCAGGAGCTCGAGGGCGAGAAAGTCCGCGAACGCCGGATTCGAACCGAGCTCCCGCTCTCGAGCCCCGGGCGCGTTGTCGACGAGCACGAGGAGCGCCGGCGGGATCCGTCCCGCCTCGACCAGATTCGCCACGGTCCGTGGGGTCCAGATCGGATCGCCGACGTAGGCCTCCCCGTCGAGCACCAGGATCACCGGCCCGGGGCGGGAATCCCCATTCCACACAGGGGGCCGGTAGACGCGAACCGTCCGTGTGGTCCCGAGCTTCCGACTCCGGACGCGGCGTGCCTCGTGCCGCCACTTCACGCGCGGCTCACGGTGCACCCAGGGCTGGGGCGGGGCGCCGGGCAGCTCGGCCAGGGAGAGATATAGGGAGGGCCCGGCCCGGATGCGCTCCGTCGCCTCCGGATCGGGACCGAGCGTGCGATAGAATCCGGCCCAGGTCGGGGGAGGATCCGAGAACGTCGGCAGTCTCCGCGCGGCGAACCCGTAGGAGGTGCGCGTCGCGCGGGGCAAGAGGACCGATCGATACCAGACCCCGGTACCCTCGATCGGCATCATTCGGGTCCCCTCCGGAGTGAAGTCGAGGGCGGGAGCGTAGACCGACGCATCGTCCAACGTCTCCGCCGGACGCCACACGAAGGTGACGCGCATCTCCTCGGGACGGCCCCGCACCGGCTCGACCAGCGGCAGCCCGCCCGTGACGAGCTCGCGCCAGGCCAGGTCCACGTCGGAAGGGCTCGCAGTTTGAACCCTCCGGGCGAAGCGCCGGAGCCGCGGGTTGTCGATCGTGGCCGGAGGGCGGGAAGGTGCTGGGGGGCTCATCGGTGTCGCTCGGTGTCCCCGGGACCGGGAGGCATGTCGCGGTCCCGGGACACGGCCGCCACGGCTGATAATCGTCGCGCGTGCGTCGCGGCCCCCCTCGCGGCGACGCGACCGATCGGGCCCGCAGAGACGGCGGTGCCTGCGACCCCGTAGCATTCGCACCCGCGAAGCCTTTAGTCTGCGCGCAGGTCTCCACACTGGAAGTAGGCCCTTCCGCGGGCAGAAGCATCCATGGATCGCTACGAACGGACCCCGATTCGCGAGGACGGTCGCGAG
The DNA here is from genome assembly GCA_030041735.1 of Thermoplasmata archaeon. Taxonomy (GTDB): domain Archaea; phylum Thermoplasmatota; class Thermoplasmata; order Lutacidiplasmatales; family UBA184; genus Lutacidiplasma. The sequence goes on along the minus strand of JASIBA010000054.1, from coordinate 18,919 downwards.
GAACGGATCCAGCGGTTCGCCATCATCGACGAGCCGTACACGCTCGACGAGGCTGTTCTCGAGGGGCAGCGGTGCCTCCAGTGCGCCATGCCCTACTGCATCCAAGGGTGCCCGATCACCCAGGATGCGCGGGGCTACAACATCCTGGTCGGCCAGCGCGACTTCGACGGCGCGGCCCGCCTGGTCCTGCGCGAGAACCCGCTCGCGACGGTGCTCTGCAAGACGTGCTACCACTTCTGCGAGGACGACTGCATCATGACCGGCAAGGGCGTGCCGATCGCCATTCGCCACCTCAAGCGGGCCGCGCTCGACTACGGGAAGTCCGACCTTCAGTACGTTCCCTCGAAGCGCAAGAACGAGCGCATCGCGGTGATCGGCGCCGGACCGGCCGGCCTGATGGCGGCCTGGGACCTGGCGATCCGGGGACACCCGGTCACGGTCTTCGAGTACGAGCCGTTCCTCGGCGGTCAGATCAACACGATCCCGCGCTATCACCTCGACGAGGACGACCTGGACACCGACCTGGCTCGGTGGAAGAACCTCGACATCACGTACGTCGTGGGCAAGAAAGCCGGGACCGACTACACGCCGAAGAGCCTACTCGCCGAGGGCTACGAGGCGGTGCTCGTCGCGATCGGCGCGTCCAAGGCGCGCGAGCTCGGGGTCCCGGGCGAGGAGCTCCCCGGCGTGTATCACGCGCTGCCGTTCCTCCTGGCGATGAACAAGCGGCCCGAGGGCCTGTTCGGACGCAAGGGTCGCCGGGTCGTCGTGATCGGGGCGGGCGACGTCGCGCTCGACGCGGCCCGCTCAGCCCGCCGGCTCAGCGGGGGCGGCGAGGTGCTCCTTGTCTACCGCCGCGGCCCGGAGGACATGAAGGCCACTGACGAGGAGAAGACCGGGGGCGAGTACGAGGGCGTGCGCTTCGTGTTCTTCCGATCCCCGAAGGCGATCCTCGGAACCGACCATGTCGCGGGGCTGGTGGTGGAGCGAACGAAGCACGGACCACCGGACGCGAAGGGCCGGCGCCCCCTGGTCGTGGAGCCGAACTCGGACGAGACGATCCCGTGCGACATGGTCATCGTGGCCGTCGGCGAGGTCGCCGATGTCTCCGGCTTCGACCCCGACTACGGGTTCAAGTTCGCGTCGATGGGCTGGCCCGAGGGCAAGCGCGAGGACTGGATGACCGACATCGAGGGCGTGTTCGCGACCGGCGGCCGATCGGTGGTCCACGCGATGGCCGCCGGTGAGCGGGCCGCGACGGCGATCGACGTGTACCTCGCAAAGAAGCACGCGCGCGCGCCCGAGCCGCGGCCGGATCCGTTCGGCGGAGCGGTGCCGCCCGGACTGCCCTCCGGGTACGGCGGGGCGACCTGGACGCCCTGACCGACCCGGCGGGGGACCCGTCCGGCTAGTTCTTCGTTCCTCGGGACCTACGCGGCCCGGGGGGCCCTGCGGTGCCGGATCCGTCCGACGCGACCTGCCCCTATTGCGGCGGGGCGTTGGAGAAGGGGACCGTCGGCTCGGAGATGTTCTTCGGCGGGCCAAAGTGGCACCAGTCGCGGAGCATGCTCGCCACCGGAGGAGAGAAGATCGGTCAGGTCCGCTGGGACGGGATGGTCTGGCTGGACGGTGAGCGCTGCGCCCACTGTCGCATGATCTTTCTGCGGTATTGAACGAGCGACGTCCCGGCCGACGTGCCCCGCCGAGGGTCCCGATCAGTCCGCGCTGGGGGAAGCGAACTGTCGGAGCGCTTCCACGGAGGGCACGAAGTAGTAGCTCCCGGTCAGGGGCCGGCTGTACCGGGTGAGCGCGTCGCGCACCCCGTCGGGAATGCCCGCCATGCTGTCCAGCATGCGGGCGAGCGGTTGCTGCTCCGCACAGAAGCCGACGAACATGGTCCCGTGGTCGTGGACGTCGCCGTACGGAATGTTTCGCCGGAACACCTTCCCGAAGACGTCCTGGTCGGTCCGCGCGGCATGCGAGTCGCTCGGCTTCGGATCGAACTCGATGCTGTCCGGCTTCGTCCGGCCGATCACCTTCTCCTGCTCGGCGACCGGGAGCGCCTCCCACGCGTCGGAGGCGTGGACCCAGCGCTGGAGCAGGAGGATGCTGCCCCCCGCGCCGGGCTGGCCGTCGGGGACGAGCGCGACGGACGGCGCCTCGATCAGGGTCGGGTTCTCGGTCCCGTCGATGAACCCGGTCAGGTCGCGGTCGTGATGGTACGGCCAGCCGGGGGTCTCGTCGGCCACCTTGGCGACGGACGCGAGACCGCGGACGGACAAGCGGGCCTCGTCGAACACCCCGTCGAACGAGCTCCCCGAGAACCAGAGGACCAGGTCGTGCTGCGTCCCCGGCATCCGATAGCCGTCCGGGCCGACGAGGTCGCGATTGAAGCCAGTCGTGGTGGCGGGCAGCCCATTCGGGAGCAGGCCGCGCCACAGCTCGGGCCGGAATCCCGTCACGAGGTTCACGCCGGCCATCGTCGTCCGCGGCTCGCGAAGATCGGCCACGGCGCGAGCGAGCGCGCCCGGCTTCGAGCCCGGCGCGAGGTCCAGTTCGAGGTAGAGCTGGGAGTACGTGCCGACCGCAAAGATCCCGGGCTGCGGGGTCCCCATCGCCCGCGGGAAGGGGCTCTCTCACATAGACTCTCGGGCGGCCCGCGCTCGCGAGCCGCTTCGGGCCCCACCCCGCGGACGCCGTCCCGGGGAGGCCGGACGTTCGCATGGCGAGGAGGTGACCTTATATCGAATTCGATTCATAACCCAGTATGCCCGTTCGTCCGCGCTTCCATGGACCTCGACCCGGCCGCGTGATCGGCCTCTATGCGCTCGCCACGATGGCCAAGGAGGGACCGGTCTACGGCTACCAGCTCGCCGAGCGGATCGCGGACCGGACCGACGGCGCATGGCGTCCCGGCGCGGGCGCGATCTATCCGGCCCTCGGCTCGCTCGCGCGCCAGGGCCTCGCCCGCGCGAGTCGGGGCCCGGGGCGTCGCCTGTACGCGATCACCCCGCGGGGGCGCGCGTTCCTCGGCCGGATCCGCTCGCAGTGGATGGGCGGTGGCCAGTCCGGCCCCGACTTGAGCCGCCTCTGGGCGGAGATCTCCGGGGCCGGTGATCCCGGTGAGCATCTCGTACGCCACCTCCGGCGGCACCTCGACTCGATCGTCAACGTGCTGGATCGGGAACCCGACATGCGCACCGGCGGGGAGAGCTTCCGCGCGCGCGTCCTGACGGAGCTGGCGGTCGCACAGGATCGGCTCACCGTGCCCGCCGGTTCGCCCCGGCGCACGCGCGCTCGGAAGGCCCGGAGGCGGGCATGAACGGCAGTGCGATCTCGATCCGCGACCTGAGCAAGGTGTACCGATCGAAAGGGGGGAGCGTCAAGGCGCTCGACAGCGTCTCGCTCGAGATCCCGGCCGGCACGGTGTTCGGGCTCCTGGGCCCGAACGGCGCCGGCAAGACGACCCTGATCAAAGTGCTCACCGGCATCAGCCCCATGACCGGCGGCGAGGCCACGGTCGCGGGGTTCGACGTCCGCACGGACTCGCTCAAGGTCCGGGCGCGGATCGGCTGGGTCGCCGCCGAGGTGATCCTCGACGACGACTTCTCCGCGCGCGAGAACCTTTGGTTGCAGGCGAAGCTCCAAGACCTCGAGGACTGGGAGCCCCGCGCCGACGTGCTCCTGAAGTACTTCGATCTCGACCGGCGCGCGGACGACAAGGTCAGCGGGTTCTCGACCGGGATGCGCAAGAAGCTCGAGATCGCGCTCGCGCTCCTCCACCAGCCCGCGGTGATCTTCATGGACGAGCCCACGATCGGGCTCGACGTCAACACCCGACGGATGCTCTGGGAGATCGTGACCGGTGTCCACAAGGAGTTCGGCGTCACGGTCCTCCTGACGACGCACTACATCGAGGAGGCCGAGGCCCTCTGCGACCGGGTCGCCATCATCGACCACGGCCACATCATCGCCCAGGGCACACCCGCGGAGCTCAAGGCCCGCGTGAAGGCGGACATCGTGCGGCTGGACACCGACGAGGCGCTCGACGTCCCGCGGATCTCGGCGATCCCCGGCGTCCAGGAGGTCCGATCCGAGGGCAACGAGTGGGCGATCCGCACCGCTTCGGCGGCGACGCTCCTGCCCGCCCTGCTGGCGACGATCCGCACCGACTCGGTCCGTCGAATCACGGTGGAGGGTCCGAGCCTGGAGACGGTGTTCCTCGACCTCACCGGTCGGAGGATCGGGCAGGAAGAGCCGATGCGGGACGTCCGGAAGTTCTACGCCAACATGCGGCGGCAGGTGGGCGGATGATCAGCCAGTTCAGCGGCCTCTACTTCCGCGAGATCCTAAGGACGTTCCGCAACCCGTTCGTGCTGATCATCACCGTCGTCCAGCCGTTCATGTGGCTCGCCTTCTTCGGGTCCAGCTTCGCGAACGCGCCCGCCTCGTTCCTGCAGTCGTTCATCGGCTCGAACAACTACATCGCGTTCCTGCTGCCGGGGACGCTCTCCACCTCGATGCTCTCGGTGGGCATGTTCGGCTCGATGAGCACCATCCAGGACAAGCGCTTCGGTTTCATGAAGCGCATCCTGATCACGCCGACGTCCAAGGGCGTGATCTTCCTCTCGAAGGCGCTCGGCGGCGCGACGCGGGGCCTCGTGCAGTTCCCGATCATGATCCTGGCGGCCACCGTGTTCGGCGTCCGCTTCCACATGGGCGCCCTCGAGTGGGCCGCGTGGATCGTCGCGCTCTTCTCCCTCGCGGTCGGCTTCGCGAGCCTGTTCCTCGCGATCACCGCCTCCTCGACCGACTGGCAAACGCCCGGGGTCGTATCGAACTTCATCACCATGCCGCTGATGTTCGCCAGCACGGCGCTCTTCAGCGGCGCGTTCTTCCCCAGCTGGATGCTCGCGATCTCGGCGGTGAACCCGATCACCTTCTCCGCGTTGCTGGGCCGGGCGTTCGTGCTCGGCCGGGCGGTGCCCTGGATCAATCTGGGGTACCTCGGCACCTTCGCGATCGTCATGCTGTTCGTGGGGTTCCTCGTTTCGTCGCGCTGGCTGAGGGTCGATTAGGCCGCCGATCGGCCAGGGCCGCGCGATGGAACGCTCCGGTCCCGACGGTCCCCCGCCCGCCGCGCCCCTCGAAGGCGACGCCGCGACTCTCGCCATCCCGCTGTACGCCAAGGCCCGCGACTTCCGGTCCCCGCGCCCGATCCTGGGCGACGCCAAGGCCGACGAGATCGTGCGGTCGGTCTCGCTCCGCTTCGAAGGGATGCGGACCTCGGGCGTGCCGCTGCTCGTGGTGCGCGCCGCCCAGATCGACGCCTGGGTCCGGGCGTTCCTCGCGGAGCACGCGGACGCTGTCGTGCTCCACCTGGGCTGCGGTCTCGACGCGCGCATCCTGCGCGTGGCCCCGCCGCCGACCGTCACGTGGATCGACGTGGACCTTCCCGAGGTGATCGCGCTCCGGCGGAGGTTCTACACGGAGCGGGCCGGCTACCGCATGCTCGCGGCGTCGCTCACCGAAGCGACCTGGATCGACGGCGTGCGCCCGGGCTCGGCCGTGCTGGCCATCGCGGACGGCGTCTTCGAGTACCTCGAACCTGAGGCGGTCCGCGACCTCCTGGCCCGGATCATGGCCCGCTACCCGAGGGGCGAAGCGATCTTCGACGTGATGAACTCGTTCGCGCTCGGGCAGGCGAACGAGCGCGTCCAGGGCGCGGTGGGCGCGACGCTCCGCTGGGCGGTCGATGATCTCGCCTCCGTCGACGCGCTCCTCCCCGGCGGTCGGCGGACCGGCGTCGTGCGGTTGGTCTTCGCGCGCTTCCTACCCTGGAGGTACCGTCTCCCCTTCGCGATCGCGGTCTTCGCGCCCCGGCTCCGGGACGCGATCCGCGTCCTCCGCTACGATTTCGCCGGGACGCCCGTCGATGGGGCGGCGGCCGCGACCGCGTAGTCGGTGCCTTCCCACCGATCCTCGCGGACCCAGTAGAACGTGAAGCGCCACTGGCGCCCAGCCCGGTCGAGCGGCGGCAGGTCCACGAAGAAGAGGTCGAGCCCCGAGTCCCCCGAGTCGAGGTCCCGCACCGTCCGCCACTCGTCGTCCGAGACGTGGAGCCGGAACGGGCGATCCGCGATGAGGCGGAGGGGCGCGTTCGGCGGGATCGTCGCGGGGCGACGGCGGAACGTCCAGATCTCGAGGGGCGAGGGGGCCCGGCGGTGCGCGAGGTAGCGGCCGGCCACTTCGGGGATCTGGTCGAACACGCGCCCGTCGCTCACGGACCGCAGCAGCGAGATGTACTCGGCGTGGGCCCAGCACAGCGGCGTCGCGGACTCGGTGGGGTATCCGAGCCGGAGATACAGCTCGGGCCGGTCCGGCGCGTCCCAGACCTGCTCCGGGAGCAGGCCGGTCGGGGTCGCGAACCGCTCCAGCGCGCGGAGGTACGGGGTCGGGTCGCGGCCCCGGGCCAGCTCGTAGTGGCCGCGCTCCCCGGTGAGGAGGGGCCACGCGCGGCCCTGGCCCCACTCCTCGTACGGGCCGCCGTCCTCCCGGTCGCCGTAGCCGTCGTGGTTGTACCGCCGCCAGACCGGCCCGAGCGGCGTCGAGACCTTGAGCACGCGATCGATCACCTCGATCGAGTCGGACACGATCGGGTCGTCGGGCGAGCGCAGCCCGTAGCGGACCAGGGAGAGGAAGCCGCCGTCGACGATCTCGGACGCCGGGAACTCGTTGGGGGCCCCGGGCGGCAGGTTGGGAAGGCGCACCGTGCCGAGGTCGGGCCCCTCGTCCGGTACGGGGTCGTCGATCGGCGCGGGTCGGATCCGCACGTAGTGCCGGGGGAGGCCGGGGACCAGGGTGCCGCGGGTCGTCACCGTCCAACGCTCGACGTGCGCCTCCTCGAAGTCGGCGTACTCCTGCAGGAACCGCGAGGCCCGCGGATCGCCCCGGCGGGCGGCCGCGATCGAGCCGACCATGAGGGCCGAGACCGTGACGGCGAGCGTCGCGGGCGAGTAGCCGCTCACCTCCTCCCACCGGTCCTGCTGCGTCACCGGCCCGTTGAGCACCAGGAAGCGCGTGGCCCGCCGGACCATGGGGTAGGAGTCGAACTGCTCCATCGCCCGAGCCTCGAACAGCTTGCGGGCGAGCAGGACGGGCAGCGCGACCTCGTCGAGCTGGAGGCCGGTCCAGTAGGGCGTCCCGTCGACCCAGAAGTTCTGCGGGAATCCCCCGTCCGGTTGCTGCCGGGTCGCGAGGTAGATGAGCGCGCGGACCGGTGCCTCCACGGAACCGGAGGCGAGCAGGGCCAGCGCCGTGTGGACGAGGTCGCGGGTCCAGAGCAGGTGGTAGCCGCCGCGATCCTCGTCGCTCTTCGTCGCGCCCCACGGGATGGAGAGCGACGCGATGAACGCCCCGGGATAGACCTTGTCCTCGTGCGCGAGCAGGATCGACCGGCTCGCGCGGTAGAGGCGCCCGCCGTCCGCGCGCGCCGCGGAGAGCGGTCGCTCGTGGGTGGCGCTCCGGGTCCACTGCTCGAGGAACCGGTGCGCGTGGGTGTCGAACGGCGTTCCGAGCGACTGGAAGAGCGCGGTCACCGCGGCCGGGATCGACTCGCCGAACGCGAGCGCGAGCGTGAACTCCGAGCCGGGGTCGACCGGGACCTCCCCGGTGAGCGCCACGTTCCCGTCGGGGGCGAGGTCGAACTGCCAGGTCATCCCGAGATGCCGGGAGATGTCCGACCAGCCGTCGCTCTGCCCTACGTACCCGACCGAGGCGTTGGTGAACGGCACGGAGCAGCCCATCGCGAGCGCGGAGTTCCCCTTCTGGGCGACCAGCAGGGTGCGATCCAGCACGCGCACGACGCTGGCCGAGTTGCCCCAGCCCCCGACGTCCAGATGGGGCGCGGCGAGCGCATAGAGCCGCAGGCGCCCCGACAGGGCCGGATCGGTCACGTCCACGCGGACGTGCTGGAGCACGCAGGGCAGGTGCGGATCGCCGATCACCTGCTTCCGCAGGCGGTACCGGCCGTCCGGTGACACGGAGTTCACCCGGTACCCGAGGCCGTGGTCGCTCGACCGCTCGGTGGTCGCCACGAGATGGCGCTTCTCCTCGTGGAAGAACGACCGGCCGTCGGTGAGGAGGAACTCGAGGTCGCGCAGCTGGGGGCGGTCGATCGTGGGGAAGTAGACCTCGGTGACGATCCCGCGCCAGAGCGAGTACCAGAGCCGCGAATCGGCGGAGTAGGCCGTCCCCACCCCGTCCTTGTTGCTGTGCGACCAGCGCGGGGCCATGCCCGGCGCGCCGAACGCCACCCGATTCCCGCGCGGCTCCAGAGCGCTCCCTCCGCGGATCCCGGAGCCGAACGGGGAACGCGCTTTGAGGTTTGGTACGGGCGGATCCGGTCGCGGGCCGGACGACCAGCTTTTCTTGGCACGCCGGTTGCCGACCCGTGGACCTCGGGCTCTTCGTGCTCCTGATCGCGCTGGCCGCGATCCTGGCGGGGCTCGTCGGGTCGCTCACCGGCCTCGGCGGGGCGCTCATCGTCATCCCCGTCCTCGTGATCGCGTTCGGCGTCGACTTCCCGACCGCCGCGGGCGCCGGCCTGATGACCATCCTCGCCACCTCGTCGACCACCGGCGCGGCGTACCTCCGCGACCGGCTCACCGATCTGCGGATCGGGATGTTCCTCGAGATCGCGACGGTCCCCGGGGCGCTGGTCGGCGCCGCCGCGACGGTCTTCCTCACGCACGCGAACCTCGACGACGCCCTCCTCATCGCGCTGGGCTGCGTGCTCTTCGCGATCATCCCGGTGAGCCTCGCGCACCGGGCGGAGGAGCTGCCGACGGGCGTCGTCCCCGACGCCCGCTCGCAGCGCCTCGGGCTCTGGGGGACCTACCACGACACGGCGCTCGACCAGGACGTCGACTACCAGGCCGCGCGGACGACCCCCGCGCTCGGTGTGATGTTCGGAGCGGGGCTCGTCTCGGGCATGTTCGGCATCGGCGGCGGCGTGTTCAAGGTCGTCGCGCTCGAGCACTTCCTTCGCGTGCCGATGAAGGTCGCCACCGCGACCAGCAACTTCATGATCGGCGTGACCGGGGCGGCAGGGGCGGGGATCCTCCTGGCCGCCGGGTTCGTGAACCCGCTCGTCGCCGCGCCGGCGGCGATGGGGACCGCCCTCGGTGCGTTCCTCGGCTCGCAGCTCCTGCCCGGACTGCGGAACCGCACCGTCCGTCTGCTCTTCCTGCCCGTGATCGCCGCGCTCGGGATCGAGGTCATCCTCCGGGGGCTGGGGATCGCATGAGCGCGCCGGTGCCGCGGCATCCTCCGCGCCTCTCCGCCGAGGCCCGCCCCCGGATGACGCTCATCCTCCGGGTCGGTCTCCTCGCGGCCCTCGTGCTCCTCGTGACCTCGCTCGTGGCCTACCTGCTCGAGCACCCGGGCGCGACCTCGGCCAGCGCCCTCGCGAACAACCCGATCCTGCACTACCTGAACCTGCCCGGCCTGGCGGCCGGCCTGGCCGGGGGCCACCCCGAGGCCTGGATGACGCTGGGCCTCCTGGTCCTGCTGGCGACCCCGCTCGTCCGCGTGCTGACCGGGACGTACTTCTTCCACCAAGACGGGGAGCGGACGATGACCGCGATCACGGTCGTCGTCTTCGTCCTCTTGCTCGTCGGGATCCTGGTGATCGGGCCGTTCCTCCCGTAGACGGAAGGTGGACGCTCACGCGGACGCGCCGGCGGTCTCGACCGCGTCCCGGACCGCCGCCAGGCCCACGTCGGCGAGCGCCCGGGCGCGGGCCTCGTCCTTCGCCTGGGCGAAGACCCGGAAGAGCGGCTCCGTACCCGAGGGGCGGAGGAGCACCCATCCCCCGTCCCGATAGACCTTCACCCCATCGATCGTGACCACCTTCTCCGCGCCGGCCGCGAGCGTGGCGGTCAGGCGGGAGAGCACGGCCTCGCGCAGGGGCACGGGGCATGGCGCCTTGTCCTTGACGAACGCGTAGCGGGGGATCTCGGCGAGGGCTTCGGCGAGCCCGGAGCCGCGCCGTGCCAGCAGGTCGAGCATCGCGGCGGCCGTCATCGCGCCGTCGCGGGCGAGCTGGAACTCGGGCACGATGAGCCCGCCGTTCTCCTCGCCGCCGAACACCGCGTGGCGGGCCTGCATCTCGTGCGTCACGCTCGGCGACCCGACGCGCGTGTAGACCACGGTCCCGCCGACGGAGGTGACGGCGTCCTCGACGCTCTGGGGCGCGGAGACCGGGGTGACCACGACCCCTCCGTGGTGCCGCTCGACCGCGTCGCGCGCCAGCAGGGCGAGGCTCTCCTCGCCGGGCACGTAGCGGCCCGTCGCGTCGACGAAGATCGCCCTGTCGGCGTCCCCGTCGTGGGCGACGCCCAGGTCGGCCCCGACCGCCGGGACCATCCGCTTCAGGTCGGCGAGGTTCGCCTCGGTCGGCTCGGAGAGGTGGCCCGGGAACGTCCCGTCGACGTGGCCGTTCAGCGTGATGACCCGGCACCCGAGCCGCCGGAGCAGCGCGGGGCTCGTGGGCACGGACGCGCCGTTCCCGCAGTCCAGGACGACCGTGAAGTTGCGCGCGCGCAGCCGCGCGGCGTCGACCTGCGCGACGATCCCATCGACGTACCGTCGGCCGCCGTCGGTGCGGGGCGTGATGTCGCCGACGCGGTCGAACGAAACCGCGGGCGCCGTCCCGGCCTCGACGGCGCGCTCGATCGCCTCCTCGGTCGATCGGGACGCCTCGAGGCCGTCGGCCGCGATGCACTTGATCCCGTTGAACTCGGGCGGGTTGTGGGAGGCCGTCACGATGACGGCGAGCTGCGCGTCGAGCCGGGTCACGTTGTACTGGATCGCCGGGGTCGGGAGGATCCCGAGCTCGAGGACGTGATGACCGGCGAGGGCGAGGGTGGCGCTGACGATCCGCGAGAACGCCGGGCTGGACGTCCGGCCGTCCCAGCCCACGACGATCGGTCGGCCGGGCGGCGCGAGTCCCGCGATCGCCCCGGCGACCCGCGTCACGAACGGCGCGGTGAGCGTCTCGCCGACCACCTCGCGGATCCCGTTCGTCCCGAACAGCCGCGCCATGGGGGCTCCCGGGCGCGAGACCCGCCGTGCTATAAGACGGGCAAGGGTAATTTTCGCCGTTCCGCTGGTCCGCCGTGGCGACCGACCGATTGCTCGCGGACGAGATGCTGGGTCGGCTCGCCCGCTACCTGCGGATGCTCGGGTGCGACACCGTCTACGCGCGCGGATGGTCGGACGAGGAGATCGTCCGCCGCGCCCGGGAGGAGGCTCGCATCGTCCTGACCCGGGACCGGCAGCTCGCCGCGCGGGCGGACCGCGCCGTGCGGGTCCTCGCGCCGGACCTTCCCGGCCAGCTCCGTCAGGTCGTCGAGCAGGTGCCCGGTGTGCGACCGGACGTCGCATTCGTCCGGTGCACGCTCTGCAACGGTCCGCTCCGGCCTGAGGAGCCCGGGACGCCGGCCCCGGCCGGATCGACCGGACCGGGTCGGCCTCCGCCCGGCACTCGCGTGTTCGTCTGCGGGGCCTGCGGGCATCAGTACTGGGAGGGCTCCCATACGGCCGACGTACGACGGCACCTCGCGGAATGGATCGCCCCGGGGTCGACGTGATCCGGATCGAGGTCGAACTGTCCGGCGAAGCGCCGGCGCTGGGCCGCGCGGAGGCGATCGCGGCGGCCGAAACGCTGGGAGGCCGGGCCGGCGGACCCCCCGAGGACGGCCCGCTGACCGCGGTCGAACTGCCCTCGGTCGAGGACGCGGCCCGGCTCGCCGACCGCCTCGCGCTTGCCCGCCGTTGCCTGAGGCCCATCGGCCCGCTGGCCCACGCCCCGGCGCGCTTCCGTTCCCTACCGCCCGGGTCGACCGCCGCGGTCCGTCGGCTCGGTCGCCCCACGTCCGGTGGGCAGGACGAGGAGGTGCGTCGCATCGGGCGGGCGATCGTCGACGCGGGCGGACGGATCGATCTCGAGCGACCCGAGCACCGGTTCTGGATCCGGCCCGGCGCCGATCCCTCGCTCTACGAGGAGTGCGGGTCCGTGGACCGAAGCAAACCCGCCGGTCGGCGCATGCCCACGCTTCCGTTCCAGCGGCCGGTGAGCCTGCCCCCGAGGCTCGCCCGCGCCGCCGCGAACCTCGCGCGGATCCGGGCCGGCGACCGGGTGGCCGATCCGTTCGTCGGGACCGGCGCGCTGCTGGCCGAGGCGGGCCTGCTCGGGGCCCGCCTGTACGGGGTCGATCGGGACCCCGAGATGGTGCGCGGGGCGCTCCGCAATCTGGCGCACCTCGCGGTCGGCGCCGAGGAGATGATCGTCGGGGACGCCGGCACGGTCGCCCCGCCCTCGGGCGAGACCGGATTCGACGCGGTGCTGACCGATCCGCCGTACGGGCGTTCGTCGAGCACCGGCGGCGAGGACGGGAGCGCCCTGCTGGCGCGCGTGCTGCCCCGATGGGCCGAGGCGGTCCGTCCCGGGGGCAAGGTCGTCGTGATCCTGGGCGCCGAGTCGGATCCGCTCGGCGGCGCGTGGCGCCGCGAGCTCGCGGTGCCGGTCCGGGTGCACCGCAGCCTGACGCGCCGGTTCTGTGTGTACGGACGTGCGGGCGACGCTACGCCCACACCAGGCTGAACGTGGTGCTCGCCGAGCCCGCGGTCGTGGCGCAGAACTCGCTCGTCTGCCATCCCACGATCGCGCCGATCGCCGGCTCCGGGTTCGAGAACGCGACGACCACGGTCGCCGAGTTCGCCTTGCCCGTGCCGTTGATCGAGAGGTAGTCGGCGCTGGGCAGCGTGACCGAGGCGCCCGTGAGCGAGACCGTCGCGCCGTCCGGCAGCCGATAGACCCAGGAGGAGTTGGCCGCCCAGGCGGCGAGCGCCGCGCCCGTGAGATACGTCGGCGCGCTCCGATTGCCGACGGAGACGTTCTCGATCGACGTCGCGACCAAGAAGCCGTGCGGCACCGGGTCCTGGTTGACGATCGTCACCGAGAGGTTCGCGGCGATCGCCGCTCCGCCCACCGGGGTCGGGTACGTCACGAGCTGCTGGTCGGCCGGCAGCGAGATCGCTCCGGCCGGGGACGCGATCGGCGTCAGGACGAATCCGGTGATCAGGATCCCGACCACGAACGCGCCGACCGCGTAGCGCTTGACGTCGAGCGGCGAGAGGTCGTTCAGCGGCGGCGGATGCCGCGCCCCGAGGAAGAGGATGAGCAGGCCGAAGAACAGCCAGCCGATGTAGTAGAACAGCCCGATCCCGAAGAGGACGACCACCACCGCGTAGCTGAGGTAGCGCGATCGGTCGCCGAAGAGCGCGCGGAAGACGTGGCCGCCGTCGAGCTGGCCCGCGGGCAGGAGGTTGATGGCGGTGACCAGGATCCCGACCCAACCGGCGAGCGCGAGCGGCGAGAGGTTCATCACGACCGACGCCGGGAAGAACAGGGTGAGGCCGTACCAGAACAGCGGCGTGCCGATGAGGAGGTTCCCGTAGCTGACGCCGAGGATGGTCGGTCCGCAGTACGTGAGGGGAACCATCGGCGCGTGGGCCCCGAGGTAGAGCCCGGCGATCGCGATCGGGATCGAGGCGGCGAACCCGGCGAGCGGCCCGGCCGCGCCGATGTCGAACAGGGCCTTCTTGTCCGGGAACGGCTCGCGGATGCTGATGAATGCCCCGAACGTCCCGAACAGGAACGGCGGCGGGATGGGGATGAAGTACGGGAGCGAGGCCTCGACGTGGTGGCGGCGCGCGACGAGGAAGTGCGAGAGCTCGTGCAGGCCGAGGATCGTCATCACCGGTAGGCCGAAGAACAGCGTGCCGTACGCCACGTCGATCCATCCGAGCGCGTTCCCGCCGACGTAGGAGAGCCAGATGAGCGACCCCGCGAAGGCGGTCGTCGCGATCGTACCGCACAGGAGGAGGATGTTCACCCAGCCCTGGAACGGCTTGATCGTCGGCCGCCGGACGACCTCGACGAACTCCTCGCCGCCCTGCCGCCGGAGGATCGGGACGTACCGGCGCGTCCAGAGGTCGCGCCGCATCGCGTCGAACCGGGGCTCGAGCGAGGCGGGGTCGATGTGGACCGCGAAGAGGACGGACTGGGGACCGACGCGGGTCTCGTAGACCGGGAAGTACGTGCTCACGAGCGAGCGGAGCCGCTCGAGCTCGCTCGCTTCCCCCGACGTCGGGAGCGGCGACGCCATCGCTCAGGCCCCGGCGGGCGCCTCGCCGGCCGACTTGCGCATGCGCTTCGCCCGCTCCTTGGAACTGTAGCCCGTGACGGCCTCGAGGAACCGATTGTACCGCGCGATGGTCTCGCGGGCCACGTCCTCCGCCACCTTCGGGTTCATGGTGAGATCGACCACCAGGTCGCGGCGATCGCCGCGGGCGCTCACCCGCTCGATCGCGCCCCAGCGCCCGACGACCCCGTCGCCGTCGCGCTCGATCGCCTCGAACTGTTCCGCCGCGAGCCCGGCGAGCATCTCGGGGTCGAGGTTCCGCCGGTGCGTCGCGCGCACGGGGTACCGTTGCACGCGCTCGCGACGACTCCGGAAGGAGATTAAGTCGACTCCAACCGGCCCGGCGCCCGGGCTCCCGTCAGACCGTCTCGATCTCGAATCGGACCCGGTAGCCGCGGAGCAGCCGCGAGACCTCGTCGGACAGATCGAGGATCTGGTCGCGGCTCGCCGAACCCTGCCAGTCGTAGACGAAGTCGTAGTTGCCGTGGGTCGGCTGGAAGCCGGCCGAGAGCAGCCGGCCGGCGATCTCCGAGGGCTTCGCGCCCTCGCTGTCGAACGTCACGCGCAGGTAGGTCTCCATCGGCCGGTCACCGCCGGGTCGGGCTTAAGCGGTGCGTCCGACGGGACCGGCGGAGCACGCGCTCGACGCCCCGGGCGAGCGTCGCCGGAGTCCGGCCGTCCACCGGGACCGGCGGCAGGCGCACGGCCTCGCTCGCGACCGAGACCCACCGCGCCGGGGTCCGGTCCGCCCGGACCGCGACCGTCAGTTCGGGAGGCCGGCGCCCGGGACCGCTCCCTCCCGGCCGGAGCCGGGCCCGAGGGAACGCGCGCCGGATCGCCCGTTCGACCGGCCGGCGATCGCGGGGATCGCTCGCTTCGACCGCGATGTCGATCGGCGAGCGCCGCCGCCCCCACCGGTCGATCGCACCGGATCGCACGCGGCGTGAGCTCACCGGCTGGAGGTCGTCGGCAAGGACCAGCGGGACGACCAGCACCGGCACGGGACGCCGTCCACGACGCCTCCGCTCCTCGTTCACCGCCTGGCCGCCGCCGACCGTCTCGGCGGAGACCACGAGGGCGTCGACACCGTCCTCCACGGATCCGCCGAACCCATCCGAGATCGGCACGACCGTCCAGCGGGACCGGGGAAAACGGGCCCCCAACCACCGAGTGAGCCGCCTCCGGCGGACGGAGTACGGCGCGATGCGGTCCGCGCCGGGCTTTGGGTGCGCCGCCAGGTAGGCGTCGGTGGTGAGCCCGATCGAAACGCGGCGGCCGGCCCGGAACGCGGTGCCCAGCAGCGCCTCGTGGCCGATGTGGAGATGATCGAACGTCCCGCCCAGGACGACGCCCCGCGCGCCGGCCATCGCGGGCCTCAGATGCGCGCGACGAGGAAGGCGATCAGCAGGAGCGCGATCGCCCCGTAGATCAGGTACGTGTACATCTGGCGCGTGCGCTGTTGCTGCGCCCGCTTCGCCCGGCAGGCCTTGCTGCAGGTGTCCTCGCCCACGTCGCAGACCTTGCCGCAGACCTTGCAATGGCGGTGATCCGCTTCGACCACGATAGTACGAGCAGCGAACCTGCGGGCTTAGCCTTGCCCCCGTGAATCCGGGAGGACGTGCGGCGGCGGCCCCGCAGCGGAAATCCCCAAATGCTCGCGGCGTGTGCGCTCGCCGGTCCCGGCCCGTCCCCGGGGGCCGGAACCGGTGCACCGTGACGGAAACCAGTCCCCCGGCGCCCTCTCCGGCGGCCCCTTCCCATCGGGGCCGGAACCTGGCGATCCTCGTCGTGGTCGTCGCCGTGGTGGTCGTGCTCGTGGTGCTCGCCGTGGTGCCGGTCGCCCAGAGTGCGATGTACTCGTGGGGGAGCACCGGCGGAGGGACCGCGACCTCGACGTTCAACGACGAGCATGGAGAGACCTTCCCGTGCGCTTCGGGGGCCCACGGGACCCTCGTGTTCACGAGCGACGGCGTCGATACGGACGCGACCGTGGTCGCGCCGGGAGGCGCGTCCCTCTGGGCGTCCTCGGAGGGGAACTGGACGACGCAGTTCCCCATCGCCAGCTGCGGGGTCTACCAGTTCTACACGAACGGCACGGGGGTGGGGACCTACCATTACACCCTGACCGTCCGGTGGAGCGCTCCGCTGATCTAGGGCGGCGGCGCGGCGCGGTACGCGATCACGAACCGCCGCACGAACGGGAACAGCACCCGTCCGCCGGCGGACGACGGGTACCGGCGGGCGATCTCCGCGGCGTACTGCCCGAGGAACCGCTCGCGATGGGCGTCGTCCGGCAGCGAGGCCAGCCACGGTCGGAGGCCGGTGCCCGTGGTCCAGGCGACGATGGCGTCGGGGCCGGGAAGGTCGTGGAGGTAGCGCGTCTCCCAGAGCTCGACCCGCTGGGCTCTCGGCGCGAGGAGGTCGTAGTAGAACTCCGCGCTCTCGATCCCGATCTCCGACCCGGCCTCGGGCCGGTACCGCCGCCACTCCGGGCGGGCCCGCAGTCGGGCCATCGCGCGGAGGTAGGGCGCGCCGTCGTTCGCCGGCATCTGCGCGGCGAACGCCCCGCCCGGCGCCACGGCCTCGAACAGGCGAGGGAAGAGGGTCGCGTGGTCCGGAAGCCACTGGAGCGCGGCGTTGGAGAAGACGAGGTCGAACGGGGCGTCGGGGGTCCACCGCCGCAGGTCCGCCTCGATCCATCGGACGGCCGGATCGCTCGCGCGGGCGCGCTCGAGCATCGGCGCCGAGCTGTCGACCCCGGTCACGGCGGCGTCGGGCCAGCGGGCACGGAGCACCGCGGTGCTCGTGCCGGTCCCGCATCCGAGGTCGACGATCCGTCGGTACGGGCCGCCCTCGAGCCGGGCCACCAGGTCCCGGCACGGGAGGGTCCGCTCGCGCTCGAACTGGAGGTACCGGGCCGGGTCCCACGCCGCCATCGCCGGCGGCAGCCTACGTCGGGCGCCGCGCGCGCCGGCGCTCGGTCGGTTCCGGCTCGAGGGTCTCGTCGGCCTCGGGATCGAGCGGGTTCACCGGGTCCTCGAACGGCGCGAAGGAGCTGCGGTTCCCGTCCGCGTCGCGGCCGGCCGTGGCCGAGGCCGCCCCCCGGGCGCGCCGGATCGACCGGGCCGCGGCCTCCGACGTGGGGGCGTCCAGGTCGTCGTCCGCCGCGGCCATCTGCCGCACGAAGTTGAGCCAGATGCGGCCCTGGTGCGCGATCGCGCTCTCCATCCGGTCGCGGAGCTCGGTGGTCTGCTCGAGGAGCTCGCCCTCGAGCCGGCGGAGCTCCCGTCCGTACTCGCGGCGGAACTCCTTCAGCTTCGCCTCCGCGGCGGCCGAGAGACCGGTGCCCTTCTGCAGCTCGTCCACCTTGAGCCAGGTGTTCCGGACGAGCGGCACCATCCGCTCGGAGAGGACCGACAGGCGCCGGTCGAGCTCCTCGAGGTCCCGGCGGACCCCCTGCTCGACCTCGGCGAGCGCGGCCTCCCGGCGCGCGAGCTGCTCCTCGACCTGCTCCAAGCGGGCCGTGCTGGTCTCCTGGTGCGAGCTGAACCGGCCGGCGACCTCGCCGACGCGGGCGTCGAGGAGCGCGAGGTCGGCCGTGCGGAGCGCGTCCATCGCCTGCGCGACGTGCTCCTTGACCGCGACCTCGAAGCCGGCGGAGTCGATCGTGCGCGCGAGCGCCTGATCGACCTCGGTCTTGAACCGGGCGAGCAGCTCGACGTACTTGTCGCGCTCCTGGTCCTTCTCCTCGCGCAGCCGCTGGTCGATGTAGGACTGGAGGCGGACCTGCAGGCCCGCCGTGGATTGGGTCTGGGCCTCGACGGCGCGGGCGATGCGGGCCTCGGTCGCCAGGCCGAGCCGTCGCTCGACCTGCGCGAGCTGCTCCTGGCCGGCGGCCGCGTCCTTCTCGTGCACCTGGGTCGACTGGGCAGCGACGCGGGTCTCGAGGTCCTTCGCCCGGCCGTCGACGAGGAGACCGAGCCGGGTCTCGAGGTCGCGGAGCTCCCGCGCGCGCTTCGGATCGAGCTCGGCCAGCTTCTCCTTCAAGAGCTCGCGGACCCGGGCCTCGATCTCCTCGCGGAGCGAGGTGCCCTGCTCCTTCGCCTCCTGGACCTGGACCTCCATCTGCGCGATCAGCGCCGCGCGGAGCTCCTCCTCGCCCTTCGCGGCCCGGAGCCGGAGGTCCTCGACGGCGCGGCCGAGGTCGGCGCGCAGCGCGGTGATCGCCGCCTCGGAGGTCTCCGCGGCGACGCGCGCCCGTTCGGAGAGCTCGGCGAGCTTCGGGTCGAACGAGCGCCGCACGTCCTCGGCCACCTTCTCGGCCGGGAGGTTGGGCGGCACGACCGGCCGGGCCTCGACCGCGGCGAGGCGGGAGGCGAGGTCGGTCCGCACCGCCGAGAGCGACCGGGCATCCGCCTCCGCGACCTCGCGGAGACGGCGTTCGAGGTTCTCGCGGCCCTTCGCATCCAGGTCGAGCGCGAGCGCGCTGAGGCGCGAATCGAGCGACTTCGGGTCCGGCGGAGGGGGGATCGTCGCCTGGAGCTCGCGGTAGCGCTGGTCGATGTACGCCCTCAGCCGGGACTCCGACTCGATCGAGAGCCCGGCGGCGGGCGCGGGCGTCGCGACGGGCGGCGGCGGAGGGGGCGGGA
>JASIBA010000053.1 GCA_030041735.1 Thermoplasmata archaeon | reverse complement strand
TCCACCGGCACGTCGGGCGCGGCGACGAACTGGACGGCGAGCCGGTTCCCGACCGTGATCGTGCCGGTCTTGTCGAGGATCAGCGTGTCCAGGTCGCCCGCCGCCTCGATCGCCTTCCCCGACTTCGCGATCACGTTCGAGCGGGCCACGCGGTTGATCCCCGAGATCCCGATCGCGGGCAGGAGCGCCCCGATCGTCGTCGGCATGAGGCAGACGAACAGCGCGACGATCGTCGCGATGTCGATCGCGATGATGTTGGTGAAGTTGGCCACGTAGAGGAACGAGAGCACGACCACGAACAGCGAGATCGTGAGCGCGGCCAGGAAGACCCCGAGCGCGAGCTCGTTCGGCGTCGGCTCCCGTCCGACGCCCTCGACGAGACGGATCAGCCGGTCGAGGAACGATTCCCCGCGGACCGCGCTCACGCGGATGCGGACGTTGCCCTGGACGACGACCGAGCCCCCGAGGACACTGGTCTTGTCTCCGCCGCTCTCCCGCATCACGGGGGCCGACTCCCCCGTCATCATCGACTCGTCGATCAGCGCCGCACCCTGGATCACGTCGCCGTCGATCGGCACGGGCTCCCCGGGCTGGACCGCAACCGTGTCGCCGATGTGCAGCACGTCCGCGGGCACCCAGCGCAGCGTGCCGTCCGGCATCACCTGCCGCGCCCGGATCCCGCTGCGGATCTCCCGGAGGCTGTCGGCCTGCGCCTTCCCCTGCGCCTCCGCGATCGCTTCGGAGACGTGGGCGAACCAGAGGGTCAGGAACAGCAGGACCGTGACCGCGAGGTAGTAGCTCGGGTCGTAGAACCGCGCGATGTCGGGGAAGACGCCGGGGAACAGCGTGAGCACGAGGACGAACCACATCATCACGTAGACCACGAACATCATCGGGTTCCGGAACTCGCGCCGGGGGTCGAACAGCTTGAACGACTGCACGAGCACCCGGCGGGCGGATGTGTGCGGGACCTTCCGCACCGATACCTTGGCGCCCGGTTCCGCCATGGCCCCTCAGAGGATCTGGGCCAGCGGGCCCAGGGCCATCACCGGCAGGAAGAGCAGGGCGGAGATGATGATCAGGATCATCGTGAGGTAGATCGTGAACGTCCAGCTCGCGGTCTTGAGCGTCCCCGGGCCGGGCGGCAGGATCTCCTGCTCGGAGAAGATCCCCCCGACCTGCAGCATCGCCCAGAACGGGACGAACCGGCCGGCGAGCATGACCAGCGCGCCGGTGACGTTCCAGAACGGGGTGGTGTCGTTGAACGACGCCGTGGAGAGCGCGCTCCCGTTGTTGGCGGCCTCGCTCGTGAGCTCGTAGAGGACCGAAGTGAAGTTATGGGCCGAGGCCCCGACGGTCGCGCCGGCGATCCCCGGCGCTCCTAGGAGCACCCCGACCGAGAACGGGATCAGGATGATGGCCGGATGGATGAGCAGCGCCAGTCCCGCCCATTTCACGTGGACGGTCTGGATCTTCTTGCCGAGGTACTCGGGCGTGCGGCCGACCATGAGGCCGCCGACGAAGATCGCGAGGACCGCGAACAGCAGCAGGGTCCCGAAGCCGCAGCCGACCCCGCCGGGCGTGCTCTGCGTGAACATCCCGAACAGGAGCACGAGCTGGCCGACCGGCGAGACCGACCCGATCGACAGGTTGTTCGCGCCGACGTTCCCGTAGACGCTCGCGACCTGGAACAGCGAAGCTTCCGGCAGGCTGAAACGCGTCTCCTCCCCGATGGGATATCCGTTCGTCGAGAGGCCGAGATTCGGGATCGAGACGAGCGCAGGATTCGTCGCCGCCTGGTAGGCGATGAACAGCCCCAGCGCGATGACGAAGATGATCAGGATCGTGCCCATGAACGGCCACGCCTCCTGGCGCTTGCGGATGACCTGGGCGAACGCGAAGGGCGTGGAGAACGGGATCAGCATCATGACCCCCGTCATGAACAGGTTCGACGCGGCCGAGGGGTTGGCCAGGGGGGACGCGGCGTTCGCGGAGTACCAGCCGCCGCCGTTCGAGCCGAGCAGCGAGATCGACTGGAACGACGCGACCGGGCCGAGGTAGATGGTCTGGGTTCCCCCGTTCAGCGTCGTGATGTCGATGTAGTTGCGCAGGGTCTCGGGGACTCCGAAGAGGACGAAGATGATCGCGAAGACCGTCGCGAGTGGGATCAGCACCCGGGTCATGGTCCGGGTGAAATCGACATAGAAGTTGCCGAGGGTCCCGTCGCGGCGAACGAAGCCCCGGACCATCGCGACGAACACCGTGAGCCCGCTCGCGGTCGACGTGAACAGGGCCAGCCCCCAGGCGATGAGCTCCGACCCCATGCTCACCTGGGACTCGTTGGTGAAGTGCGTGAAGTCGGTGTTCGTGGTGAAGCTCACCGCCGAGTGGAACGCGAGGTCCCACGACATGTTCGGGGCGCCGGTGGCGTCGAGCGGCAGCCCCGCCTGGAAGAAGAAATAGAAGAACAGAAAGGCGAAGACCGCGCCGTTGAACAGGAGCAGCGCGAGCATGTACTCGCGCGCGCGCATCTGCTTGCGCGGCGAGGTGCCGAGCACGCGGTAGACCGCGCGCTCGATCGGGTTGAGGATCGTGTCCCCGAAGAGGGGCCGGTCCATGTAGACCCGGCCGAGGTACGCCCCGAACCACGGGGCGATCGCCAGGATCAGGGCGATGACGACGACGACGTCCCAGAGAGATCCGAGCGCGAACGTCATCGAACCGCCGAGCTTGACGCGCTCAGAACCGCTCCGGATGCGCCATGACGAAGATCAGGTAGACCGTCAGCGCGATGGCGACCGCGCTGAGCGAAACCAGTCCGGGGTTCTGAGCCAGCCAAGTCGCGAGGCCCATTCTCTCGGGGCCGTTCGACTCGATGCGCGTTATTTAGACCCGCCGACGAACGCGCACGGTCTAGCACGCCGCATGCAAGGTTATAGGGGGGTTTGGTCGCCCCCCGATGTTCCATCCGCGTCGGGGGGACGCGCGGCGCTCGAGGGGCTTGCCGCCCTCCGCCGAGCCTCGGCCGACAGCCGGCGGACGATGCGCCGCATCGCCTTCTCCCGTCGTTCCTCGGCGACCTGGTAGCGGACATCGCGGGTCGCGTGCGTGAGCAGCAGCACGACCCGCCCGAGCGAGGTCCGACCCGTCCGGCCCCGACGCTGGATCGCCCGGATCTCGCTGGGCACGGACTCGAAGAAGACCACGAGGTCGACGTCGGGGACGTCGAGCCCCTCCTCGGCGACACTGCTCGCCACGAGCACCGGAAACTGTCCCGCCCGGAACGCATCCAGAACCCGGGCCTGCTCCTTCTGCGACATCCCCTGGTCGTCGGCGTCCCGCGTCGCCTGCCCGACGAACCGTCCGACCGTCCACCCCTCGGCCTCGAGCAGCGACTGGATGCCGTGGATCGTGTCCCGATACTGCGCGAAGACGAGGATCCGCGGCGGGTGCCCGGTGGTGCGCGCGAGCGTCTCCCGCACGAGCTCGACCAGAGCATCCAGCTTCGGATGCGAGGGGCGCTCGCCGGCCGCGAGGAACGCCTCGGCGTCGGCCCGGGCGCGCGCGACCTCGGGCAGCTTCAGGAAGGCGAGGTCGCCCCGGGCCGGTTTCTCCTTGCGTGCCACACGGTCCAGGTACTGAAGGAACGGGGCCACCCCCTGGGTCTCGAGCCGCTCCTGCGCGTGGTGGAGGTGGAGGAGCACCAGCTGGTGGAACAGAGGACCGAACCGCCGTACCATCGGGCCGGGGCGCGCGAAGATCTCTCCCCGGAGGGCGATCAGGTCCTTCACGGAGAGCGAGCGGATCGGCTTCGTTCGGAGGTAGCCCATCTTCTGGAGCTTCCGCGCGACCGCGAACGCGGCGTCCGAGAGACCGGTCTGGATCCGCGCGACCTCGGGCGGGAGATCGACCCACCGTTCGTCGATCCGGACCGGTTGCACGTACTCGAGCACGCCCGGGTCCTCCCGGGAGCGCGCTTCGATCCGGCCGACGCCGAGCGTGGCCACGACCTCCTCGATCCGTGCGTCCTGGCCGCCGGGCGACGCGGTGAGGCTGAGCACCCGGCCGTCGACGGGCCGCTGCTCGCGGTACGCCGCGGCGATCGGGACGTAGGCGTACTTCCCGACCGCGTGGTGGGCCTCGTCGAACACCAGGAGCGCCACGTCGGCCAACGAGTACCGTCCGGCCCGGAGGTCGTTCGCGAGCAGCTCGGGCGTCGCAAACACCAGGTCGGCGTCGTCCCAGCGACCCTCCCGCTCGGGATGAGCGACCGTGCCGGTGAACCGGGCCGTGCGCATCGGGACGAGCCAGTGCGCGAACGACTCCGCGTGCTGCCGGACGAGCGGGCGGGTCGGCGCCAGGACGACGACCTTGCCGGGGCCGCGCCGGAGCACCTCGGCCGCGAGCAGGGCCGCGATGACGGTCTTTCCGAGTCCGGTCGGAAGGACCACCAGGAGGTCCTCGGTGAGGCCGATGCGCGCCAGGTCGAGTTGGAACGGGAGTGCCCGGATCGCGCCGCCCTGCACGAACGGGTGCTCGACCCGGCCGTCGACCGTGCGCCAGACGCCCGGCAGCGCGGGCGGGTGGGCCCGCTCCCGCCGCAGGGGCTCGAGCGCGAGGACCCCTCCGTCGCCGAACTCGTCGAGCCGATGCTGGGCCGGCGGCCGGCGTCGCGCGGGGGCGCGGCCTTCGGTCACGCGCCGGCGGCCCGAGCGATCGAGGAGCGGCCCCCCAGGTAGGGACGGAGCACGGTCGGCACCTCCACGGAGCCGTCGGGCCGCTGGTACTGCTCGACGATCACCGCGAGCGCGCGGGACGTCGCGACCGCCGTCGAATTGAGCGTATGAGGCACCGTCTTGCCGGGCCGCCCGGCCTTGCCGAGCCGGATCCCGAGCCGACGGGCCTGGTAGTCCGTGCAGTTCGAGCAGCTCACGACCTCCCGGTAGGCCTGCTGCCGGGGGAACCAGGCCTCGACGTCGTATTTCTTGGCCGCGACGGTCCCGATGTCGCCGGTGCAGACATTGACGACGCGGTAGGGCACTTCGAGGCGGCGGAACACCTCCTCGGCGTTCGCCCGCAGTTCCTCGTGGATCGCGGGGGAGTCCTCGGGCCGGCAGAACACCGCCTGCTCGATCTTCTCGAACTGGTGGACCCGGAAGATCCCCTTCTGATCGACCCCGTGGCCGCCGATCTCCCGCCGGAAGTTCATGCTGATCCCGGCGAGCCGGATCGGGAGGCGCGCCTCGTCCAGGATTTCGCCCATGTAGAGCGCCGCCAGCGGGTGCTCGCTCGTGGCGATCAGGTAGAGGTCGTCGCCTTCCACCTTGTACATGACGTTCTCGAAGTCCGCGAGGTCCGTGACGCCCTCGTAGGGCTCGCGGCGGAGCATGAACGGCGGGATCACGGGCGTGAACCCGCGCTCGATCAACAGGTCGAGCGCGAACCGCTGCAGGGCGAGGTCCAGGAGCACCATCGGGCCGGTGAGGTAGTAGAACCCGGCGCCGCTCGCCCGTCGGGCGCGGTCGAACTCGACCATCCCGAGCGCCTCGAGGACCTCGACGTGGGACTTCCGGCTCCCGGCATCGGTGATCCGCTCTCCCCAGGTCGCGACGACGACGTTCTCGGTGTCGTCCTTGCCGTACGGGACCGACGGGTCGAGGAGGTTGGGGAGGCTCCGCACCAGACGGTCGCGCTCGGCCCCGAGTCGGGTCTCGCGCGCCTCGACCTCGTCGAACTGCGCCAGCGCCTCGCGGGCCTCCGATGCCAGACCCTCCGTGTCCCCTCCTTCCGCGCGGGCCTGCCCGATCGCGCGGCTCAGCTCGTTGCGCCGCCGCCGGAGACGGTCGGCTTCGACCCGCCCCGCCCTCCATTCCGCATCCCGCGCCCGGGCCTCCGCGAACCGTTCGAGCAGCTTCGGGTCGTGCCGCCGGGCGAGGTTCGCCTCGACCTGGGCCGGATCCTTGCGCACGAGGTCGAGGTCGATCACGAAGTTCGGGAGCGGACGCGCGCGAAAATAGTTACCCCGACGACCGGGGGCCGCGACCGCGGAGGAACGCGGCCCGCCAAACGCTATGTAATCCCGCGCCGGCTCGCCGCCCCGAGGACTCGGCAGCATCCATGACGGAGGAATTCGGCCTGTTCATCGGCGGCGCGTGGACCGTCCCGCCGAACGCGCGGCGGTTCGAGACGATCAATCCGGCGACCCGCGAGTCCGTGGGCTCGTTCGTGTCGGGAACCGCCGACGATGTCGGGCGGGCGATCGCGGCGGCCGAAAAGGCGTTCCCGGACTGGAAGGCGACGCCGGCGCCGAAGCGGGGCGACCTCCTGCTCGAGGCGGCGCACCGCCTGAAGGAGCGGAAGAGCGAGGTCGGCCGCCTGGTCACGCGCGAGATGGGCAAGGTGATCGCGGAGGGCCTCGGCGACGTGCAGGAGTCGATCGACTTCATCGAGTACATGGCGGGCGAAGGGCGGCGGCTCTTCGGCGAGACCGTGCCGTCGGAGCTCCGCTCGAAGTTCTGCCTCACTGTCCGCCAGCCGAAGGGCGTCGTCGCATGCATCACGCCGTGGAACTTCCCGACGGCGATTCCGAACTGGAAGATCGCGGCCGCGCTGATCTCGGGCAACACGATCGTCTTCAAGCCCGCCTCGAACACGGCGCGTTGCGCCGTGGAGGTCGTCCGGATCTACGAGGAGGCCGGCGTGCCGCCCGGCGTGCTCAACCTCGTGACGGGGTCCGGCGGCGTGGTCGGGAACGCGCTCGTCGCCGATCCCCGGGTCCGGACCATCTCGTTCACGGGTGGTGTGGAGACGGGGCGGGATGTCTACGTCCGCGGAGCCCAGGGGCTCAAGATGGTCCATCTCGAGCTCGGCGGGAAGAACCCGGTGATCCTGATGGAGGACGCCGACCTCGGCCTCGCGCTGGACGGAGTGCTGTTCGGGGCGTTCGGGACTTCGGGCCAGCGATGCACGGCGACCAGTCGCCTCATCGTCCACGAGGCGGTGTACGACGAGTTCCTCGACCGGCTCACCGCCCGGCTGGACCAGTTCACGGTCGGGGACCCGCTCGACCCGAAGACCGGGATGGGGCCCGTCGCGTCCGCCGATCAGGAGCGCAAGATCCTCGAGTACATCGCGGTGGGCAAGCAGGAGGCCCGGCTCCGCTACGGCGGGGCGAAGCTGACGGGCGGGGCGTACGACCGCGGGTTCTTCATCCAGCCGACGATCTTCGAGACGAAGCACGGGACGCGGATCTCGAAAGAGGAGATCTTCGGCCCGGTCCTCTCGGTGATCCGGGTCGGCAGTTACGACGAGGCCGTCCGGGTCGCGAACGACGTCGACTTCGGGCTCTCCTCCTCGATCTACACGCGCGACGTGAACCGCGCGTTCCGTGCGATGGACGACCTCGAGGCGGGGATCACGTACATCAACGCCCCGACGATCGGCGCGGAGGTCCAGCTCCCGTTCGGCGGCGTCAAGAACACCGGGAACGGCGGCCGCGAGGCGGGCAGCGTCGCCATCGAGGAGTTCACCGAGATCAAGACCGTCTTCGTCGACTTCTCCTCGCGCCTGCAGAAGGCGCAGATCGAGGAGGACGGCGGCGAATGAGCCGGTTCCGCGGGTCGGACGAGGCGCTGGACCGCGAGATCGCGGTCGTCGAGACGATCGCCCGGGTCCGCCTGAGGCGGGCCAGCGCGGAGATGCAGGAGCTGGCACGCGACCTGCGGGAGCTCCAGCGCGAGCGGGCGCGACGGCGCGCCGCCGTCGGGACGCCGGTCGAGGCGATGGACGCAGTCCCGGCGGAAGAGGGCGTCCGCGCCGCTTAGAACGGACCGGTGCGGGCCGGGTTGTCGAAGTTCGTCAGCAGCGTCTGCCCCCGGTTCTTGGGTCGGCCGATCGGCGCGAGGAGCGGGTCCTCCTCGAGGGCCGGCATCGTCTCCGAGATCGGGACATCCACCTGGATCTCCCGCGTCCTTCCGCCCCGGCCCCGCGAGACGATCGTCGCCCGGATGAGCCCGAGCGACTCGAGCTCGCTGACGTAGTTCGAGATCGATCGGGCGTGGAGCGGCGGCAGCCCGAGCCGCTCGGCGAGCCGCTTGTAGTTGTCGTACACCTCCCCGGTGAGGACGCCGGTCCGCCGGCGCTCGTACGCCTGCAGGATGGCGTAGAGCAGGACCTTGCAGTGCGGGGGGAGCGAGCGGCAGCAATCGACGATGATATCCTTCTCGAGCCGGTTCTTCGCCTTGACCACGTGGTCGCGCGTGATCCGCTTGGCGCGGTCCCGCTCCGCCATCTCCGCGGCGAGGCGCAGGAGCGCGAGGGCCCGCCGCGCGTCGCCGCTCTCGAGCTGGGCGTAGGCCGCACAGAGCTCGATGACGCCGGGATCGACCACGCCCTCCCGGAAGGCGACACGGGCCCGGTCCGCCAGGATGTCCTGGAGCTGCGGCGCCCGGTACGGCTCGAAGAGGATCTTCTCCTCGTTGAGCCGGCTCCGGACGCGGGCGTCGAGGTGGTTCGTGAACTTGAGGTCGTTCGAGATCCCCACGAGCACGAGCCGGGCCCCGTCGAGCTCGGTGTTGATCTGGGCGAGCGTATAGAGCACGTTGTCCCCGCTGCGCGCGACGAGCCGGTCGATCTCGTCGAGCACGAGCACGATCGTCCCGCCCTTGGTCTCCATCAACCGGCGCATCGCGGCCTGCACCCGGTCGAGGGACCACCCGGTGGGGATGCGGTCCGTGTCGGCGCGGGCGAGGGTGTTCCCCACGTTCTGGAGGAGGCTGTACGCCGTGTCGACGTTCCCGCAGTTCACCGAGATGAACGCCAGCTTCGCGTCCGCGGCGTCCGCGCGGCGCTGCAGGTCCTGGCGGACCTGCGTCACGACCGCGGTCTTCCCGGTCCCGATCTTCCCGTAGATGAGGAGGTTCGAGGGAACGTCCCCGCGCAGCGCCGGAGCCAGGACCTCGGCGACCTGGCGGATCTCCGCGTCCCGGTGCGGGAGCCGCGCCGGCACGTACGAGTCCCGGAGCACCTCGCGGCTCTCGCGGAACAGCTCGCTCTTCGTCTGGAGGATCGAGTCGAGGAACTCGGCGGTCGACCCCGGGGATCCGGCGGGAGGAGCGGCGGAGCCGCGGGTGGGCTCGGGCGCCGCTCCTCCTCCGGCGGGACGGTCGCTGACGGGCGTGACCGTCCCAGGGTGGGCTCGACTCAGCTCGGAGGAGTCCGGCGATTCCGCCGGTCGGTCATCTCCTGGAGGTGGCACCGTCGACGCCTACCCGGGCCTCGGGCGGCGGTCCGAGGGGAGCTTGCCATATCAACCTTCCGTCAAAATTTTCGCGACATCGCGCCGGAACCGGCCGGCGACCGCCGGAACGGCGTCGAGATCGGCGGCGACCGATGGAAACCGAACCCATTTGAAGCCGGGCCGCGTCGCGGCGGTGCATGTCCGAGTACGGGGCCCACTCCCCGGTCGCGAAGAGCCCGATCTCGGTCGGTTGGGTCGTCCTCGCCGCGCTGTTGTGCGGGTTCGGTCTCTTCCTCGTCTGGCTGTTCATCACGACCTTCGACTGGATCTACTTCCCGGGCGCCGCGCTCGTGATCCTCGGGGCGATCATGTTCCTCAGCGAGCGCGCGGGCCTCGACCACGCGTGAGCCCGGGCGCGCGACGATGGGTACCGGCGCGGAGCCGCCGCTGGTGGTCGTCAAGCTCGGCGGCGCCGTGATCACCCGGAAGCGCGAGGTCGAGCGGACCCGCCCCAAGGTCCTGGCCCGGTTGGCCACCGAGATCGCCGGCGCGCAGGGCCGCCGACTGATCGTCCTCCACGGCGCGGGTTCGTTCGGCCACCCCGGCGCGCTGCGCTTCGGGCTGGCGCGGCCTCCCTCCGCCGGCGAGCCGCCCGCGCGCCGGGCCCGAGGCGCGGCGATCGTCGCGGCGGAGGTTCGCCGCCTTCATCTCGCGGTGCTCCGGGCCCTGGTCGAGGCGGGGGCGTCCCCCGCCTCCGTCCCGATGGCGACCCACGCGCTCAACCGGGAGGGCGCGCTCGTGGCGCTCGACCCGTCGCCGTTCGTGGCCGCGGTCGGTCTCGGACAGATGCCGGTCTCGTTCGGCGACGTTGTCCCGGACGATCGGTGGGGGACCTCGATCCTCAGCGCGGACACCATCGCCGTCGTGCTGGCGCGCACACTTCACCCGGCGCGGGTCGTGTTCGTCAGCGACGTGCCGGGCGTCTACGAGGGCCCGGCGCGTGGCCGCCGTTCGGTGGTGCCCGAAGTGACCGACCAGACCCTCGCGGAGCTGGCCCCGGCTCGGGCCGGACCGGACGTCACGGGCGGCATCCGGGGCAAGGTCGCGGCGATGCTCGAGATCGCGCGCGCCGGCGTGGACGCAGCCCTTATTAGCGGACTCTCGGATGGCGCGCTCTCGCGCGCGCTGAGAGGAGAGTCGGTCCATGGGAGCTGGGCGCACGCGCGGCCCTAAGGAGCCCTCCGACCCGAGCGGGCTCGACCTCAGCCATCGGAAGGCCGAGCACGTCAAGATCGTGCTGGGCCAGAACGTCGAGGGCCGGTACCGCTACTGGAACGACGTGCAGCTCGTCCACTCCGCACTGCCCGAGATCGACTTCGCCGACGTCGACCCCTCGGTCGACCTGTTCGGCCACCGCCTGCAAGCGCCGATCGTGATCACCGGGATGACCGGCGGCTTTCCGGACGCGTCGAAGATCAACGACCACCTCGCCCACGCGGCCGCGGACGTCGGCGTGGCGATGGGCGTCGGCAGCGAGCGGGCCGCGGTGCTCAAGGGCCAGTACCCCGAGAGCTACTCGGCCGTGGCCCGGTACTCGGTCCCGCTGCGGTTCGCGAACATCGGGGCTCCTCAGATCATCCCGCAGAGCCCCGGCGACCGGGTGGTCGGGACCGCGGAGGTGCGCGCGGCGATGGAGCTCATCCACGCGGATCTCCTCGCGGTGCACCTCAACTTCCTGCAGGAGATGGTGCAGCCCGAGGGGGATCGACGGGCCCGCGGCGCGCTCGATCGGATCGGCGAGCTCGCGGCGGAGTTCCCGGTGCTGGTGAAGGAGACCGGGGCCGGGATCTCGCAGTCGGTCGCCGAGGCGCTGCGCGACCGGGGCGTCCGCGGGTTCGACGTGAGCGGCACCGGCGGGACCTCGTTCGCGGCGGTCGAGCACTACCGCGCGCTCGAGCAGGGAGCGGAGCGGGAGGCGCGGGTCGGGAAGACATTCTGGGACTGGGGCATCCCGTCGCCGGTCGCGGTGCTTCAGCTCGTCCCGCTGGGTCTGCCGGTCATCGCGAGCGGCGGGGTTCGCACCGGCCTCGACGTCGCCCGCGCCATCGCGCTCGGTGCGTCCGCGGCCGGCACGGCCGGCGGGGTGCTCCGGGCGGCCTCGACGAGCTACGAGGCGACCCGGCAGGAGCTGGAGAACCTCGTGCACGAGCTCAAGGTCGCGATGTTCCTCACCGGCTCCCGGACGCTCGACGACCTGCGCCGCGCGCCGTACGTGGTCACCGGGGAGACGCGCCAGTGGCTGCACCGCTGAGCCCGTCGCGTCCACCGACCTCCGAGGAGGTCCACCGCGCGAAGCTGCTCCGGGCGAAGTCGGGCGGGGGCGGCGGGTTGCCCTCGAACGTCGACTGGATCCGGGGCCTCACGCCCGGGGAGCAGGCGCGCTATCGCGACTCGGTCCTGCGCAAGCCGTCCCGCACGCTCTCGGGCGTTGCCGTGGTCGCGGTGATGACCGCCCCGGCGCGGTGTCCCCACGGGCGCTGCACGTACTGTCCCGGCGGAGTGGAGAACGCGAGCCCGCAGAGCTACACCGGCGAGGAGCCGTCCGCGCTCCGGGGAGCGCAGTTCCGCTGGGACTCCGAGGCGATCACCCGGCAGCGGATCGCGACCCTCGACGCGATCGGGCACCCGACCTCCAAGGTCGAGGTGATCGTGATGGGCGGGACGTTCCCCGCGCGCCCCCGGTCCTATCAGGAGGAGGTCCTCCGCGGGATCTACGACGGGCTCAACGGCGAGCGATCGCCGAGTCTGGCCGCGGCGGTCGCAGCGAACGAGGTCGCCGAGCATCGGATGGTCGGGCTCACCGTGGAGACCCGGCCCGATTGGTGCGACGGGCGGGTCCTCCCGTTCCTGCTCGACGCGGGCGTGACCCGCGTCGAGGTCGGCGTCGAGTGCCTTCACGACGACGTGCTGGCGGCCGTGGGGCGCGCCCACGACGCCGGCGACGTGGCCCGCGCGACCCAGGAGGCCCGGGACCGGGGCCTGAAGATCGGATACCATCTCATGCTCGGGCTGCCCGGTATGGATCCGGCCCGGGACCTGGCGGATTTCGAGCGGCTCTGGTCCGACCCCCAGTTCCGTCCGGACTTCCTGAAGATCTATCCGACGCTCGTGCTCCCGGGCACTCCGCTCTACGACGACTGGAAGGCGGGCCGGTACGAGCCGTACGACACGCCGACGGCGGTCGAGCTCCTGTCCGAGATGAAACGGCGGCTCCCGCCCTGGGTCCGCATCCAGCGCGTCCAGCGCGACATCCCCTCCCGCCTGATCGCCGCCGGGGTCCGGGCCAGCAACGTCCGACAGCTCGCCCTCGCCCGCCTCGCGCGCGACGGCCTCGCGTGCCGCTGTCTCCGGTGCCGCGAGGTGGGCCGGCGGGCCAGCCCCGACCCCCGGGATCTGCGGCTCCACCGGGCGGAGTACGACGCCGCCGGTGGGCGGGAGGTGTTCCTCTCCTGGGAGGACGACGCCTCCGGGGCCGTCGCCGGATTCCTCCGCCTCCGTCGCCCCTCCGAGGGGACCCCGGGCGGGCTTTCGGCCCCGGTGATCCGGGAGCTCAAGGTCGTCGGCCGGGAGGTGCCCGTCGGCGGCTCGGCGGAGAAGCCGTTCGAGTACCAGCACCGCGGGCTCGGTTCGTCGCTCCTGACCGCGGCGGTCGAGGAGGCTCGGGCCTGGGGGGACTCCGGGATTTACGTCACGAGCGCGGTCGGGACGCGGCGCTACTACGCGACCCGGGGGTTCGCCCGGGCCGGACCGTACATGCTACGGCCTCTCTCTCCGGCGGCGCAAGCCGGTTGCGCACCGCGTCTTTCGTAACCCTTAAACCCACCCCCGGCTCCGCGGTCCGAGTGACCCAGATGGCCCGGAACATCGAGGTGGAGCCCCTCCGCACCGTCCATATCGAGGACCAAGATGTCGAGATGGTCGAGCGGAAAGGGCTCGGGCACCCGGATTCGATCGCCGACGGGGTCTCGGAGTCGGTGAGCCGGGCGCTGTCGCGCCTGTACCTCGACGAGTTCGGCCGGATCCTCCACCACAACACCGACGAGACCCAGGTCGTCGGGGGCGCCTCCAACCCGCAGTTCGGGGGCGGGAAGGTCACGAGCCCGATCTACATCCTCCTGGTCGGCCGTGCGACGACCGAGGTCAACGGGGAGAAGCTCCCGTACCGCGAGACCGCGATCGAGGCGGCGCGCAAGTACGTGTCGTCCGTCTGCGCCCACATCGACCCGGAGAAGCACCTTGAGTTCGACTGCCGCATCGGTCAGGGGTCGGTCGACCTCCGGGGGGTCTTCGACCAGAAGGCGGTGCTCGCGAACGACACGTCGTTCGGAGTGGGGTTCGCGCCCCTCTCGGACCTGGAGCGCCTCGTGCTCGAGAGCGAGCACTTCCTCACGCTCAAGCTGAAGAAGAAGCTCCCCGCGCTCGGGGAGGATGTCAAGGTGATGGGCTACCGCCAGGGCAACAAGATCC
>JASIBA010000001.1 GCA_030041735.1 Thermoplasmata archaeon | reverse complement strand
CGCCGTTCCGCCTCGTCTGGGACCCGCCGGCGGAAGCCTGAGCCGGCGACGGGCAGCGAGGTCGCATCTCCGTGACGTTCAGCCTCATCGGGTCGATCGTCGCGCTCATCACCTACGTCCTCGCCGCGGTCGGTCTCACCGGACTCTTCGCCCTCATGATCGTCGAGAGCTTCGGGATCCCGCCGATCCCGAGCGAGGTGATCCTCCCGTTCGCCGGCTTCCTCGTCGCGGAGGGAGCGTTCTCGTTCGGCGACGCGCTCGGAGTCTCGGTCGCCGGCGCGCTGGTCGGCGCGTTCGTGGCCTACGCCGTCGGCCGGTGGGGGCGGCACCGACTGGCCGACCTGGGCATCGGGGGCCTCCGCCTGCGCGCGTCCGATCTCGACCGGTTCGACCGGTGGTTCGTCCAGCACGGCGAGGCGACGGTCGCGCTGACCCGGCTCCTGCCGTTCGTGCGCAGCTACATCAGCTACCCCGCCGGCACCGCCCGCATGCCGCCCTGGAGGTTCGGACTGTACACGCTGCTCGGGACCCTTCCCTGGAGCCTCGGCCTGCTCTACGCCGGGGTCGTGCTCGGGAGCCACTGGTCGGTGATCCTGGGGTACGTCCAGCCGCTCGACATCGCGTTCGCGGTGGTCCTGGTGGCCGGCGTGATCTACCTCGGGCTGGTCGCGGCGGGCCGGCTGACGCTCTCGTGGCCCCCCCACCGGGTCCTCCGGGCCGGAGAGGCCCCGGCTGCGGCGGACGAGACGCCGCCCCCGACCCCGCCCTAGGCGGCCGGCCCACCGGGAGCGTACTCGGGGCGGACGACCGTTCCGTTCGGTCGGCCCACGTACTCGCCGGCCTCCACGATCCGCTCGCCGTCCCGGTAGTGCTCCAGAACGGGGACCACTTCGCGCCCTTCGAACGGGCTCCAGCCGCACGGGCTGCGGAGGCGGCGCGCGTCGACCGTCCGCCGGGCCCGGAAGTCCACCACGATGAGGTGCGCCCGGTGCCCCGGGGCGACGCGACCGGTCGGCTGACCGACCATCCGGGCCGGTCGGTCGCTGGCCGCGCGCACGAGCGTCTCGAGGGCCAGGTCCCCGGCGCGGACGCGGGCCAGGAGCAGTGGGAGCATCGTCTCCACCCCCGGCACGCCGCTCGGAGCCTCGGGGAACGGCCGCGCCTTCTCCTCCGCGGAGTGCGGGGCGTGATCGCTCGCCACCGCCGGCACCTCCCCCCGGGCGAACGCCTCCCAGAGACCGCGGCGCTCGGCCTCGGTCCGCAGCGGCGGGTTCACCTTGAACCGCGCGTCGGATCCGGCGCGGTCCGAGAGCAGCAGGTGATGCGGCGTCACCTCGAAGGAGGCGGCACGCGCCCGGAGCCGCGCGACGGCGGCCGCGTTCGTGACGTGAGCCACGTGCAGACGCAGTGCCGGGGGAGGGTCGTGGAGCGCCTCGATCGCGCTGGCCTCGGCGCGGATCGGTCGATGGGCGTTCCAGCCGACGGGGTCGCGGGGCTCGATGGACCGGTCGAACCGCCCCGCGTCTTCGGCGTGGACCGCGAGCGGGAGACCCGCGTCGCCCACGAGCGCGAGACGGCCGGGGATCTCGGCGGGGGGTATGCCGGAGTCGGTGCCGGTGGTCGGGCTCGTGTACAACTTGAACCCTCCGGCGACTCGGGCGAGGGCTCCGACACGTCGGGTCGGAGCGAACGCATACAGCAGAACGTCGACGGCCGCTCGGCCGGCCACCCGGTCGACCTTCTCGGCCAGAGTTTCGGGATCGACGACCGGCGGTCGAGTGTTGGGCATCTCGCCGACCAGTCCGATCCCGCCCAGCGCGGCCCCGACGGTCCCACTGTGGAGGTCCTCCACGTCCGGCGACCCCCCGGGGTCGCGGAAGTGAACGTGCAGGTCGGTCGCGGCGGGGAGGATGACCGCGTCGCCAAGGTCCCGGCGAACGGGGCCGGCCCGGATCTTCCCGACCGAGAGGATGCGACCGTCGTCCCCGATCGCGATCTCGATGGGCTCGAGCCGGCCCCGCACGAGCCCCCGGCCCGCGAGCACCAGCTTCGGCTCGGCCCGGTCCGTGTCCCGCCGCTCCGAGCGGCCGCGCCGGACCGGCGGGGGGACCATCGCGGGCCCCACGGCGCTCGGAGTATAGAAGGCGCCCCCGCGCGCCCGAGGCTATTTCCGCCGGTGCGGTTCCCTCCAGCGTGGCGGACCCGTCCCGCGCGACGAGCGCCTGGACCTACGCCCGGAGCGGGGTCGACGTCGAGGTGCGCGACGCCGCGCTGAAGCGCCTCCTGCGTGAGGTCCGGTTCCGGCCCCGGCCCGACCACGGTCGTCCCCTGGCTGCGCCGGGCCACTTCGCCGGTCTGGTCCGCGTCGGCCGGGAGACGCTGGCGCTCACCACGGACACCGTCGGCACGAAGGTGCTGCTCGCGGAGGAGCTCGGGCGGTGGGAGGGCGTGGGGGAGGACGTGGTCGCCGTGAACGTCAACGACCTCGCCGCGGTCGGCGCCCGCCCGGCCGGGCTCGTCGACACGATCCTCGCCGGCGTGCCGGATCCGCTCGCGTTCGAAGGGATCGGGCGCGGGATCGATCGGGGGCTCCGCGCCGCGGGGTGTGCCCTCCTTGGCGGGGAGACCGCCGTCGTCCCGGCGATCGTGCGAGGGACCGATCTCGGTGGGACGGCGCTCGGCTTCTTTCCCCGCCGGCGACGACCGGTCCTGGGCGACCGCATCCGTCCGGGCGACGTCGTGCTGGGGATCCCCTCGTCGGGAGTCCACGCGAACGGATTCACATTGGTCCGTCGCCTGCTGGCCGAGCGGTCCGTTCCGCTCGGTCGTCCCCGCGAGGACGCGTCGGCCTCGCTCGGCGACGAGCTGCTCGCCCCGACCCGGATCTACAGTCGCCCGGCCGACGCGCTCGCGGGCGTGCCGACCACGCACGGGCTCGCTCACCTCAGCGGGGGCGGGGTGCGGAACCTCGTGCGCCTCCATCCCCGGGTCGCCTTCGTGCTCGACCGATGGCCCGAGGTGCCTCCGCTGTTCCGGTGGCTCCAGGC
>JASIBA010000052.1 GCA_030041735.1 Thermoplasmata archaeon | reverse complement strand
CTCGAGCGGCTCACCCGGCGCTTCGCGAGCGAGATCGCGCCGATCATCGGGCCCGAGATGGACATCCCCGCGCCGGACGTCTACACCGACAGCCAGACCATGGCGTGGATCATGGACACCTACTCGATGCAGAAGGGCTACTCCGTGCCCGGCGTCGTCACGGGCAAGCCGATCAGCCTCGGGGGCAGCGAGGGCCGGGGCGAGGCGACCGGCCGCGGCTGCGCCTACGTGATCCGGGAGGCCGCGAAGGACATCGGCCTCAAGGTCAAGGGCGGGTCGGTCGCGATCCAGGGCTTCGGCAACGCCGGCTCGGTCGCGGCGAACCTCCTCTACGACGACCAGGGCGCCAAGATCGTCGCGGTGTCGGACTCCAAGGGCGGGATCTACAAGGCGGACGGCCTGAACCCGCACGCGGTCGAGGAGCACAAGGCGAAGACCGGCTCGGTCGTCGGCTTCCCCGGCACGAAGGCGATCTCGAACGACGAGATCCTCGAGACCAAGTGCGACGTGCTCGTGCCGGCCGCGCTCGAGAACCAGATCACGAAGAAGAACGCCGACAAGATCCAAGCGAAGATCGTCGCCGAGGCGGCGAACGGCCCCACGCTCCCCGAGGCGGACGCCGTGCTCTACCAGAAGAAGATCACGGTGCTCCCCGACGTCCTCGCGAACGCGGGCGGCGTGACGGTGAGCTACTTCGAGTGGGCGCAGGACATCCAGGGCTACTACTGGCCGCTGGCCG
The DNA here is from genome assembly GCA_030041735.1 of Thermoplasmata archaeon. Classification (GTDB taxonomy): domain Archaea; phylum Thermoplasmatota; class Thermoplasmata; order Lutacidiplasmatales; family UBA184; genus Lutacidiplasma. The sequence continues at coordinate 14,990 of JASIBA010000052.1, read as the reverse complement.
AGGTCAACTCGCGCCTCGAGAGCGTGATGGTCCGCTCGTACAACGACGTGCACAAGGTCGGCGTCGAGCGCAAGGTCCACAACCGCACGGCGGCCTACGTCGTCGCTATCCAGCGCGTCGTCGACGCGATCAAGATCCGCGGCATCTACCCGTAGGCCCCGGCGCCCGGTCCGGCGATGGCCGACCTTCCGCGGTGCCGTCGCGCCTCGTGGGAGGAGATCGACGCCTGGGCGGATCGCGTCGCCGACGCCGTGCGCGCCGCCGACGCGATCCCGGAGACGATCGTCGGGCTCACCCGGGGGGGCTGGGTCCCCGCCCGCCTCCTCTGCGACCGCCTCGGGGTGAAGCGCCTCGTATCGCTGCGCGCCCAGCACTGGGGCGTGACGGCGACCCGGACCGGCGCGGCCGAGCTCACCGAGGGCCTGAGCGGACCGGTCGCGGGCCAGTCGATCCTCGTGGCGGACGACATCACGGACACCGGCGAGAGCCTCGCGCTCGCGGTGACCCATGTGCGCGACGCCGGCGCGCGCCGGGTCGAGAGCGCGGCGCTCCTCCACATCGCCGGCGCGAAGCACGTCCCCACCTACTTCGCCGAGGAAATCGCGCGCGAGGCCTGGGCATGGATCGTCTTCCCGTGGAACTACTGGGAGGACCTCGCCGCGCTCGCGGCCCGGGCGGCGGAGCCCGGGACCGATCTCGCCGGGATCCGGCGCGCGCTCGCCGAGCGGGCGGGCCTCCGCGTGCCAGCGGCCGACCTGGCCCGGGTCGCCGCGTGGGGCGCGCTGGGACCGGCCGCGCCTAGCTCGACGGGCTCGAAGCGTCGACCACCGCGCGCGCGGCGAGCGCCTTGAAGTACTGCTGGAGCGCGCCGGCGCCGATCACCAGGCCGAACCCGCCGACCAGGAAGGCGACCAGGAGCGGCAGCTGGCCGGGGCCGCCCACGCCCTGCAGGTAGCGCAGCAGGTAGACGATCCCGAAGCTCACGAGCCCGATGCCGATGATCGAGGTCGTGGCGACGGCGAACGAACGCGGGAAGCGGCCGCGGGAGAGCGTGCGGCGGATCGCGCGCCCGATCTCCCAGATCAGGGCGCCGATGAGCCACCACAGGAGCCCGGCCTGGAGGAAGAACAGCACGCGGTCGAGCGGCGGGGACGCGACGTTCGCGACCCACGCGTCGTAGCCCGAGAGGAAGCCGACGCCGACCAGCGCGATCGCGAAGAGGCCGAAGCCGAACGCGACCGAGCCCTGCCGGATGTCGGTCGAGGCGCCGCGGACCGACTCGATGAGCGCCTCGTCGATGTCGAACGTCCAGAAGATCAGGTAGACGCCGAGCACGATCGCGAGCCCGATCACGCCCCAGATCAGGACCGAGCTCGCGGCGGCGATGCCGAGGATCAGGAGGATCAGCGCGACCGGCAGCACGGTCTTCGCCCGCAGCTTCGGGTCCTTCATCGCCCGGACGATCGTGTAGTACGTCGACTCGATGCTGGCGTTCTGCCGGACGTAGACGCGCCGCACGCCATCGACCTTGACCCGGGAGGCGAGGATCGGGAACAGGAACTCGTCCTCCGCCCCGTCGCTCACGAAGTAGGCGGAGTGCGCGCCGACCCGCCCGAGCACGTCGTCGAACTGCGCCGCGACGCGGCGGTCGGAGACGACCCCGACCTTCCCCGAACCGGTGAGGACGCAGACCTCGCACTCCTCGCCGGCGCCGCGGAGCTCGTCCAGGAGGCTCACGGCCGCGAACAGCGCGTTCGTGTCGGAGTCCTCGGGATCGGTGGTCCCGAGCTTGACCGCGGCCTCGAGGACCGCGGCACGGCCGACGACGGGCCCGGTGACCGAGGCCTTCCGGCCCAGGTCATCGTCCCGGTCGATGCAGACGACCAGGCGCATGGCCCGCGGTCTATGCGCATTCGACCGCTTAATCCCTCGTCTCGAGCTCGACCCGGGTCCGCGCGCCCCCGCCCGAGAGGCTATTACCCGGCGGCCTCCCCGCGGAGCAGCGCCGATGCCCGAGCTCCCCGACAAGACGACCCAGTTCATCGACTGGTACCTCGCGGTCGTCGAGGCGGCCGAACTGACGGACAAGCGGTATCCGGTGAAGGGGCTCAACGTCTGGACCCCCTACGGGATGGCCGCGCGCCGCAACTTCGACCGCGTGCTCGTCCGCGAGATCGAGGCGACCGGCTCCCGCGCGGTCGAGTTCCCGACCCTGATCCCCGAGACCGAGTTCGCGAAGGAAAAGGAGCACATCAAGGGGTTCGACGCCCAGGTCTACTGGGTCACGAAGGGCGGGGCCACGGACCTCGACACGAAGCTCGTGCTCCGCCCGACCAGCGAGACCGCGATGTACCCGATCTTCGCCCTCTGGGTCCGCTCCCACCGGGACCTCCCGCTGAACGTCTACCAGATCGTGAACGTGTTCCGGTACGAGACCAAGACGACGCGGCCCTTCCTGCGGGACCGCGAGATCCACTTCTTCGAGGAGCACACCTGCCAGGCGAACGAGGCGCACGCGACCGAGCGCGTCCTCTCGAACCGCGCGGCGTTCGCGAAGATGGCCCGGGCGTTCGCGCTGCCGTACCTGGCGATCCGCCGTCCGGAGTGGGACAAGTTCCCCGGCGCCTACTACTCGATCGGGCTCGACGTTCCGATGGGGGAGGCGCGCACGCTCCAGATCGGGACCGTCCACCACTACCGCGAGAACTTCTCCCGGCCGTACGGGATCCAGTTCGAGGACGCCGATGGGAGCCAGCGGTTCGTCCATCAGACGACCTTCGGCATCTCGGCGCGGCTGCTGGGCGCGGTGGTCGCGTTCCACGGGGACCCACGGGGGGCCGTCTTCCCGACCGAGCTCGCGCCGTACGAGGTCGTCGTGATCCCGATCCCGAGCACCGAGTCCGGGGACGCCCCGGACCGCCTCGCCGGCGAGGTCGCGGACCGGCTGACCCGGCACGGGCGGCGCGTCCGCCTCGACCGGGGCGAGGAGCGTCCGGGCGCGAAGTACTATCACTGGGAGCTGGCGGGCGCGCCCCTCCGGCTCGAGGTGGGACGCCGGGAGGCGGAGCAGCGCGCCGTCCACGCCGTGGACCGGCTGGGTCGCAAGGAGACGCTCCCGCTCGACGGGCTCGAGCACCGGGTGGACGAACGGCTGGCCGAGTTCGACCGCGCGCTCGCCGAGCGGGCTCGCGTCACGTTCGCGGACGCCTTCTCCGTGGCCGTGCGGCTCGAGGACCTCGCCGGCTCGACGAAGGTCCGGGTGGTCTCCTGGTGCGGGCGGGAGGAGTGCGGCCACCGGATCGAACAGGCGATCGACGGGTCGCTGCTCGGGACCCCGGAGGACCCGCTGCCGTTCGCCACCCCCGAGATCGGGCCGTGCATCGGCTGCGGCACGATCGAGGGCGCCCGTTGGGCGATCGCGGCGCGTCCGCTCTAGGGCGATCGGCCTAGGTACCCGGCGGCGCGGTCACGGGCGGGTTCGGCAGGACCAGCCACATCCCGGCGAGCCCGAACAGGAGCAGCGTGATGAAGACGGCGTAGACGCCGTTGTCGATCCAGACCCCGTAGAACGTCCCCCACCAGACGTAGAAGGCGATGGCCGCGACGACGAGGGACGCGAACCCCCAGAACGTCACCTTCCGCGGGAGCGGCATCTCCCGGTACCGCGTCGGCTCGGACGCGGTCCCGCTCGCGGGCGCCATCGGAGCCGCGCGAGCCGGCGGGCCGTAGTTAACCCTTGCTGCGAACCGCCGGCGACGCTCATCGGCGGCCGCGGCCTCGGGAGAGGGATGGAGATCCGCGAGTACGCCGAGCTCTCGTCCCGCCAGCGACAGCTCGCGGCCGCGGTCGATTTCTCCGACGGGGACGCCCCGTCGACCTCCGGGCGGATGGCGGAGACCCGCCCGGCGAGCGGGCGCCTGCTCGGCTACGAGTCGCTCTATCTGCTCGAGGACGGGATCCCCCTCGCGAAGGTCGGCACGAAGCGGATCGTCTTCCGCGGGGACGGGGGCGAGCAGACGGTCTGCGGGATCACCGACGTGGTGACGCGCGCGGACTCGGTGCGCCGCGGCTACGCGACCCGGCTGATCGAGGAGGCGCACCGCCGGGCCCGGGCCGAGGGCCTGCGATGGACGTTCCTGTGGACCCGCCGGTCGTGGGGCGCCCACGGGGCCTACGAGCGGTTGGGGTACCGCGACGTCTACGGGGCACCCCTCGCCGTGCACCGCCCGGAACGGGTCCAGCGGCCGTCCCGCCGCCGCCTCGCGTCCCGGGTCGCCCGGCGGACCGACGCGGCGCTCCTCGGCCGGCTCCTCTCTGACGCGGCCCGGGAGCGGGTCGGTTTCTCGCGCCGGCCCCGCGGCTGGTTCGAAGGGGCCTGGCGGCACGGCTGGCTGCAGCCCGCCCAGTACCGGATCCTGTACGCGGGCGGCCGGCCCATCGGGTACGTCCACGTGCTCGCTGACCGGTTCGACCTCCTGAGCCGCGAGATCGTGCTGGTCGACCCGCGCCGGGCCGGGGCCGTGCTCGACCATCTCGCGGCCCTCGCGCGGGGGCGATGGATCGGGATCGCAACGACCACCTTCCTCCGCGACGCCCGGACCGAGCTCGCCCGGCGCCGCTACGACGGGGTCTCGACCGGCCACGGGGTGCTCATGGCCGCCCCGCTCGGGCCCCGCCGTCGGGACGAGGAGCGCGCGCTCACCGCGACGATCGCGAGCCCGCGGTTCTGGCTCCACCTCGGCGACATGATCTGAGGTTCGCTCCGCCGGACCGCGCCCCACCTGCAGGGGTGCCCGAGCGCAGGTTTTTCCCGTCCCCCGAACTAGAACGGTCGGGATGCCCGAGCCGGTCGCCGCGGAGGTGCCCGAGGGCCGCGACCGGGCCCGGCTCGAGCGGCTCACCGCGGAGCAGCACCGCATCCTGGCCTACGCCAGCGCGATCGGCTCCGAGTTCGATTTCCCGCTCCTCGGGGCGGCGATGGGCGCGGCGGAGGAAGCGCTCGCCGAGCAGCTCGAATCCCTCGTGCATGCCGGCATCCTGACCGAGCGGGCGGGGGGCGACCGGTTCGCCTTCGCCGAGGAGGAGTTTCGGGCCCGCATCTACCGCTCGCTCACCGAGAGCCGGCTCCGCGTCCTCCACCGGAAGATCGCGGAGGCGATGGAGGCCGCCTATCCCGACCCGCCGCTCGAGGTCGTCGCGGAGCTCGGGCGCCACTTCTTCCTGGGGAAGGTCGGCGAGAAGTCCCGGGCGTACAACCGCCGGGCGTCGGACGCGGCCCGGGCCGCGGACGACCCCGAGGCGGCCGCGCACTACCTCGAGCGCGTCGAGGTCGATCTGGCCGGGCTGCCGGGGGACCGGCGCCACGACCTCGCGGAGGTCGACACGGCGCTGGGCGAGCTGTACTACTCGATCGGCAACTTCGCCGCGGCCGACCGCCACTTCACCAGCGCGCTCGATCGCCTCGGCTCCGACGAGCCCCGCATCCGCGCCGCCGTGCTCCTGGCGCGCGCGGAGATCGCGCGGGAGAACCTCGACGACGACGCGGCGAGCCGCCAGGCGCACGAGGCCCAGGTGCTGTTCGAGCAGATCGGCGACCGGCTCGGCCGGGCGCAGACGTTCCGCCTGCTCGGCCGCCTCGCCTTCCAGAAGGGCGCGTACCGCGACGCGCTCGACGAGAACATGGAGGCGCTCGACGCGCTCGGCGGATCGAAGGACCTCCGGCTCCTGGGACGGCTCGCGATCGACATCGGCAACTCGTTCGCCCTGCTCGGCAGCGAGGTGCGGGAGGAGGCCGTCGGCTGGTACGAGCGCGCGATCCGGCGCCTCGGGGAGGTCGGGGACTGGGTCGAGCTCTCGCGCGCCTACCACAACCTCGGCGTGCTGGTCGGCGAGACCCGCCCGCAGGACGGGCTCGACCAGCTGGAGCGGGCCCGCGACCTCGGGGAGCGCGCGCACGACAGCCGCTCGACCGGCCGCGCGCTCCTCTCGGGCGTGGAGCTCCGCCTGGCGCTCGGGCAGCTCGAGGAGGCGAACCGCGACAACGAGCAGGCCGGCCGCCTCCTGGAGCGGCTGAACGACGAGCTCGGCCTCGAGCAGGTCGAGGCGAACCGGGGGCTCATCGCGGAGAAGCAGGGCCAATGGGAGGATGCCGAGCGCGCGTACGGACGCGCGGTGGCCATCTGCCGCCGGTTCCGTCTGCCGGCCGACGAGGCCGAGGTCCACTTCTACCTCGCGCGGCTCCGCTTCAAGACCCGCGACCTCGCCGGGGCCCGATCCGAGATCGAGGCGGCCGAGCGCCTCGGGGTGGCCGAGATGCGCCCGACGCTCGCCCCGCGCTTCGCGGAGCTCCGTGACCAGATCGCGCGGGCCGTCGAGCCGACCGGCGGGGACCCGGACGGGCGCCTCGTGCCGTAGTCAGGGATTGGATTATCTATCCCGGGCACCGTAAAAATCCCCCATGCCGGCGGCGGATGCGGCCCGGGGCCCCGCGCTGCCGCCCATCTTCGGCCGGTCCAACGTGCTCGCCGAGATCGAGCGCGCCCTCGAGGGCGCCGGCGCGGGGACCGGGGAGCTCCTGCTGATCTCGGGCGACGAGGGCGCCGGGAAGAGCCTGTTCGCCCGCGCGGCCGCGGCGCGGGCGCGCGAGCGCGGCTACCGGGTCGTGGCGGGCCGCGCCCTCCCCCAGGAGATCCCCCAGCCGTTCTCGCTGCTGCGCGACCTGTTGCGGCCGCTGGGCGGGGTGCCGGCCGCGGACCGGGCGACGCCCTCCGACGACGACCCCGTCCTCCCGTTGTTCCTCGCCCCGTACGGCCCCGAGAGCGCGGCGGGCGTCGCCGGGACGCCGGACACGTCGCCGCCGCCCGCCGCCGGCCTCGAGGCGGTGCTCGCGCCGCTCGACTCCCCCGGCGACTGGATCGGCACGACGCGGACCGAGCTCTACGCGCGGGTGACCCAGTTCCTCGCCGACCTCGCCCAGGACCAGCCGCTCACCCTCGTGATCGACGACCTCCACCTCGCGGATCCCGCGACGCTCGAGTTCTTCGGCCGCCTCGCGCCGGTCGTGGCCGACAAGCGGATCGCGCTGGTCGCGACGGTCGCGCTCGCGAACCGGATCCCGCCGGCGGCCCGCGAGCCGCTCGAATCGCTCGCCCGCTCGACGACCGCGCGGGCCGTCGCGATCGGGCCGCTCGCGGTCGGCGAGGTCGGCGAGTTCGCCCGCTGGCTGCGCCGGGGGCTCGCCCCCGACCCGGCCGACGTGCTGCGGTGGCAGACCCAGACCGAGGGGAACCCCCTGTTCGTCGAGCAGCTCGTCCGCGCCGCCTCGGCCTACGGCGTGCGGGGCCCGGCCGGACCGGGCGATCCCGCCGGGGACCTCAACGCGATCCTGCTCGGTCGCGTGGAGACGCTCGGCGAGCTGGAGCGACGCACCCTGACCTACGCGAGCCTGCTCGGCCGGGAGTTCGCGCTCGGCACCCTGCTCGCGATCAGCGAGCTGGGCGAGGAGCAGCTCACGGAGGTCGTGGACCGGCTGGTCCGCGAGGGGCTCTTGCGGGAGCGCGACGGGGAGGTGCTGGAGTTCACGACCGAGGGGCTCCGCGCCTCCGTCTACTCGGGGCTCACCCAGACGCGGCGCCGGCTCCTCCACCGCCGGGTCGCGCGCACCCTCGAGGCGAAGCGCCTCGGCGGCGAGTTCGAACTCGCCCGACACTACTACCTGGGGCGCGACGACGCGAAGGCCGAGGAGTACAACGAGCGCGCGGCGCGCACCGCGATGCGGACGTTCGCCTTCGAGAACGCGGTGCCCCATCTCGAACGGGCGCTCGAGGCGGAGCGGCGCCGGCCGGATCGCGAGCTCCGCCGCGAGATCCAGCTCCTGACGGAGCTCGGCCGCGCGCTCGACGAGCTCGGGGACCTCCACCGCTCCGAGGCGGTGCTCTCGGAGGCGGTCGCGCTCGCGCGGCGGTCGATCGACCTCGACGCCGAGCTCGGGCGGGTCCTGCTCGCCCTCGCGCAGACCCGCCAGGACCAGAGCGAGTTCGCCTCGGCCGAGGCGCTCGCCCGCGAGGCCTACGGTCGGCTCGAGCCGCGCGGCTCGCCCCGGGAGGTGATGACCGCGCACCGGGTGCTGGGGATCGCGTACTGGCGGCTGGGCCGCCTGCCCGACGCGGAGCATCACCTGCGCCTCGCCCTCGACATCTCCGAGCGGGAGGGCAGCCCGGTCGAGCGCGGGCACGCGCTCATCGACGTCGCGAACGCGATGATCATCGGTGGCCCGCCGCGGTTCGAGGACGCGCTCGCGCTCTATCAGCAGGCGGCCGAGCTGTTCGCGACCGCCCAGGACGAGACCGCGCGGGCCCGGGTGCTGATGAATCGGGCGGTCCTGCTCTACTCGACCGGCCGCAACGAGGAGGCGATCGCGGGCATCCGGGGCGCGATCGAGGCGGCCGAGCGGTCGAAGTCCCCCATCTGGATCGGGTACTGCTACCTCAACTTCGGGCAGATGCTCGCCGAGACCGGGGCCCCCGACCGGGCCGGGCCCGCGCTCGACCGCGCGGCCGCGGCCCTGCTGCCGCTCGGCGACCGGCTCGCACCCGAGCAGCTCGCGCTCTCCCGGGGGCTCTTGGCGCAGGCGCGCGGCGAGTTCGACGCGGCCGAAGCCCATCTTCAGGAGGCGCTGCGGCTCGCCGAGGAGCTCCACACCGAGCCCGACGTCTGCGAGATGCACTACCGGCTCGCGGAGCTCGCGCACGCCCGCGGCGACGATGCCACGGCCCGCCGCCGGCTCCAGACCGCCCGCGCGACCGGGATCGACCGACACCGGACCGACCTCGCCTCGCGCGTGGCGAACCTGGAGCACGCGCTCGGTCCGGTCCCCACCACTTAAGTCGCGCCCGCCCGTCGGAGCGCCGATGCAGGGAGGCGCGGTGCCCGACGCCCCGGTCGCGGACGGCTCTCCGAGCCCCCGGCCCGGAGATCCGCGCTTCGAGCGCGAGGTCCGCGCGATGTTCACGCACATCGCGCACCGGTACGAGTGGTTCGACCACCTGGCGTCGCTGGGGAACGACCTCGTGTGGCGGCCGCGGGCCGTCTGGGAGCTCGAGCGGTTCCGCCGCGCCGTGCCGCCGCGGCGGATCCTCGACGTCGGATGCGGCACGGGCGAGCTGACCCGGCGCCTCGCCCGCCGGTTCCCCGCGGCGGAGGTGGTCGGGCTCGACTTCACGGCGGCGATGCTCCGCGAGGCGGTGCTCCGGACGGGCCGGGACGGGGGGACCGCGGTCGGCTACGGCCGGGGCACCACGGTGCGGCTGCCGTTCGCCGACGGGAGCTTCGACCTCGTGAGCAACGCGTTCCTGATCCGGAACCTCGTCGATCTCGACCTCGCGTTCGCGGAGATGCGCCGCGTGCTCCGCCCGGGCGGGACCCTCCTGGTGCTCGAGATCACCGAACCGGCCTCGCCGGCGTTCGGGCGGCTCTTCCATGCCTACTTCGACCACGTCGTCCCGTGGCTCGGCGCGGCCGTCGACAGCGCCGGGCCGTATCGCTACCTGCCGGCCTCGCTGCGCCGGCTCCCGCCCCGCGAGGCGCTTCTGGGTCGGCTGCGCACCGCCGGCTTCCCCCGGGTCGAGGCGCACCTGCAGTCGGGCGGGATCGTGACCGCGTTCCTGGCCGAGGCGGGGGCCCGGGCCGGGGGCAAAACCGCTTAAGTCCGGGGCGCCCGGCCCGCGGACGGGGGTCGTCGGTGCCGTTCGACGCGTTCCGCTACGCCCACGCGCACCGGCGCGAGGTCGTGTGGATGAGCCAGAACACGAACCACCTCGTGCCGCCCGAGGTCGTCCGGGGGGCGCTCGAGGAGGCGATCCGGGAGCGTCGGTACGAGGGCTATCCGTACGCGCCGGGCGAGCCGGAGCTGCTCGACCTGGCGAGCCGGGACCTCGGGCTTCCGGTCGAGCACGCGTTCCTGACCGGCGGGGGGACCGAGTCGCTGTACATGATCGCCCGCGCGCTGCTCGCGCCGGGCGACGAGGTCGTCGCGTCGGACCCGAGCTACCTCATCATCCACCGGTTCGTCGAGCTCTCGGGCGCGCGGACCGTCAACCTCCCGATCTACGCGCCGCCGTACCGCCTGACGCCCGACCGGATCCAGGGCGCGATCGGACCGAAGACGCGGATGCTGCTCCTGATCGATCCGCTGAACCCGCTCGGCTCCGGCTACCCGCGGGAGGAGGTCCGGGCGATCGCGGAGATCGCGCACGACCGCAAGCTGCTCCTGCTGAACGACGTGACCTACCGGGATTTCGCGGACGCGCCCGCGCTCGCGGCCGAGTTCGCCCCCGAGGAGACCGTGACGGTCTGGTCGGTCTCGAAGAACTGCGGCCTCGCCGGCCTGCGCGTCGGCGGCTTCCTCGCACCGCCCGAGCTCAAGGCGCGCATCGCGCGGTTCAACACCAACGACCTCGGCATCAACATCCTCGCCCAGGTGGCGGCGATCGCGGGCCTGCGGACGAAGTCGCAGTGGATCGGGGCGGTGCGCCGCCAGACCCGCGAGAACCACGCGCGGATCCGCGACGTCGTCGAAGGGGTCGCGGGCACCTCGATGCCGATCTTCCCGTCCCAGGCGAACATGTCCGTGATCGACGTCGCGGCGACCGGCCTCGCACCCGAGGCGATCCAGCAGGAGATGCTCGAGCGGCACGGGGTCTTCGTGCGTGCCGGCAACTACCTCTCTCCGACCTTCGGCAGCCGGTTCGTCCGGGTCTCGTTCTCGAATCCGCCGGCCGACATCGACCGCTTCGCGGCCGCCTTCCCCCGGGCGGTGGCCGACCTCCGGGCCCGCGCCCCGGCGCCGCGGGCCTAGCGCCGCGCCCGCACCCGCGCGTCGACCACGATGTGCGTCCGGCCGGGCCCGTAGGGCTTCACGGCGCGCGCCCGGGCCGGTTCGACCAGCTCTCCGCCGGCCCCGTCGACGGCACGCACCACCGCCCCCACGGCGTGTTCGTTCCCCCCGTGCGCGTCGGCGACCGTGTGGACATGGAGGACGCCCCCCTCGGGCCGGACGAGCTCCAGCGCCCGGGGGATCCAAGGCACGGCGTCGGGCAGGTAGCCCAGGACGACCCGGTCCGCCCGCGCGAGCGGAAGGGCGACCTGCCGGTTGTCCCCGAGCATCGGGACGACCCGCGCATCGACCCGGTTGAGCCGAAGGTTCTCGACCAGGTAGCGGTACGCGATCGGATTCTTCTCGACCGCCGTCACCCGGACGGAGGCGTCGGCCCGGGCGGCCGGGAGGGCGAAGTACCCGATCCCCGCGAAGAGATCGACGACCTGCTCGCCGGGTCGGACCGCGCGACCCAAGCGCGCGCGTTCGGTCCGGTTGCCGGCGGCGAACATGATCCGGGCCGCATCGAAGCGCCACCGCACCCCGTGTTCGACTACCTCCGTCTCGGTCGATCCGCCGGCGATCCGCACGACCGCGGGCTCACGCAGCTCCCCGGCGATCGGACCCGAGCGGACGAGGACCGTGCCGACCCGGAGCTCGTCGCGCCACGCCTCGCCGATGAGAGCGAAGTGGTCGGCGAGCGCGGGCGGCAGGCGCAGGAGGAGCACCCGGCCCAGCCGCTGGTACCCCGGGGGCAGCGCCTCCGCGACGGCGGGACCCGCCGCGGCTCGGACCCGTTCGCGGACGCGCTCCGCGGGAGGCCGCCGGGGCCCCCGGGGAGGACGGGTCGCGCCGGACATCGGCGGCGATCCCGCGCCTAGGCCGCGGGCCGGGCCGGCGCCGCCTCGAGGATGACCTCGAGGAACTGCTTGAGGTGCGCCGTCAGGATCGGGTTGTCGGTGAACCCGCACGCCTCGAGCCCGGGCGCCGCGAGGAGCGCGTGCGCCCCGTCGGCCAGCACCTCGGTCGCGAGCAGGTTCTCCCGCGGGACGTACTCCACCCCTTCCGGCACGCGCTGGAGCGGCGAGGTGACGAACGTGACGCGCACCCCGCGCTTGACCGCGTGCTGGATCTTCTTGCCCAGCTCGTCGCGCACGTCGGCGACCTGGGGGGTGGTGAGGATGAACGTCGCGTTCGCCTGATCGAGCAGGTCGCCGATCTTCGCGAGCACCTTGTCGTGGCCCGAGAGGAGGTAGACGAGCTGCGGCTCGCCGTGCTCGGCGACGACCCGGTGCAGGTGCGCGAGCTTCTCGAACACCTCCTGGATCGCGCCCTTGAGCCCCTCGGCCACGTCGAGGGGCGGGGTCGGTCGGAAGAGGATCGGCTTTCCCCCGGTCGGCTGGGCGTAGCCCTTCTCCGCGAGCGACTCCAGGACCTTGTAGGCGCTCGTGCGGGGAATCCCGGCGGCCGTCGCGAGCGAGGCCGCGTCCCCGACCCCGCGCGCGACCAGCGCGATGTACGCGCGGGCCTCGTACTGCGTGAGCCCGACCTTCCCGAGGACCTCGGCCGCCCGACGGAACTCGTCGGACGACTGGTTGCCGAGCGCGACCGCGGCCTCCTCGATCGTCGCCATCGGTCCGGCCGAGGCGGACGGGGCGGGACCGTCTTAACGCTGCGCCCGCGCCGGGGCGCCGATCAGAACGACCCCTCGTACAGGCGGACCGGGCCGACCCGACGAAAGCCGAGACGCTCGAGGATCGGACCCGAGGTCGCCCGACGCGCGATCGTGAGCGCGATCTCGGCCCCGGTCGGTTGGGCGGCCTCCAGTCGGGCGGCGACGAGGGCGCGGTAGACGCCGCGATGCCGGTGCGACTCGGCGACGCCCCCGCCCGTTAGGAAGAGCACGGGCCCGACCCGATGGCTGCCCCCGATCCCCGCGGGCACTCCCTCCGCCCGGGCCAGGAAGAGCCCGGTGGGCTCGCCGGCGTCGCGGGCACGGCGGAACATCTGGAAGAACTCGGCCTCCACCTCGGGGGAAGGAGGCGGTTCGTGGAACACGTCGTCCACGACCCGGCCGTAGGCACGGTAGTCGTCGTCGGTCCGCACCTCCCGGACCTCGACGCCCTCGGGCGAGACGAGGGGGCGAGCGTTCGATCCGGGCGAGGCCGGCGCGAGCTCCCGCGCCATCAGATCGGACTCGGCGAGCGGCGTGAACCCTCGGGTGACCAGCCGGTGACCCAGGTCGGGCGGCCGTGACCGGGGCGTCACCTGGATCCTGGCTCCGGTGCCGCCGCGTTCCTGGACGCGCGCCTGCACTTCATCGAACACCGCCCCGAAGCGCTCGGGCGGTTCCGCGCGGAATCGGTAGACGTAGGTCAGCGGCGTCGACCCGGGCGTGATCGCGAGCAGGTAGTGCTCCGTCTCGATCCGGGTCCCGCCCGGCGGCACCCACGCGCCACGGTCGAACGCGTCCCAGATCCGGTCCTTCGCCCAGGGCTCCACAGAGACCGGCACGGGGCCGACCCATACATCTTCTTGCGGGACCGCTGCGACAAAACTCTTTACGAGGTCCCGGCTCGGTACACCGGCTCGCCCGCGTTCCCGGCCGATCGATGATCGTACCCCTCGACCTCGCGAACGACATCGCGGGGGACGTCGCGGCCCTCGCGCTCCCGGCCCTCCTGTGGGCGCTGCTCTACCAGCTGGGCTGGGAGCACCCGGCGTTCGCCGAGAGCCTCGGCTTCGGCCGCCGGACGTTCTGGCTGCTCGTCGCGGGCGGCCTGCTCGGATCGATCGTCCTGCTCCCGCTCACGCCGATCGCGAACGACTGGCTGGCGATCAGCTTCCCCGGGGCGCTCTTCCCGCTGCTCGTGGTCGGATTCGGCCTCGCGGCGATCGCCCCGCCCGCGCGCCGGACGATCCCCCCGTTCGTGGCGCTCCTCATCCTCGAGGCGGGAGTGCTCCTCGCGATCGTGGTGCTCGTTCCGGCCACCGGTCCGGAGCTCGGGCTGGTCGTCCTCTTCGCGGCCCTCTTCCCGATCGCGGCGCTCGTCCTGAGCCGGTCCCGGCCGGACCGGTTCCCGGTGACCTCCGGCGCGACGCTCGCGCTCCTCTCGGGGGTCCTCGCCGTCACGTTCGCGGCCTCCACGGCGATCCCCGGGGTCGGGATCGAGGAGACGTTCCCCGCCTACCTCGTGGGACCTTTCGTGGCCGGTCTGCTCGCCGCCCTCCTGGCCCGCGCCTACGCGCCCGGGCGCGAGGCGCTCGCGCTCCCGGTCGCGTACATCGCCGGGACCCTCGGCGTCCTGGTCGGCGCGGACGTGCTGCGCGAGCCGCCGCTCTACGGCACCGGTCCGGCCGGTCTCTACGCCATCGGCGGGGCCGGGGTCTTCGACCTCGTCTACCTGTCCGGTCTCCTCGCGTTCGCGGGGGCCTACCTGGGGCACCGGCTGCTGCACCGCGGCTTCGCCCCGGTCGCGACCGCGCCCCCCACGCCGACCCCGCCCCCGCTCGGCCAGCTCGCGCGCGCGTTCCACGAGGGTGTGGACGGGAACATCCCGGCCTCGATCGCGGACTCGGCGGCCGCGAGCCGGGAGGCGGCGGCCCAGGCGCACCGGCTCCTTGACCTTCCGGCGGCCCCGGCCGACCGGCCCTGGCAGGGTCTGCCGGTGCCCGGCTGGGTCGTCAGCGACCAGGCGAACCTCGACGCGGTCGCCCGGACCGGGTCGACCGACGGGCGCGAGGGGATGCGCGCGTTCCTCACCGCCCGGTGGCTCGTCCTCCTGGGGCGCGAGTTCGGCCTGCGCCGGTTCGCGCCGGTCGGACGACGGATCGCCGCGTTCGTGCTCGACCTCCTGCTCGTCACGGTCCCGGCGGCCCTGCTGCTGTGGGGCCTTCTCGTCGCCCTGCCCGGCTCGATTGACCAGGCCGCCGCGAACATCCCGTTCAACGCCGCGGCGTACGGCTACGCGGCGCTGGCGTTCCTCTACTTCGCGCTCGCGGAGACGTGGGCCGGCACGACCGTCGGGAAGTGGCTCCTGGGGCTCGCGGTGCGGGACCGCCACCTCGCGCGACCCACCTTCGAGGCGGGCCTCGTGCGCAACCTGCCGAAGCTCCC
>JASIBA010000051.1 GCA_030041735.1 Thermoplasmata archaeon | reverse complement strand
ACGCTGGTGGCCATCGACTTCGGGCTCGACCGCCCCTCCCTGGCCCGGGCCGCCGCGATCGCCCACGCCGGCGTGGGCGCGGCCGTCCACCCGTTCCAGAGCGCCACCGACGGGGACGCGCTGTTCCTCGCTTCGACCGGGTCCGGGCGACCGACGCGTCGCGAGGCGCGGCCGATGGAGGCCGCGGACCGTATCGGGGCGGTCGCCGCCGAGCTCGCCGCGGAGGCGGCGGTGCGCGCGGTCACCGTGGGCCGCGGGCGCTGATCAGGGCGAGACGCCGCGGCGGAACGACCGTCCGCGGAGCCCGCGGATGAGATCGGCCTTGGTCGCGATCCCGACTGGGAGTCCGCGGCGCACGACGAGGATCGCCGGATAGCGGGAGAAGAGGGCCGGGAGGAGCTCGGCCGGAAACTCTTCGCCCACCATGGGATACGGGCTCTCCATCACCTCGCCGACCCGGCGCCGCTTCCCGTCCGGGGTGGCGAGCGCGCGCAGCAGCGCCGACTCGGACAAGGACCCGACGACCCGGTGGCCGTCCACCACCGGCAGCTGGGAGAACGCACCGCCCTCGAGCCGCTGGGCCGCGGTGGCCAGGAGCGCGGACGACTCGATGGTCACGAGCGGCCGGTGCGCGATGTCACCGGTCGTGAGGTGCGGGGCCGCGGACCCTTCCTGGGCCTCGAGGAACGCCAGGATCCGCTGCACCAGCTCGTACGAGGGGCGGATGCGACCGCGCTCGATGCGGGAGAGCGTCGCGTCGCTCTTCCCGATCGCGCGGGCCAGCTGTCCGAGCGAGATGCCGAGCGCGAGCCGGCGCTTGCGGATCTCCTCGATCGTGTCCATGGCGGCGGTCGCAGTTGCCCCGATCGACCGCCGTCACCCGCTCGGGGGCGGGCTCGGCGGCGAGGGCCCTCCCTCGGACCACGGCTGATCGCCGGCGGCGGGAGCCGCGGCCGGGGCCGAGGCGGTCGCGCCCGCGGGGGGCGGAGCCCAGGCCGGCGGAGGGGCGCTCCCGCCGCTCCGGCCCTTGCGCGCCAGGAGGGCGAACGCGAGCACCGCGAGCGCGGCGGCGATCACGAGGCCCGCGAGGAGCCCGTAGACGAGGTCGTTGTTCGTGCTCGACGAGGAGGAGGACGGCACCGGGGCGATCGCGATGTACGAGGCCACCGGGCCGCCGGCGACCGAGAGACCGTGCGTCGCGGGGGTCGCGGTGTAGCCCGTCGGCACGGTCACCGAGAACGAGTAGGTCCCGTTGGGGAGCGCGATCGAGAGGACGCCGCCGGTCGACGACAACGGAACGCCGTTGACCGTCACGGACCACGAGCCGCCCGAGGGCAGCCCCGTCTGCTGGAACGTCACGGTGTAGTTCACGGTCGTGTAGACATAGGAGACCGTGAGGGCGCCGCCGTTCACCGTGAAGGTGCCCGTCGCCGACGTCGTGGGGAGGAACCCGCCCCGATCGACCGCGACCGAGTAGGCGTACGTCCCATTCGTCAGGTTCCCCAGTGCGAACGCTTGGGAGCCGGCGGAGGTCACCGCGAAGGCGCCCGCCGGGAACGAGGGCGTACCGGTCGCGTTGACGTACCACGTCAGGCCCACGCCCAGTCCCTTCTCGGAGAACGTGACCGGGTAGGAGGGCTCGGCAAACGTCACGGAGATCGTCTGGGACGTGCCCGAGGCGGTCACGGACCCGGAGGACGGGGACACTTGGCTGTAGGAGCCGACGCCGGGGATCGCATACGGGTAGGTCACCGGCGCCACGTTCGACGGATAGACGACGATCGAAGCCGGCGCGGTCGCCGTGAGGACGCTCCCGTTGAAGGTCACGGACCAGGCGGTGCCCGAGGGGAGCCCGGTCTCCTCGAAGGAGATCGAGTAGGCGGTCCACGCCGTGCCGAGCGGGTACTCATCGAGGTAGCCCGAACTGCCGGACTGGGACGGTACCGCATAGGGCGGGCTGCAGACGTAGCTGCAGCTGGTCGGCGTGTACCCCGTCCAGAAGTTGCCTCCGATCGGCAGCGGGGCGTTGTAGACCCCGGTGATCGGCGAGCTGTCGAACAGATCCAGGAACGCAGGTCCATCCGTCTCGATGTTGTTGTGGTAGAACTCCGAGAACGTGTCGTTCGTGAGCCAGACCGTCGGCGTGCCCAGCAAGTTGTTCGCGACGAAGTCGACGATCGAGTTGTTCACCTCGACCGCGTTCGAGTCCCCGAGGTTGTTGTCCTCGAGGATCGCGAGCGATTCCGCGAAGTACATGTCCACCTCGAGCGCGGCGTACGAGCCCGAGGCGTTGTTCCCCTCCACGAGGACCCCCGCGTCGTCGTCGGTGACGTTGATCGCGATGAGGTCGTTCGGGACCTGGTTGTCCGCGATCGTGAGGTTGTCGTCCTCGTAGCCGAAGATGCCGTACCCCTGGGCTCCGGTGACGGTGTTGCCCACGACCGCGACCGGCGCGTAGGCCCCGTCGACGAAGATGCCGAAGTCCACGGAGTCCTGGACCGTGTTGTCGTAGATGAGGGTCTGCGAGGTCTCGGAGTCGACGTCAAAGACGCCGCCGCCGAGGCCGCCCGTGGCCGTGTTGTGCGCGACGTACGAGGTCGCGCCGCTGCTCTCGGTGACGTAGAGGCCCACGACGTTCGAGCTGGTGGCCGACCCGTTCCCGAAGAACTCGTTGTCCACGGCGACCACGCCACCCTCGGACTCGCCGAGATCGGCGCCGGTGGTCGTGACGTTGCCGAACACGTTGTCGGCGAGCAGGGTCGTCCCGAGCACGTCGTCCGTGTACACGCCGTAGTACAGGCCCCCGTCGAAGACGTTGTCGACGATGGTCACGTTCCCCGCGTCGTCCTCCCAGTCGATGCCGTCGATATTGTTCACGGTGGTGTTCACGGAGAAGTTGTTGTCCCAGAACCCCACGTCGCCGAGCGCCTCCTCGTCGAGATACGCCCCCGCCCCGGTGGTGTTCGTGATCGTGTTGCCCGAGACGTTCAGGTTCGCGTAGACGAAGTCGATCCAGAGCCCGTCGTAGAGGCCTCCGCCGAGGTAGTTGCCGGAGATGAGGGTCGGTCCGGACAGGTAGTTCTCGACGTAGATCCCGTCGGCGAGGCCGACCGTCGAGGCGTTCGCGCCGAGCGCGTTGTCGGAGATGGTCGCCGTCGACTCGGTCTCCAGGATGTACAGCGACGCGTCGAGCGCTCCGGTCGCGTTGTTGCCGCGCACGATCAGGTTCGCGTTCACGTCCGTGAGATCGATCGGCTCGTCGTATCCCCCGGTGATCTGGTTGTCCACGATCGAGAGGAGTCCGTAGCTGTTGTCGAGGTAGATGCCGGCGTTCGCGCCGGTCGCGTTGACTTCGAGGTCGTTGGCGACGATGGAGGTCGCGGCGCACGACACGAGGTCGATCGCCTCGTACGTGGTGTTGGCGATGATGTTCCGCGCGATCGAGAACAGCCCCCCGTCAGAGAAGAGCAGGAGGCCCGTGGCGTACCCTCCCGACAGGCGATTGTCCGTGACCGACAGGGTGCCCAAGGCGCCGTCGATGTAGATACCGGTCGCCTCGGGCTCGGGCGAGGCCAGCGCGAACGAGTTCCCGGTGATGTTCAACGTGCCGGGTTCGTAGGCGTCGAGTCCGTACATGGTCACGTTCTGCACGTCGTTGTCCAGGACCGTGACTCCCGAGCCGTAGTAGCCGTCCTGCACGTAGATGCCGTACTCGAGCCCCCCGGTGAGATTGTTGTGGGCCACGACGACACTCCCGTCCGGTTCGTCGACATAGACCCCGTACTCGTTCGCGCCGCTGAGGTCGTTGCCGGCGAAGCGGTCGGCGTCGCTGAACTCCGCGTAGATCCCGATCCCGGAGCCGCTATCGTTGAGGTTGCCCGAGAGATCGTTGCCCGAGAGCACGGTGTCCGTGTCCTCCTCGACGTAGGCGCCGTAGAACGCGGCGAACCGGCCGTCGTTGTGAAGGAAGAGCACGCCCGAAGTCACCACGGCGTACAGCGCTGCGTCGGTCACGCCGACCATCTGGTTGTCGAGCACGACCGCGTCGATGGTGTCGTGGACGAAGACGCCGTCCTCCGCATACGAGACGTTGTTGCCCGTGACGTTCACATCCTGGGCCCCATCGACCGAGATCCCGTAGTCGAGGGCGTGGGTCGCGTTGCTGCCGTACACGGTGACCGCGCTCGAGCCCTGCACCGTGACCGCCTCGTCGCCGGGCGCCGTGCTCGACAGGTACTCCACTGTCACGTTCGACGCCCCGGCCACGTCGACGGCGGTGTTGTTCCCGTACCCGCCCACGGTAGCGTAGGTGAGGAGGCAGTTCGATAGGTCCACGGTCGCGTTGGACGCGAGGTCGAGGACCGAGCTGTCCAACGGCTCGGTCAGCTGGTACAGCGATCCGGTGACGGTGACGGGGGCACCGGTCGGGTACACTCCCCCATCCGCTTCGATCACGATCTGCGCGGAGGTGTAGGGCGTGGTGCCGGGACAGGTGGTCGGGCCGTTGGGCGCCGGTCCGCCTTGGGGAAGGCCCGCGGCCGTGATCGAGGGCACGACGGCCACGGGGCCGGCGGCCGCGGCGGCGGCCAGACTCCCGAGGACCATGCCGAGTACGGCGATCGTCGCGAAGGTCAGCGCCAGAGGTCGCGTGGGCGCGCTCATGTCTCGAATGAAAAGCCGGTCGTCGAGGCTAAAGACCTTCCTTGTGCACAGGATGCGCCACCCCCCGAAGAACGGCAGGATCGACGCGCGGTCCGGGCCCCGCCCGAAGAGTACAAAGGGCGGTCGGTGCTCTCCGTCCCAGGGTCGCCGTGAACTCCCCGTCCCGCCGGATCGACTGGATCAGCCCGCCCCCGGAGATCTGCACGTTGTGCAAGGAGCCGCTGGGGGACCCCGCCGAGACCAGCTCGTGGAACGGGAGCCCGGCCCACCGGGACTGCGTCCGGGTCCATCTGATGCAGCGCGACCCGGCCTTCCGGGAGACGACCGAGGGCGCCGAAGCGCCCGAGGAAGGTGCCGATCAGATCGACGGCATCCTGCCCCGCGACGACGACGAGGGCGACTTCGAGTGACCTCGATCCGTCGCTGCGCGGGCGTCGAAATCGCTAAAAGGCGGGTCTTCGTGGTCGTGAGCGCTCTGGCCCCTACCGGCCTGGAGGTTCCATGCCCGAAGTCGTGATCACGTGCGACTGGACGATGATGAGCAACCACCACGGGAAGGAGTTCCTGGGGTTCGGAACGACCACCCCGGCCTACGTGATGCCGGAAGCCGTCTACGCGCGTCTGTTCTACCCTCCGATGCCGGTCGACGAGCACGGGTACCCGCGGCAGGCGCCGTACGGGATGCGGAAGATTGAGGCCGCCCTGATCGACGGCGGCTTCGACGCGCGCATCGTGCACCCGGGCCACCTGGACAAGTACATGCCGGGCGAGGCGAAGGTCCTCCTGATCTCGGGCCACGACTACTTCGGGCTCAACCCGCCCAGCTCCACGTTCGGCGGCGTGATGAAGAAGGAACCGCTCAACTGCGTGAACTTCAAGCGGATGCTCACCCAGCCCGCGGTCGTCGAGGCCCGGAAGCAGGGCCTCAAGATCATCGCGGGTGGCCCGTGCGCCTGGCAGCTCTCGCCCGCGACCCGCATGAAGCTGCCCTGGATCCAGGAGTTCCTCGACTCCTTCGGGGGCGTCGACACGGTCGTCGAGGGGGAGAGCGACATCTTCGTCAAGGAGATCGTCGCGAAGGCGCTCCGCGACGAGTTCCTTCCCCCGCATGTCGTGCTGGGCGCCAAGGAGGCGCCGAAGGTCGAGCAGATCTCCTCGATCCGGTTCCCGAGCGTGAACGGGCTCGTCGAGATCGGGCGCGGCTGTTGCCGCGGCTGCTCGTTCTGCTCGGTGACCACGCGGCCCACGCGCTGGTATCCCCTCGAGAAGATCGAGGAGGAGCTGAAGATCAACGCGAAGATCGGGGTCCGGAAGGGCATCCTGCACTCCGACGACGTCTACTTCTACGGCAGCCCGAACGTGATGCCGCACGAGGAGAAGCTGCTCCCGCTCCTCAAGCTGGCGATGCAGTACTACGAGCAGGTCGGCTGGAGCCACATCGCGGTCGCCTCGCTGATGACCAAGCCGAAGCTCCTCGCGAAGTGCGGCGAGATCCTCCTCGACGAGAAGCAGAGCTGGTGGGGGGTCGAGGTCGGCGTCGAGACCGGCTCGCCCCGCATGATCACCGCGGCGATGCCGGGCAAGGTCGCGCCGTTCAAGGCGTCGCAGTGGCCGGAGCTCGTCGTGCAGGCGGCCGGCCTGATGAACGACAACCACGTCTATCCGGCGTGCACGTTCATCGTCGGACTCCCGCAGGAGACCGAGGAGGACGTCGCCCGGACGATCGACCTCATCGACGATCTCTGGGACTTCAAGGGCCTGCTCGTGCCGATGTTCTTCGTACCGCTCGGCCACCTAAAGTCGAAGGACTGGTTCCGGCGGGACCGGCTCTCGCCGCTGCAGGAGGAGCTGCTCAAGCGCGCGCTGACGCACGGGCTGCGGCAGTCCAAGCGGATGCTCGCCGACTTCTTCGACTGGGAGGGTAACCACACCCAGCTCTACCGCACAGCGTTCCGCGGGTTCATCGGATTCCTCGAGGGGATGGCGAAGACCCACGGGCTGCTGAGCCCCGCGCAGCGGCAGGGCCGCGCGATCGTCGACCCGAACCTCACCCCCGACCACCTGCCGGTGCCGACGATCCCGGTGCGCGAGTAGGCGCCCCGGCGCTACGCCTCGTCGTCGAGCGGCGGCGGCGCCGCGGGCTTCGGGCCGCGCGGAGCGTAGGTCGGTAGTCGCTCGCTCGAGTTCGCGCCGGTCCCCCGGGGACCCAGGACCTCCAGGGTCGTCTCGCGACCGTTCCCGTCGTACGCCCGCCAGGAGCCGATGCCGAACGGCGCGCCGAGGATGAGGTGGCGGCGGCCCCAGTTGCGGAAGAGGGTCAGGTCGGCGTCCGACGGGTGGAGCGCCCCGGACGGGTGCGAGTGGACCGTGCCGACGACCGTCAGGTCGGCCGGCAGCATGTAGAGACGGAAGTTCGCGTGCCGGCGTCCGGCGGTCGTCCCCGGCACGAGCAGCAGTTCGGAGATCACCCCCGGGGGATCGGCGCGCAGGACCCCCCCGAACTCGTTCGGGTAGGCCGACGCGCCGCTCGCGAGCGCACTGTCGAGGGCCCGCCGTGTGATCGCCGTCGGCGTCGCCCCGAGCTGGGCGCCTCCGGCGGCGCGCTTACGGTGGGGGCGGAAGAACGGCATCGCTCCCCGGCTCCGCCTCCCCGCTCCACGGAAGGATCCGCTTGCCGCGCAGCCGGTCGAAGAACGAGGCGCCGAAGCGGACGAGCGACGCCCGTCGCGGCGAGCGGTAGATCGTGACCGTCCCGTGCGGGCCGAGCGGCGTCTCGCCCTCGCCGTCGGCGAGGACCACGACCGGGGCGCCGTCGAGGGAGCGGATCCGCAGCGTGCGGAGCGCGCTGAAGACGACCGCCCGGGCCTCGGCGCGGAACGGGGCGATCGCCGTCAGGACCACGCCGTCGACCTCCGGCTCGACGATCGGTCCGGCGGAGCTGAGCGCATAGGCCGTCGAGCCGGTCGGGGTCGCCACGATCAGACCGTCGGCGCGGACCGTGCCGGCCGGCTGCCCGTCGAACGTCAGCTCGAACCGCCCCATCCGACCGACCCGGGTGGCGTGCACGACGTACTCGTTGGCGGCGTCCGGAAGGAGGCGACCGTCGATCTCCGCGGCGAGCTTCGTCCGTTCCTCGAGGAAGTAGCGGCCGGCGAGGAGCCGTTCCACGGCGGACTCGAGCTCTCCGGGGCGCCGCCCGTTCACCTCGGCGAGAACGCCGAGCGTGCCGGCGTTGACGGGCGCGATCGGCAGCGCGGTGTTCCGCAGCGCGTGCAGGAACGTCCCGTCGCCGCCGATGACGAGGAGGAGGTCCGCGGCCAGGCTCGGCCAGGACTCGTGCGGCCGCCCGGGGTCCAGCGCGGAAAGCTCCTCGGAGAGGACGACGGTCGCGCGATCGCCGACGAGCGCGAGGACGCGCCGGGCGAGCTCCACGGCGACCGGCTTCTTCGGGTTCGCGTGCAGCGCGAGCCTCACGGGGACCCTCCGGCCT
>JASIBA010000050.1 GCA_030041735.1 Thermoplasmata archaeon | reverse complement strand
CCCCATGGCGGCATACAACATCGCCGCGTGGGCCGGGGATGTGTAGGATCGACTCGCACCCCGCTCGTACTCATCGAGAATCTCCCGCGCCGGACCGCTTCGGCCCAGCAGCGCGGTCCCCAACGCGAGGTCGAATCGGTCGTCCTCGTCCTCGGGCGGGGGCGCTGCTTCCAACGCCCGGACGGCCTCGTCGCGCCGACCCGCCGAGAGATAGAACAGGCTCTCCATCCGGAGGTGGTGGCGCGCGTGGGGTCCCTCGCCCGAATCGTCGGCGAGGTATTCGAGCGCCGCTTCGAGATTTCCGGACTCGAGCTCCGCCCACGCCAGCATGTGCCGGCTGTGGCCGGCGGGATCCAGACGGATCACGTGGCGAAAGGACTCCTTGGCCTCCTCCACGCGGTCCATGGCCATGAGCAGGGTCCCATAGAACCGATGGGCGGTCACGTTGCTCGGGTTCAGCTGCGTGGCGCGAACGAACTCCAACTCGGCCAGTGCCCAGTCGTTGTCGAACTGCAAGGCGATGTTCCCGAGCGCGGCGTGCGCATCGGAGGAGTCGGGGTCGATCGCGAGGGCTCTCGCCGCGAGTTCCTTCGCCCGGGGCATCGCCTCGCGCATCGGGAAGAAGTCGCCTGCGGCGAGGGTGTACAGGTTCGCCCACGCCGCATACGCCTCCGCGAGCTGGGGGTCCAGTCGGGTGGCTCGCTCGAACCAGCGGAGTGCCTCCTCAGGACCTCGGTGAGAAAGCTCGTTGGTCGCCACGAGGCCCCGGAGGTAGGAGTCGTAGGCGTCGCCGGCCGTCACCACCCTCCATCTGGGATTCGGTACCGGCGGCGGTGGTCGGGTCGACCGCCGGGTCTTGGAGAGCGTCATCCGGAGAGCGCGGGCCGCTCGCGACGCGACGTACGACTGGACCGCGAAGACGTCGTCCAGTTCGCGATCCACGGCGCCGGCCCAGATCTGGCGTTGGGTCCCAGCGTCGACGATCTGGAGGTTCACCCGCACGCGGTTCCCGGCCTTGCGCACGCTGCCCTCCAACACCACATCCACGCCGAGCTCGGCGCCCACAGTCGCGATCGGCTTGGGAGCGCTCTTGTACGGCATGACCGAGCTCCTCGCGATCACGCTGAGTCCGCGCACTTGAGAGAGCACCGAGATCAACTCGTCCGTGAGGCCTTCGGCGAAGTACTCGTCGGAAGGGTCATGCCCGACGTTCGCCAGGGGAAGGACGGCGAGGTGTTTCTCCTCCGGGTGGCTCGGAGGCACCGTCCCCGGAGCCTCGGGACCCCGGTCCACCCGGATCCGATACACTTCGGTCGGGACCTGGATATTCTTCATCGACACGCGAGGCAGCTTGACGAAGGTCGTGGGGATCTTGTTCTGAACTTGATCGTAGACTTGTTGCGAGAGGCAGATCCCTCCCGGAGTCGCGAGCGGCTCGATCCGAGACGCGATGTTCACCGCGTCGCCCAGAACATCGCCGTTCTCTTCGACGACGTCGCCCACGTGAATACCGATTCGAATCTGGACCGGTCGGCCCCGGACCGCGGGGAGTTCCGCGGTCTGGAGATGGTGCTGCACCTCGATCGCGCATCGAACCGCGTCCAGCGCACTGTCGAACTCGACCAGGAACGCGTCGCCGATCGACTTCACCTCGCGCCCGTGGAACCTTGCGAACATCGGACGCAGCGTCCGATTGTGCATCCCCAGCGCGTTGAGCGCTGCTTCCTCGTCTTCCTGGGCCATCGCCGAATAGCCGACGATGTCGGTGAACATGATCGCGGCGAGGCGCCGGGCTCCCGTCACGCCCTCGATACCGCCGGCTCCGAGTTAAGACCTCCGCGACACGAGCCGGCTGCACACCGCCAACGCAATCGCCGATGTCTCCCGAGGCCCCCGGGAGTTTCTTCGCGCGCTGGCTCCCCGGCGGGACTTCAGGTCGCGGCCCACTTTAGACTCGGCTTCAGCAGCTCGCCGGGGCGAGGATCGTCGGAAGGCTCGGGTCACGCCCGAGCGTTGGCGCAGGGCCCGACTACCGGTTGAGGTCTGCGTCGAGGGCCGGTGCGAGCTTCGTGCGCCACGTGAGGGCGTCGGCGCGACCCTCCGCCTTCGCTCTCCGGGCCACCGCGGCCGCTCCCGGAGCGCGGGGATGGCGCTCGAGCATGAGACCACGGAACTCCAGATGGCTCCGTCGAGATCCATCGGCGAGAACCTGGTACCAGAACTGGGAGAACCGGTACGGGCCCGAGACGTGGGTGTTGGTCCAGGCCCGATCCTCGGGAAAGATCCGCACCATACGCTGGATCCGGGGGGCGCCGCTGCCGCGCGCGGGCGTGTCGGTCATGATCAGCGCGTCCGGCCCGAGCCAGCGGATCGACCGCCGCCGGCCGTCCTGATACAGTCGCGCGTCCGTCGATCGGAAGTCGGTGCACCAGGCGAACGCCCGGTCCGCCGAAGCGCGGAACGGCTGGCGGAATCGGTACTGCAACGAAACCCAGGTGGCCATGATCCCCACGTCTCGCTCGGACGCGAAGAGGCGGGCCGATAAGAGTCCTGCGAGAATGAACCTCGGGTAGTAAGTAGGGGAAGTCCATCCCCGCCCGCCGGGGCCCTCGGTCCCCGCGGTTGCGCGGGGTCCAGGGAAGGCGGGAACGAGACATGTCGACGAGGGGGATGAGCGAGCGCGCGCGCGACCGGATCCGATCCTGGCGGCCTGTGACCCGATACGGACTCGGGGTCGCGGTCGCCGTCGCCGCCGTGGCGCTGATGGTCGGTTCCGCGGCCGCCGCACCCAGCGCATTGGCGGCGACTACGAAGTACACGGCGCCTTACACGGGATACGGTTTCGGCGGCGTCGACCTGCTTCCGATCGGCTGCGGCCAGACCGCTTCCGCGTCGGTGCTCCCCCAGTTCAACCTCACCACCGGCAAGGCGGTCGCGGACGCGAAGGACTCCTCGAAGTCGTGCGGATCGGCCAATTCCTCGGTCGAGATCGTGCTCTATGCCGAGTATGGCAGCAACGACTTCAAAACGAGCAGCGGGGTCCACAACCTGACGGCGACTTGGAGCCTCACGCTCAAGGTCAACCTCACCGCGAAGTCCGGTGGGTCCGGCCAGGTCGCGGAGTCGTTCTTTGCGGCCGATGCCGAGACGTACATCTTTGACGAGACCAACTCGACCGAGTTCAGCTCGACCACCCCGGCCGTGCTTGACGACTTCATCGAGTCGGGCTCGTACTCGCACACGTACTCGTCCGTCAAGGCGCAGAGCTGGGTCGACGCCAAGCTGGTCAAGTCGCACACCTACGCCATTGGGGTCGATCTGATCATCTACATCGCGACCGGCGTGACGCCGGGCAAGAGCACCGCAACCGCATCCCTGACGATGTCCGGGGGCAAGGATGCTGCCACGCTCAAGTCCATCACTCTGACCTGAGCCATCGGGACCGACCGCTCGCGGGTCGGTCCCCAGCTGGCCCTACGGCAATCCAGGCGCGCAGCTCGGGCTACTTGCCCTCGCCCTGGTTCTCGTCAATCGGAAGATCGCTGGTGGACGTCGCGAGCTCGCTCGGCTTCTTCTTGTAGAGCTGCTCGCTCATGCGCTCGAGCCGAGCGATCATCGACTCGATGTCCTCGTTCGGATCGACCGGCGGCGGGGCGGCCACGGCCCCCGGGTTGGCCGCGTCCGCCGGCCGACCGATAACGCCACCCGAAGCGACGGACCCCGAGGCCGGGCTCGAGTAGGCCCGGACCGGGCTCGAGGCGTCGCCCCCGAGCTCCTCCTCCCATGCGCTGACGGCCGAGCGAGCCGACGCATGCGGTCGGCGATGGCGACGCCGCTCGGCGAACAGCACAAGGACCAGCAGGAGCGCGATCACCACCGCCGCGACAGCCACCAACGACCACGGGAACGCCGCCGCCGACGGGGGGGACACCGGAGACGCCGACAACGTGAACGCGAGCGTCGTAGACTGACCCGCTACGTCGATCGTGATGCCCGTCTGACCCACCGGGCCGCCGGCCGGGACGGCGAACGCGCACGTGTAGCTCCCATTCACCGCGGTCGCGCCCCCGGGGCAGAGATCGAACGAGAGGTTCCATTCGGGAGCGACCACGACGGCCGCGCTGGCCGGGAATCCGGTGGCCGTGATGCGGACCACGGTCCCGACCGTCCCGGCGGTCACGTTGAGCGAGGCGACGGGGGTGATCCGGAACGTGGTGGAAATGACCGACGACCCTTGGATCACCGAGATCGGGTACGATCCCATCGGGGAGGCCGGCGCCGAGAACGTGCACGTATAGGCGCCCGCGGCGGACGAGTCCCCCTGGCAGACCTGCGTCAGATTCCAGTCCACGACCAGCGCCTCGCTCGCGGCGAGGCCCGAGGCACCGACGGTGACTCCGGACCCGACCGGCCCGCTGGACGCCGACTCGGACACGGACGGGTCGATGACGAAGTCGGCGGTGGCCTCGCTCGACCCCTGGGAAGCCGCGATCGGGAAGCTCCCCCCGGGAGCGCTCGGTACGGGGAACGTGCAGGTGAAACCGCCGTAGGACTGGGTCACACCCGTGCACAGGGAGGTCCCGGCACTGGTGTTCACTCCGAAGCCGGCCGACGCGGCAAACCCTGCCCCGGCCGCCGTGATTATCGTGCCGACCGTCCCGGCCCCGGGACTCAGGCTCAGGCTCGCCCCCACGGTGAAGTTCGCGAACGCATCGTGCTCGGGGCCGGCCGCGGTGACCTCGTGGGTGCCGCCCACGGTGGCCGGCACGTAGAACGAGCACGAGAACGTCCCGTCGCTCGCCGAGCTGCCCTGGCACAACGGCGCCGACTGGCCGGACCACGAGAGATTGTAGGCCCCGGACGCGTCGAAGCCGGTCCCGCTGGCCGCGACCGACGTCCCGACGAAACCCGAGGTCACACTGAGCGACAAGGCGGGGACGACCCGGAACTCCGCGCCCGCCAGGTTCGTGCCGTCGGTCGCGTTGATGGGATACAGACCCGCGGGGACCGTCGGTACGGTTCCGCCGCAGGAGAGCGTCCCGCTGGAGGTCGTCACGCCTCCGCAGCCGAAGCCGGATCCGTTCCAGTCCGCGGAGAACGATACGGAGGCGGCGAATCCGGAACCGGAGACGGCGACCGCCGACCCGACCTGACCGGAGCTCGGGGTCAGGGAGACGCTCGGCTCGACGGTGAAGTTCGTCTCGCCAACCTCAGGGCCGGTCGCGGCCGACACGAGCGTCGGGCCGGCCGGAGTGGCGGGCGCCTTGAACGAGTAGCTGAAGGATCCGGACGCGTTCGTCGTCCCCGCGGTCAGCTGCCCGTATCCCGTCCAATCCAGCGTGTACGTGGCCGTCGCGACGAGCCCCTGCCCGACCGCGACCACGCTCGTTCCGACCGCTCCGGACGACGGAGAGAGGCTCAGCGACGCCACGATCGTGAAGCCGGCGTCGGCGATCAGGACGCTGGACTGGGCCACGTCGACGAAGTACGAGCCGCCCGGCGAAGCCGGGACCGCGAGCGCGGAGTCGGAAGGCACGTCGCCCGAGGAAGTGGCCGTGAACATCGGGGCGCCGATCGCGCACGATCCGGGGGCCGCCGAGAAGCAGAACGAGTAGGCATCGCCCGGAACGAATCCGCTGCCGGAAAGCGTCACCACCGCACCGACCGGGCCGGCCGTCGGACTCACGGAGATCTCGGCCGCCGTAACGGAGAACGGCGCCGACACGATCGTCGTCGTGCCCTGGAAGACGAGCACGTCGTAGCTCCCAACGGACGCACCGGAGGGGACGGCGAGGGTGGTGCCTGTGGGGAAGGACCCGGTCGCGTTCGCGGTCTGGACCGAGGGGGACTCGATGCAGTCCGCCGGCGCCGTCGATGTCGAGAGGCAGTACGAGTAGTCCGCGCCGCCTTCGAGACCCAGGGCTGTGAGCTCGATGGAGGTTCCCACGATGCCGGCGGCCGGCGAGACCGATAGGCTGGAATTGACCTGGAACTGCATCGTGTCGTTGAACGACTGCTCGTGCGCGGTGACCGCGTGGGGGCCGTAGACCGCGTAGGGGACGGCAAAGGTGCACGCGAGATCGCCGTTCGTGCCGGTGGTGCCGGCGCAGACCTGATCGATCCAGTCCCATGTGACGTTGTACGGCACGGACGGGTTGTAGCCCGAGCCATGGAGGTGGACCACGGTGCCCACGTCCCCGCTGGACGGGGAGAAGCCGAAGCTCTCGTTGATGTTGAACGTCGTGCTCGCGCTCGTGGGTCCCGCGACCGCCGAGACGGTGTGGGGGCCGTTCGGAGCGTTCGGGACGGTGAACTCGCAGCTGAAGTTCCCTCCGCTATCGGTCGTCCCGCTGCACAGGGTGGTGGTCACGTTCCAGGACAGGGTGTACGCGTCGCTCGCGTTGAACCCGGAGCCGTTCGCGGTCGCCGCCGTGCCGACCTTTCCGCCCATGGGAAGCGTGAGCGTCGGGGGCAGGACCATGAACGTCGCCGAGGCGTTGTTGATCCCGTCGGTGGCGTTGACGTAGTACAGTCCCGCCGGAACGGTCGGGACCTGGAAGAGGCATCCGATCAGGACGCCCGTGGTGTTGGTGGCGTTGCTGGTGCCCGGGGCGCACGCGAGCAGGGTCGTCCCGTTGAACACGATCGACAGGTTCGTGTCGCCGTCGAACCCGTTGCCGGTCGCGTTCACATAGGTCGCGATCTGCCCGCTCGACGGGTCCAGCGAGAGGTTCGCCGTGTCGCTCCCGGCCGCGCGGATGGGATTCGGTTGAGGGCTCCCCGTCGGGCCGAAGGGGAACGGGCCGGCCAGGAGGGGAAGTGCGAGCCCCGCCGTGACCGCGAGAACCGCGAGAACGATCACCCACGACCCGCGATGGGACGGCGGAGGTGACATCGACGACCCGATCACTCGGCCCCAGCCCGGCGACGGCGGCCCGTCGTTATCGAATAAAAGGGCGGGGCCGCCGTGATAAACTCTACGGGGGGGCCCGGGGTTATGCGACAGACCGCGACGGGCGGGCCCGGGGAGGGGCCGAGCGGCCCAGTACAAAATTAAAGGGGCGGCGCGCTTGGCCCGTTCCGTGATTCCATCCGCTCCCGCGGCGCCTCAAGGGGGCGCCGCGTCGGCCCCGGTACAGCCCACGTGGCATCGAGCGCTCGAGATCGGGGCCGGGGTCCTCGCGATCATCCTCGCCGGCGTCGCCCTGGCCGATCCGGGGCTCGGCCTGCTGCTCCTCGTCTTTCTCTTCGCCCTCGCGCTCCTGTGGATCGGGATCTGGCGGCTCACGCGGGCCTGGGCTCGCCCCGAAGCGGGCTGGCGCCGTACCCTCGACGGGGCACTGGGCCTCGGAGCAATCGTGATCTCGTTCGTCGTAATCGCCCTCCCCGGCCTGGGCGTGCTGACCCTCGTGCTCCTGCTCTATGTCGGCCTGATCCTCATCGGCCTCACCTGGCTGGGCTTCGCGGCGGCCAAGTCGAAGGAACCGGGTTGGTACCGGGGGCTCGCGGCCGCGCTCGGGGTGTTCAGCCTCATCGCGGCGATCGTGGCCCTCATCGACGTCCG
>JASIBA010000049.1 GCA_030041735.1 Thermoplasmata archaeon | reverse complement strand
GCCTGTGCGGGTCCGCGGTCCCCGGCGCATGCTGGCCGAGTCCGGTCGCCCAGGTCGTGGGTTTCGTCGCCGGACTGGGACTCGCGATCGCGATCCTGGGCCCGCTCCTCGTGTTCACGCGATGGCAGTACGCGCGCCGGCGTGGGTTCTGTCCGTTCTGCGGCGACGAGACCGGTGGCCCGGCAAAATTCTGCGGTCGGTGCGGGCGCCGTCTCTCGGCGTGGTCGGCCTGAGGATTTCGCGCGCGCCCGGCCCCGAAAGGTTGGTGGAAGGACCCCTCGCACGCCCAGGGCACGGTGCTGCCCTCTGGGGGCGATGTGAAGGGGTCCTTCCGGGGGTTGGTTGCAGAGACGCGATGCGTATCCGCGCTATTTGAGCCGGGAACGGGGAGGCTGCGGAACGGCCCCGTCACGCCGGCGTTTCAGCGGGCCCGGGGCGCGTCGGCGTCCGCCGGCACGATGCGGGGGAGCTCGCCCTGGATCGCGGGCGTGCGTCGGGCGGCCGCCCGGCTGGTGGCGTTCTGCCGGGGGAGGAGCCAGCGCTCGCCCCACGCGCGGAGCTCGCGCGCCGCGGGGGCCAGACCGAGGCCCATCTCGGTCAGCGAGTAGACGACCGAGAACGGTCGCGTGCTCACGACCGTCCGCTGGACGACGCCCTGCGACTCGAGGAACTTCAGGGTCGCGCTCAGCGTCTTCGCGTTGAGCCGCGGGTTCGACTTCAGGATCTCGCTGAACCGCTGCGGGCCGTCGAGCAGCCGGTGGACGATCGCCAGCCGCCACTCGGTGCCGATCACCCCGACCGCGGCGAGCACCGGGCAGAGGCTGCGGCCGTCGGCCGAGTCGCATCCGTCCCGGGCCTCCGAAGGGCTGACCATCGGCCGGCGAGCGTGCGCGCTCTCGATCGGCATCGTCCTCGCCCGTGACAGGCTCGGCGAGGATTAAATAGTTACGGTATGAAAGTAGGTGAACATCAGTAATCGAGGTCGTGCGACGAGGGTCGCGCGAGCGCGCGCCCCCGCCCTGCGTCCGACGACCTTAACCGGCCCGGCTCGATGCCGCCGACACGGCCGTGTCCGCTCCGCCCCCCGCGGCGGCCCCGTCCCCGACTCCGGGAACGCCGGCGCCGTCGTACCTCTACGAGCCGCCGTCGTCGCGCCCTCGGAGATCGCGAGTGCCCGTGTACGCGGGCGTGGTGGTCGTCGTGGTCGCGGTGATCCTCGTGTTCGCGGTCGTCCTACCGTCGCTGGGCCCCGGGCCTCCGTCGATCCCGTCCGGCGCGATCACCTACGACCAGGCGGCGCCGGGGTCGAACTACTCGGTCCGATCCTTCGAGGGGACGACGAACTGGTCGCTGCTCTTCGCGGTCGGGCTCGACTCCCCGACCGCGGTGACCACGTCGCTCGCGCTGGGGGAGCTCGGGCTGTCGGACTGCACGTTCGCCCCGGCCTCCGGCGCCGCGACGAGCTTCCCGGTGCCGGCGTTCGCGGGGAACGCCACGTCGGGCACGGCGCCGCTCTGGGAATTCGCCTACCGGAACGTCTCGGGCACGATCGCGCTGGCCCTCGTCGCGAACGGCCACGCGATGGCCCTCGGCCTCCTCGAGGGCGGGACCTGCACGGCGATCTTTGCGATCGTGCTCCCGATCCCCGCCCGCGTGCTCGACAGCCCCGGCGCCGGCGACGCCGTGGCGGCCGGGGCGGGCGGCTTCCTCGCGGCCCATCCGAACTCGTCCGCACTCTACGGGCTCATCGGGGGCGTCCGCACCGGCTTCCGCACCGCGGGCCCCGAGTGGTTCGTGGAGTTCTCCACCTGCTCGCTCGCGACCACCGCCGCCGGCACCGGAGCGGAGTACAACGCCACCGTCAACGCGACCGCGGGCACGGTGTACTACGCGCACACCACGGCGTCGGTCGCGTGCGGCGGCGATCCGCCGGGTGCGCTCGACCCGACGGGGCTCGGGGGCACGGTCGCTCCGCGCGCCGGCCCTCGGACCTCCGCGGCGTGACGCGCGGGCCACCGTCGGCCGCCCCATCTACGAGCCGCCCCCGCATCCTTTTCCGCGCCGCGGCTCGTCGGGCGGCGTGGCGCTCCCGCGACGCGAGGTCGAGCTCACCGTGGAACGTCCGATCGATCCGGCGCAGCCCGGCGCCGGCTCGGTCCGTCTCTCCGCCCGGTTCGAGACCGACCGCGCCGGCGGAGCCCCCTCGCACGCCGAGCTCGCCGAGGCCCTCGAGCGACTGCGCGGGGACCTCGACGCGCTGCTGGGGCCGCCGATCGCGGCCGTCCCCGTCGCGCGACCGGATCGCGAGACCCCCGAGCTCGTGGAGACGTACCGCCCCCGCACCCGGTCCCTCGTCGACGCGCTGCGCGACGACGGCGAGCTCTCGTCCGTCGAGCACGAGCGCCTGGTCGCCTACCTCGGCGGGCTGGGCGTCGGACCGGTCCCGATCGCCGCGCCCCCGCCGGCGGAGCCGACGTTCGACCGGCCGATCGCCGCGGTCCCGATCGCCGCCGACCGATCGCCCGAGAAGTCGCGCGCGGTGCCCGAGCTGCTCGAGCGGTACCAGATCACCTCGTTGAAGCAGGCCGGTGCGGTGCGCGCCCGGCGCGAGATATCGTTCGAGGAGTACATGGCGCTCAAGCGTCACTTCCAGCGCGAGGAGATCGACTCGCCACGGGACACCGGCTAGCCGCGATGCCGCCCGGGCCGGATCCGACCCGGCGCGCGGGCCGCTCGGCCCCGGTCCGCGCCGTCCTCCTCGATTTCGGCGGGACCCTGGTCGGCGGCGCGCCGGAACCCTACCGCGGCTGGCGGGACGTGTTCGAGGCGCGGGGGATCCCGATCGATCCGGCGCGCTACGAGCGCGCGAACGCGCTCGCCCTGCGGCGTCTGGGACACCTCCAGTACCGTCTCCTCGGAGCGTCGCCGACGTTCTGGGACCGGGTCCATGCGGCGACGCTCGTCGAGCTCGGGGTCGACGACCCGGGCGGCGCGCTCGTGGCCGCGCTCCGCGAGTGGGCCACGTCGCCCGAGCAGCACCCGCCCTTCCCGGAGGCGCGGGCGACCGTGCTCGCGCTCCGGCGCGCCGGCGTCACCGTCCACGTCCTGTCGAACAACACGGACTACCTGCTCGAATCGCTCGAGCGACTCGGGTGGGTCGGGCTCTTCGACTCGGTCACTTTTTCGCAGGAGGCGGGGGCCGAGAAGCCGGACCCCCGCGTCTTTCGCTTCGCGCTCGCGCGGTCCGGTACCGCGCCGGGCGAGACGATCCACGTCGGCGACTCCTGGGTCGCGGACTACGAGGGCGCGACCGGCGCCGGCCTCCGCGCGGTGTGGCTCACCCGGGACCGGAAGGCGCCCCCGCGACCCGCCCCGGTGATCCACCGGCTCGACGAGCTCGAGGGCCGGCTCGATCGCTAGGACGCGCGGACCGGATCACTTCGCGGCGTCCGCGGCCGCCGGCTTCGGATAGACGACCATCGCGAGGCACCCGACATCGGTGATCCCCCGGCGCATCCGGACGGCGCGCGCCCGGCCCGGCGGGACGTTCGCCTCGGGGTCCGTCGGGGCGCCGACCACCGCGCCGGGCGGGAAGGCGTCGCTCCCGATGTTCCCGGCCGTGCGGAACAGACCGACGCTGGCCTCGCGACGGCGGAGCAGCTCGCTCGACACGGTCAGGAACTCGCCGAGCGACGGACCTTCGTCCACGCCCTCGGGCAGCGCCAGGGTCGCCATCGCGAACGTCGCGACGCCCTTCGTGCGGCTGTCGGGCGTGATCCGCTCGGCGGCGAGCAGCTCCTCCGCTCGGTCGTGGCATCGTTGCGCGGCGACCCGCGGCGGGTCGTGGAGCTCGAGGTAGGCGAGGCGGCTCGTCCATCCCTTGTCGAACACGGCGTCCGCGGCCGCCCGGAGCGCGTCCGAGGGAGCGGCGACCACGACGGGTCGCGCGACCCGGGGCACGGGAGGCCGCGGGCCGAGGTCGGCCGGGGGCTCCCACGCCGCGGGGTCCACGGCGCCTTCGAGGCCCAAGCGCCCGGCGATCGCCCGGGCCTCGGAGCGTTCGGCCGGCTCGACGACGCGGGTCGGGCCTCCCCCGAGCACCGTCGCGCCGTCGCCCCGTTCGACGACCAGCGTCGCGACGTCCGCCCGGGGCGTGGCGAGCCCGATGCGACCGCCGACGGCGCCCGTCCCCAGCACGCGTGCGAGCCGGCCGATCTCGCGGCCGGTCGCGCCGCGCTCGTACGCGGTCCGCAGGACGCCGGCAAAATCCTCGGCGGCCATCCCCGCCGGCGGCGTCGCCAGGGCGCGGAGGGCGCCCGGGGACAGCAGCACGAGCAGGAGGTCCTGCTCGGTCAGGTCGCGTGCGATCTCGAGGGTCGCGTCCACGACCTCGGGCGCCTCTGCGGCGCCCGGAAATCCCGGACCGATCCGGGTGCCGCGGAACGGGATCTCCGCGGGCACCGGCTCCGGACCGGCGAGAAACCCCTGCGTGAGCCGGTTGCCCACGGCGTGGAGCGCCCCGAGCGCCATCGAGTTCGCGGCGTTGCCGACCGCGACGAACGCGATCTCGCGGTACCGTCCGTCCGGGACGAAGCGGTTCCCGACCCGCAGGGTGCCCCCCTCGCGCCGGAGCGCGAGGCGGACGGCGTGGTAGGCGTCGGCCGCGGTCACCGCCGCGCGGTAGGCGAGCGCGTGGATCGGGTCCGGACCCTTCGGATCCGGTTCGCCCGGCGGGAACGGGTCCCAGGGGAACGCACCGATCACGGGCCGGCCGACCGGGGCGGCCCGTCAAGAGGATAGCGGGCCGGCTCCCGGCGTCAGCCCAGGAGCAGCCGC
This sequence comes from Thermoplasmata archaeon, assembly GCA_030041735.1. Classification (GTDB taxonomy): domain Archaea; phylum Thermoplasmatota; class Thermoplasmata; order Lutacidiplasmatales; family UBA184; genus Lutacidiplasma. Next base: position 3,909 of record JASIBA010000049.1, on the reverse strand, counting down.
TCCGCCGCCGGGGGTCGGGTCGGGGCGAGGAACCGGGCGGGCGAGAAGGCGGCGGGGTCGAGGTCGATCGGCTCACCGAGCGCGGCCCGCGCGACGCGCCGGGTCGCGGCGGGGGCGAGCATGAACCCGTGGCCGCCGAACCCGTTGCCGTGGACGAACCCCTTCAGCCGCGGGTCCTCGCCGATCACCGGCAGCCCGTCGGGCGTGTCGTCGTAGAAGCCCGACCAGGCCCGGAGCACTCCGAGCGACGAGAGGCGCGGGAGGAGCCGCACGAGGGCGCGTGCCATCGTGGTGAGGAACGCGGGCGAGCTCGGCATGCCGGCCGCGGTGCCCGCGGGATGCGGGACCGTGACGCCCCCGACCAGCTCTCCCCGCATCGTCTGGCTGAAGTACAGCCCGTCCGAAGGGCGGACGACCATGGGGTCGAGGAACGGCTTCATCGGCTCGGTCGCGAGGATCTCGTGGCGGGTCGCGACGTTCGCGACCGAGAGCCCGGCCTGTCGCGAGAACTCCGCGGACCAGCCGCCGGCGGCGTTGACGACCACCGGCGTCGCGACGCGTCCCGCGCTCGTCGCCACCGCGGCCACGTGGCCGCCCGGCGCGTCCACGCCAACCGCTTCGACGCCGAGGGCCACCTCGACCCCGAGCGCCCGGGCCGCTTCGTACACCCCCCAGACCGCGGGGAACGGATAGAGCGTGCCGTCCGAACCGAGGTACGTCCCACCGACCGAGGCGTCCGGCGCGATCCCGGGGACGAGGGCCGCGACCCGGTCCGGGCCGAGCACCTCGGACGGCAGCCCCTCCGACCGGACCAGGTCGTGGACGGCCCGGAGCCGGGCGAGCTCGGCCTCCGTCTCGGCGAGGAAGACGTAGCCGGACTGGCGGAACCAGACGTTGTAGCCGAACTCGACCCCGAACCGGCGATACGCCTCGACCGACTCCCGGGCCAGGCGGACGGTCGCTCGCGTCTCCCACTGCTGCCGGACCCCGCCGCCGTTCCGGCCGGACGCGCCGCTCGAGAGGAACCCCCGGTCGACGACGAGGATCGGCCCGGCCCCGGCCCGCGCGAGGTGGACCGCCGTGTAGAGGCCGAGGATGCCGGCGCCGACGACGACCACCCGGTACTCCGAGCGAGCGAGCGTCGTCATGGCGCACCCGCCTCCCCCGCGGTCTCGGCCAACGTCGCGAACGCTCCGAGCGGCGTCGGGACGACCGGTGGCCGCTGCGTGATGTAGCCGACCTCGGGCGGGGGCCGCGCCTCGAGCCGGGCGAGGAGGAGGAGCGTGTCGGGGAGGCAGTAGCGGCCCTGGCAGAGCCCGGTCCCGAGCCCCGTGTACCGCTTGATCACCTCGATCCCGCGGTAGCCGGCCCGGTGCGCGGCCTCGACCTCCTCGAGCAGCACGTCCTCGCACGGGCAGGCGACCCAGCGCCCCGACCGCGGCTCCGCGGCGAGCTCCCGGTAGTACCCGTCGACCTCGGGGAGGCCGTCCGACGCGACCCGCGGCGGTGGGGCGCCTTCGGGAAGCGGACGGCCGAGGATCGCCGCCGCGACGCGGCCCGCCGCGTCGGCCCCGCCCTCGGGGAGGAACCCCGCGGTCTCGCCGAGCGCGAAGAGGCTCGGGACGCTGGTCTCGCCGGAGTCGGCGAGCCACGGGTAGTACGCCCCGGCCCCGCCGCGCCACTCCATCCGGGCGCCCGCCTGGAAGAACAGTTGCGGTGTCGGGAGGCGCCGGTGCGCGAGGACGACCGCGTCGCAGCCGAGGGAGAACCGCGGGCCCTGGCCACGCGTGCGCAGCGCGACGGAGCGGACGCGCGAGCGACCCGCCGTGGAGAGCACGAGCGAGCGTGGGTAGAGCGGGATGTCGAGCTCGGACGCCCGACGGACCACCGACGGCGCCACGTCGTTCGGCGCGACGATCGCCGCGACCGCGTCGCCGCACCGCTCGAGCACCTCGCCGACCCGTTCCCCGCCCCCGACGACGACCGCGCGCTCGAACGGAGCTCCGCCGTCCGGCGCGAGCAGTGCGAACGCACCCTCCGCGGTGAGCACGCCGGGCCGGTCGCTGCCGCCGAACCAGAGCGGTGCGTCGTAGCCGCCCGTCGCGACGACGACCGTACCCGCGCGAACCTCCACCCCCCGGCCCGGTTCCTCGAAGCCGAGGAGCGTGAACCGAGCGTCGCCGCCGGGCGAGGGCGGAGGAAGGAAGGTGACGGTCGTCCGCGGGAGGAGGTCCGCCCACGGCACCGCCGGAGGGTGCAACGCCCGGTCGATCACTACGACCGGGCGGCCGGCGCCCGCGAGCGCGGCCGCGAGCGCCCGCCCCGCGACGCCGGCGCCGACGATCGCCACGTCGACCGTGCGACGGAGCGGGGGCAGGGACGGCACCACCGCGGCGGCCGGGTCCGGCGCCGCGCCGTAGCCGGCGAGCCGGCGGACGACCCGGTGGTAGGCGCGCGTCGCCCAGACCGGCCGTCGGAAGCCGTGGAGCGTGTCGATCCCGCCCGGGAAGAGGTAGTCGAGGACCCCGAGCACGTCGAACCGGGGGGACGGCCAGGAGTTCTCCGTCGTCACCGCATCGCCGTCCGCGGGCTCGAAGCGGCAGGCGCGCACGTTCGGCCGCCCGTTCACGCGCACGAGGCAGCCGGTGCAGTGGCCCACCCCGCAGTACGGGCCGCGGGGCCGATGGTACCGGATCGATCGCTGGAGCGCGGGCCATCCCGTCCGCGCGAGCGCGGCGAGGAGGGTCTCCCCCGGCCGCACGTTCCGCGGGGACCGGTCGAAGAGGACGTGACGTTCCGGTGGCCCCGCCATGCCGCGAACCGGCGAGCACCCGCGCCCGACCTATTTAGGGTCCGGGGGTCCGCGCGACGCGGCCGCGGCCAGCGGTGGCTATATAGAAAGCCGGAACTCCGCTCGGCCGTCGCCATGCGGAGCACCGGAGGCTTTCACGGCCGACGGATCCAGAAGACCGGCGGGTCGACGTTCATCATCTCGCTGCCGAAGAACTGGGTCGTCTCCCGGGGGCTTGGCGCGGGCGACACGCTGTTCTTCACCCCGCGGGCCGACGGTTCCCTCACGGTCTTCGCGGAGTCGGGCGAGCCGCCCGAGGCGGAGCGACGCGTCGTCGAGGTGTCGAACGAGCTCGAGGTGGAGCACCTCTTCCGCCGGCTGATCGCCGAGTACATCGCCGGCTACCCGCTCCTCGAGATCCGCACGTCGGGCCGGATGAGCGCGCGCACGCGCGAGGTGATCCGGAGCTTCGCGCAGCGGATGATCGGGCCCGAGATCCTCGAGGAGACGGCGGAGGCCGTGATCCTCCAGGACGTCGTCGGCCAGAACCCGCTCCCGATCCCGTCCGTCATCCGCCGGATGCACCAGATGGTCCGGGCGATGCAGACGGACGCGATGGCCGCGTTCCGGGCCCGCGACACGTCGATCGCGCGCGACGTCATCGAGCGCGACTGGGAGGTCGACCGCCTCCACTGGTTCCTCGAGAAGCAGGTGACGAGCGCGTTGCGCGACGCCCGGATCCTCGTCAGCCTCGACCTGACGCTCCCGGAGTGCTCGACGTACCTGCTCGCCTCCCGCGTGCTCGAGCGGATCGCCGACCACGCGGTCCGGATCGCCGAGACCGTCACGATCCTCGGACGGGAGCGCACGCCGGACCGCCTCTTCGGCGAGCTCGAGCGGATGGCGTCCGCCGCCGCGAGCGCGCTCGCGGACGCCCTCGACAGCCTGGATTCCCGCGACATCGAGAAGGCGAACGCGGTGATCGACGCCGCGAAGCGGATCACGCGCGAGCGCGACCACGTGCTCCACGAGCTCACGACGAAGCGCGGCCGGCTCGCGGTGGGGCTCGCCTACGTGCTCGAGAGCCTCGAGCGGAGCGCGTTCTACGCGAGCGACCT
>JASIBA010000004.1 GCA_030041735.1 Thermoplasmata archaeon | reverse complement strand
ATCGGGAAGGCGATCAGGGCGAAGCCGGCGAGCAGGATGCCGATCCCGACGAACATGATGGAGCGGTTCATCGCGGTCCCGATCGCCGATCCGGCGCGTCCAACGCCGGCCGGACCCGGACCCACCACTTAAACGCGCGGCGGAGTGGGAAACAAGGCCCGCGCCGGCGCGCGCCGTTTTAGCCTCGGCCGGGGTGGTGCGCGCATGGCCAACCCGACCGCGCTGTTCCGGACCACGCTGGGCGATATCCGCATCGAGCTCTTCGCCGACCGCGCGCCGAAGACGGTCGCGAATTTCGTGACGCTCACGAAGAAGGGCTTCTACAACGGCGTGACGTTCCACCGGGTGATCCCGGGGTTCATGATCCAGGGCGGCGATCCCAAGGGCGACGGGACCGGGGGCCCGGGCTACGAGATCCCCGACGAGTTCCACCCGACCCTGCGGCACGACGGACCGGGGGTGCTCTCGATGGCCAACGCCGGGCCGAACACCGGCGGCAGCCAGTTCTTCATCACCCTCGCCGCGACCTCGTGGCTCGACGGCAAGCACGCGGTCTTCGGGCGGGTGCGCGGCGGCCAGGACGTGGTGGAGAAGATCGCCGGGGTGGCGCGCGACGGCCGCGACCGACCGCGCACGCCGGTGCGGATCGTGGAAGCCACGATCCAGGGCGCGTGAGCCTCGCGCGGGCGGAGGGCGGGCCGCGCTAGGCCGGGTAGTCGAACGGGAGCCGCTCCTTCGGAGCGGAGACGTCCTCGATCAGCGTCAGGACGCCGGCGGTTAGCGCCAGGGCCGGACCGATCATGAGCAACAGGATCAGGCGCTCGTACCCGACCGAGACCGTGACGTGCGCCCCGGGGATGGCGATCGCATACGTCGCGGTCACGAGCAGCAGGTAGAGGTAGAGGAGGCCGACCCCGGCGGTCGCGATCGCGAGCGGCCCGTACGCCCCGGTCGGGCGGAGGATGTAGCGGAGGGTGATCAGGACGCTGAGCGCGATGCCGAACAGCTCGATGGTGGCGATCGGGATCGGGGGCGCGATCCCGTGCGCCGCGAGGAACGACGCGAGGCCGACCGGCAGCCCGATCAGGAGCACGATCAGCGGGACGAGCCGCAGGCCGCCGGCGAGGATGCGGTATCCGAGCGAGGGCACCCGGTAGCCGGTGACCGGGGGCGGCGCCGCCCTCGGGATGGCCGCCGCGGCGGGCGAGGGCACCGCGCTCACGGGATCGCCTCCGGCGGCAGCGGGATCGAGGCCCCGTTCACGATGTACTGCGACTGCACCTCGCCGCCCGCGGGGTTGCACCCGGAGGCTACCGGCACGTCGTCGGTGTCCGTGTACGGCGATCCAGCCGGCACGTCGAGAACGAGGGAGCTCGAGGAGCAGACCGCCCCGCCGCTGGAGACGACCTGGAACGCGAGCGTGCCAACGTCCGCGAAGCTCGCGTCGTCCGAGAACGAGATCGTCACCGGGACCTCCACGGTCCCGCCCATCATGACCGGGGCCCCGACCGATACCGTGAGGTTCGCGAACGGAGCCCCCCAGGCGCGCTCCGTGGCCACCTGGAGCGAGACCGGGAACAGGTAGCCGTACGTCGCGTTCCCCCAGACGTTCCAGTCGAGGTACTGGTCGACCGTGAGCAGCGAGCTCGTTCCGGCCGAGAGCGGGAGGAAGAGGGTCACGGGCACGGTCGCGCTCGAGCCCGCTGGGATCGACGTGACCGGCGTCCCGTCCGCGAGGAGCAGACCGCCCGAGGCGTTCAGGATCCGGAACTGGAGGCCGAAGGACTGGATGGCGAAGTACGTCGGGTTCGACAGGCTGAACGACGTGTCGTACCCCACGGTGCCGTTCGGTTCCAGCGCGATCGACGAGGTGCCGACCTGGGGTCGGGACTTGACGATCTGCACCGCCGAAATGCCGACCACCGCGACGAACACCACGGTCAGCACCAGCGCGATCGTGCCGAGGCGGCGCAGCGCACGGGCCGCCCGGTAGAGGCCAGGGGGCCGGGGCCGGGCACGCGGAGCGAGGGGGCTCGACATCAGCGGGCCCCCTATGGTACGTCGGACTCCGGCATGAATACCCTTCGCTGGCGGGGTCGGGGTTCCGGGACCCCCTCCCGGAGGGGGCCGGCGGACGCGGAACGGCAGGTTCGGATCAGCCCACGGCGAGCGCGTCCCGGACCGCGGGTGCCACCCGTCGCCCGATGAGTTCGATCGAGCGCACCATCTTCTCGTGCGAGACGTCCGCGACCCCCATCATGAACGTCATGCGGACGAGGCCGCCCAAGGCGCGGGCGTGGCGCACGATCTTTTCGGCGACCTCCTCGGGATCGCCGACGACGAGGGCGCCTTCCGGACCGTTCTGGGCCTCGAAGTCGTCCCGCCGCACCGGCGGCCATCCGCGCTCCTTCCCGATCTCCGTCATGGAGCGGGCCCAGCCGGGGTAGAAGTCCTGGACCGCCTCCCGGTGCGTCTCCGCCACGTACCCGAGGCTGTGCATCCCCACCCGAAGGGCCTCGGGAGAGAACCCGGCCGCGCGGCCGCTCTTCCGGTAGAGGTCGACCAGGGGCCGGAACTGCCGGGTCTCCCCGCCGATGATCGCGACCATGAGCGGGAGGCCGAGCGTGCCGGCGCGAACGAACGACGCCGGGGTGCCCCCCACGCCGACCCAGATCGGGAACGGGTTCTGCACGGGGCGCGGATAGATCCCCTGCCCCGTGAGCGGGGGCCGGAAGCGGCCGGACCAGGTCACGCGCTCGTGGTCCCGGATCTTGAGCAGGAGCTCCAGTTTCTCCGCGAACAGCGCGTCGTAGTCCTGGAGGGCGTAGCCGAACAGGGGGAACGCCTCGATGAACGACCCGCGGCCGGCGACCATCTCCGCCCGGCCCTGCGAGACCAGGTCGACCGTCGCGAACTCCTGGAAGATCCGGACCGGATCGGCCGCGCTGAGCACGGCCACGGCGCTGGTCAGGCGGATCCGCTCGGTCCGAGCCGCGGCCGCCGCGAGGATCACGGCCGGGGCCGAGTCGAGGAAGCCGCGGCGGTGGTGCTCTCCGATCCCGAAGATGTCGAGGCCGACCGCTTCCGCGCGCTGGATCTGGAGGAGGAGGTCCCGCATGCGGTCGACCGGCGGGATCGGCTCGCTGCGCTCCTCGAACGCCGCGACGAAGCTGTCGATCCCCACTTGGAACGGCATGTCGGTCCCGCGCACGACGGGGTCGGCTAATAGCTCGCCCGAAGCCACTGGAGGGACTTGAACCCCCGACCTGCTGATTACGAATCAGCCGCTCTGCCGACTGAGCTACAGTGGCGCGACCCGGGGACGAGAGAGGTCCGACTATAATGCTGACGACGGAGCGACGCGGCCGGCCGCGTCGAGGGCGGTGCGAGCGGCGAGCGCGAGGCGGTCCGTGGGCGCGATCCCGGACGCGTCCGGAGGCTGCGGGTGCGCAGCGGGCGGTGCGGCCCGGGCGCGTTCGGACTCGGCACGCTCCCCGACGACGCGAGGGGATCGGAGGCGGCTCTCGGCCGTCACGCCCCGCCGACCGACGACCCGGGATCGCGGGTGTCGCGGAGGAGCGCGAGGCGCTCGGGCGCGCGCAGCCGGACCAGGACCCGCCCGACCGCGGGCGGCACCAGGTCCCGCCAGCCGTCGTCCGCGGCGAGTCGCTGGCGCACGCGGACGCCCTCGAATCGCGATCGCTCGACCAGCTCGGGGGCGACCACGGTGTATCCGGCGCGCTCGAAGAGCACGCGGGTGAGCGGGTTGTTCGTGTAGACCCGCTCGAACCGCGGGACCAGCGACTCCACGTGGGCCGCCCAGAGCGCGTGCCGGTCGATGTCGGGGATCGGGATCGCGAGGACCTCGCCGAGGTCGGCCTCGTCGAGCGCGGCCTCGATCATCTCGATCCGCTCGCCGGCGGTGAACGGGTTCGGGCCGGAGTACGACGCCTGCGCGCTCCCGACCCCGAGGATCAGCGGATCGTCCGGTCGCGTCGCGCGGATCGCGCGCACGACCGCGAGGTGCCCCAGGTGGAACGGCTGGAACCGGCCGACCAGGAGGCCCCGCACGGCGTCTACGATGTCACTCGGGGGTCAAATCTTCCACGTCGTCGAGGAACTCGTCGATGTGGGGGCACCGCGCCGTGAGGTAGTGGCGGCAGTGCGAGCAGTGCTTGTCATTCCAGCCGGGACGCAGCTGAAGATTGAACTCGTAGCAGGGTCGGTTCGTGAACCGCTCCTCGTCGTCGACCTCCTCCTCCTCGGTGGGGGACGGGGCGAGGTAGCCGCGCGGGGCGAGCGGCGTGTGAACGGCGGGGCGGGGTACGTTCCTCACGAGCCGGCGGGGCGTCCCGAGGGCGCGGGAGCGTTCGCCGCGGGCAGGGTCGGGGTCTCCTCGGTCGTGCGGTTGGTCGCGTGGACCATCGCGGCGAGGCGCTCCAGCAGTGACTCCTTCTTCGAGCCCGCACCTACGAGCGCGTACTTCAGCACGTCGCGGAGCGTGCGCACCGGGATGACCTCGATCGCGCCGCGGTAGCGGGTCTCGAGGACCAGGTCCTCCATGTTGTCCTCGGGGATGAGCACGCGCCGGAGCCCCGAGTCCGCGGCGGCCTCGACCTTCGCGGTCACGCCGCCGACGGGCAGCACCTGGCCACGGACCGAGAGCGATCCGGTCATCGCGACCGACTGGTCGACGGGGACGGACTCGAGCGCGCTGATCACGGCCGTCGCGATCGAGACCGAGGCGCTGTCGCCCTCGACCCCGTCCGACGTGCCGACGAACTGGATGTGGATGTCGTAGCGGGAGATGTCCTCGCCCGTGTACTTCTTGACGAGCGCGCTGACGTTCTGCACGGCCTCGCGGGCGATCTCCCCGAGCTTCCCCGTGGCCACCACGACGCCGCCGTCCCGCGTCTGCGCAGGCGTGACCTCGGCCACGATCGGGAGCACGATGCCGGAGAACTCGGCCATCCCCGTCTGCGCGTTGATCGCGGCGAGCCCGTTGACCACTCCCACCGCGGCGCCCTCGGTGGAGAACATGCGGTACTCCTTGCGGCGCTCGATGTAGCGGTCGGCGATCTGCTGCTCCAGCGAGCGGCTCGCCCGCTTGGCGCGCACGACCTGCTCGGCCCGGACGACTGGCGCGCCCTCGCTGAGCGCGATGTCCCCGGCCACGCGGACGAGCCCGCCGAGCTCGCGCAGGCGCAGCGTGAGCTGGCCGGAGCGGCCGGACCGGCGCTGGGCCTCGCGTACGACCTCGACGACCGCGCCCATATCGAAGTGGGGGATCTTCTTGTCCTTGACGATCTCCTGCGCGACGAACCGGACGATCTTCATCCGGTTGTCCGGCGTGTCGGGCATCGTCGTCTTCACGTAGAGCTCGTAGCCGTAGCCCCGGATCCGCGAGCGCAGCGCCGGGTGCATCGTCTGCACGCTGTCGATGTTGCCCGCGGCGACGAGGACGAAGTCGGACGGGACCGGCTCGGTCTTGACCATCGCGCCGGCCGAGCGCTCCGACTGCCCGACGATCGGGAACTTCCGCTCCTGGAGCGCCGTGAGCAGCGAGTGCTGGCTCTCGATCTTCAGCAGGTTGATCTCGTCGATGAACAGGACCCCGCCGTTCGCGCGGTGGATCGCCCCGACCTCGACGCGGTCGTGCGGGGGCGTCTCGAGCCCGCCGGACTGGAACGGGTCGTGCTTCACGTCGCCGAGGAGCGCGCCCGCATGGGCGCCGGTCGCGTCGACGAAGGGCGGCTTGTCGTCGGGCGTATG
>JASIBA010000048.1 GCA_030041735.1 Thermoplasmata archaeon | reverse complement strand
CCGCGAGCCGCGGGAGGACCGCGGCGACGGCGGCAACCGCGGGGACCGGCGCGAGGAGCGCAACGGCGGCGGTCGGCGCGACGACCGGGAGCGGGAGCGGATGCCCCCGCCCCCCCAGCGCGCTCCTCCGCCCCCGCCGCCCGCGCCGGCCCCGGCGGCCCCCCTGCCGCCGGACCTGGCGCACTACTTCGATCTCTTGAACGGCATCGAGAACGCGTCGCGCGCGCTCTTCGTGGGCGAGGACGACGCGGTCGTAGGCGAGGCGCCGATCAAGGAGATGTACGAGGCGCTCGCGACGCTCTCGACCCCGACCAAGGCGCTCGTGTTCGACGGAATCGTCAGCCAGCGGCTGGTCGACGTCGCCCAGGAGAAGGGCATCGGCACGGTCGTCGCGAGCCGGCTCGGGCCGATCGGCAAGATCCCCGAGCAGGTCCGCGTCTTCACGAAGGCCGACCTCAGTGGGCCGGGCGGCCCGCACTAGGCCCCGACCCCGCGGGACCGCGCGCGGTCCCGCGGCCAACCCTTTTCGCGTGCTCCGCGTTCCCTCTCCGATCGTGAGCGCCACCGAGTCCGAACCGGTCCGCCACCTGCCCGCCTCGGTCGAGGAGATCGAGACGACCGCGCAGATCCCGATCCCGACCGATCCGCTCCAGCGCGTGATCGGTCAGGAGAAGGCGGTCGAGATCGCCCGGATCGCGGCCTACCAGCGGCGACACCTCCTCCTCGTCGGGCCGCCGGGCATCGGGAAGTCGATGACCGCGCAGGCGCTCGCCCTCCACCTGGACCGCCCGCGCACCGAGCTGCGCGTCGTGCACAACCCCGAGAACCCCGAACGGCCGAGCATCGAGGTCGTGCCGCGCGAGGAGGTCTACCGCGAGCGCGAGGCCGCCCGCTCGGTGGAGGGGGAGCTCATCCTCCCGACGGAGGCCCCGGCCTCGGTCGCCGAACGGCTCGGCTACCGCTGCCCGCGCTGCAGCTTCTACTCGCTGCCCACCGAGCGCTACTGCCCGAGCTGCAACAATCTCAAGCAGGTCGTCCCGAGCGTCTCGGGGAGCGGCAACCCGTTCCGGGACCTCGTGGGCGGGATCCTCGAGCTCACGGCCAGTCCGGGCGGGAACCCGCAGGAGACGGTCCGCACGACCCGGCTGCGGAACGGCGTGGAGGAGGTCGTCGCCTACGAGCGGGCCGGCGACCACATCAAGGTCCTCGACCAGCGCGCGCTCGAGCGCCGGCGGACCCTCCAGCACGAGAGCCCGCGCAAGGTGCTCGTCAAGCTCGACCGCAACACGTTCGTGATGGCCACGGGGGCGAGCGAGACCGAGCTCCTCGGCGACGTCCGGCACGACCCGTACGGCGGCCACCCGCAGCTGGGGACGCTGCCGTACGAGCGCGTCATCGCCGGCGCGATCCACGAGGCGCACGACGGGGTGCTGTTCCTCGACGAGCTGCCCCACCTCGGCTACCTCCAGCGCCATATCCTGACCGCGATGCAGGAGCGGCGGTTCCCCATCACCGGTCGCAACCCGCAGAGCGGGGGCGCGGCGGTGCGCGTCGACGGGGTCCCCTGCGACTTCATCCTCGTCGCCGCCGCGAACATCCAGGACATCCACCGGATCCTCGCCCCGCTCCGGTCGCGGATCGCGGGGAGCGGCTACGAGGTCCTGCTCGAGACCGCGATGCCCGACTCCGAGGCGAACCGGATGAAGCTCGCCCAGTTCTGCGCGCAGGAGATCGCGGTCGACGGACGGATCCGGCCCGCCACCCGCGGCGCGGTGCTCGAGGTGATCCGCGAGGCCCGGCGGCGCGCGGAGGTGCTCGACGGACGACGGAACGCGCTCACCCTACGCCTCCGCGAGCTGGGCGGCCTCATCCGCACCGCGGGCGACCTCGCGGCGGTCTCGGGCTCGGAGTTCATCGAGGAGCGCCACCTGCGGGAGGCGCTCGCGCGGGCCCGCTCCATCGAGGAGCAGATCAAGGAGGCGTACGGGTCGATGCAAGGAGGCCTCCGGCAAGAGACCACCGAGGCCCAGCGGCAGTCGATGGGCTACTACCACTGGAACGACCATCCCGACCCGGGGCAATTCCCCGGTGGCTACGGCTGAGCGCCGCCCGCCGACAAGAATAAGAACCGCACCCCGGTGGGCGGCCGCAGGGCGCGTAGTCTAGTGGTTATGACGTCACCCTGACACGGTGAAGGTCGCCAGTTCGAATCTGGCCGCGCCCATCCGGGTCGAACGAACGGACAAGGAGGACTCCCCCGATGCGCGCCATGGTGCTCGACCAGCTCCGCACCCCCCTCCGTCCGGAGACCGACCGGGCCGTTCCCGAGCCCGGCCCGCACGAGATCTGCCTCCGGGTGGCGGCCTGCGCTGTCTGCCGCACGGACCTCCACCTCCTCGACGGGGAGCTCCCGCCCCGGCCGCTCCCCCGGATCCCCGGCCACCAGATCGTCGGCCGGGTCGAGGCGGCGGGCTCCGAGGTCGTCGAGTTCCACGCCGGCGACCGGGTGGGCGTGCCGTGGCTGGCGCTCACCGATGGGACGTGCGCGTACTGCCGCTCCGGGCGGGAGAACCTCTGCGACCGGGCGGAGTTCAACGGGTACGACCACGACGGCGGCTACGCGGAGTTCGTCGTCGCCGATGCGCGCTACTGCTTCCCGATTCCGAGCGTGTTCGACGACGTCGCCGCCGCGCCGTTGCTCTGCGCGGGCCTGATCGGGTACCGGGCCCTCCGCCTCGCCGGCGACGGCCCCCGGGTCGGGCTCTACGGCTTCGGCTCGTCGGCCCACGTGGTCGCGCAGGTCGCCCGGCACCGGGGCCAGGAGGTCTACGCGTTCACGCGGCCCGGCGACGCCCGCGGCCAGGAGTTCGCGCGGACCCTCGGTGCGGTCTGGGCGGGCGGCTCCGACGAGCGCCCTCCGGAGCCGCTCGACGCCGCGATCCTGTTCGCCCCGGACGGCGCGCTCGTGCCGACCGCGCTGCGCGCGACGGCGAAGGGCGGGGTCGTCGTCTGCGCCGGCATCCACATGAGCGACCTCCCGAGCTTCCCGTACGAGATCCTCTGGGAGGAGCGGATGGTGCGCTCCGTCGCCAACCTCACGCGCGAGGACGGCCGGCAGTTCCTCCCGCTCGCCGCGGAGATCCCGGTCCGCACGACCACGACCACCTTCCCCCTCGGGTCGGCGAACGAGGCGATCGCCCGGGTCCGTCACGGCGGCTTCGAGGGCGCGGCCGTGCTCGTGCCCTGAGCTCGCCGCTCCCCCGACAGCCACATATCCGACGGCCCCGGATGGGCGGGACGTCCATGCCCGACCCGACCGCGCGCGCGGGCCCCCGAGACCCGCGGTAGGCCGACGTGGCGTCCTGGATCTTCGGGCCCGACATCGCGTTCCTCACCGTCGTGGGCGCCGCCGGTTTGGGGCTGCTCGCCTGGCCCTCGGCCGTGCGCGCGCTGGACCGGCGGTTCGGCGGCGCGGTGCGCTGGTGGACGATCGCGCTCGGGGTCGCCGCGATCTACGGGATCGTGATCGGCTACAACCTCGCGGTCGGCCTCTACGACTGCTCGTACACGGGCGGGGTGAGCGACGCGCTCGCGTTCCTCGCCTCGGGGCGCGCCTTCCTGTCGGGCCGGGATCCGTTCGAGGTCGTCAGCTGCGGGACGGCGGTCCAGGTCCCGTACGGGATCTCGACGGTGCTCGTCAACGCGCTGGGCAGCACCGGCGGCCTGCCCGGGATCACGATCGTCTGGGGCGCCGTGACGGTCGCCGTCGTGCCCCTCACCTGGTGGGTCGCCGGACCGGACCGCCGTCGGGCGACGCTGACCCTCGCGACGTCGCTCTTGTTCGTACCGCTCGCCGTCGGCCAGATCGACGGGGCGAGCAACATGATCGTCCCGGCGGCGATCCTCGCGTCGCTCGCGATCGCCCGCTACAACGGGCCGCTCGGCGCCGCGATCGGGGGGTTCTTCGCGACGGGCCGCTTCCCCGCGCTGTTCCCCACGGCCGGCGCGGCGGGCCGGTTCCCGCGTCGGGCGCTCTCGGTGGTGGCGGCGATCGGCGCCTTCGCCGCGGTGTCGGCCGCGACGCTCGCGGTCTACGGCCGTTCGTTCGTCACCATCGTGTTCGCCGGCGAGCTCTCCCGCCACTCCTTCTCGCTGAACGCGTGGGGCGTGCTCCTCGCGCAGGGCTGGCTGCCGTCGAGCGAGGTCATCACCGCCGCGCAGGCGGCGCTGATCGTCGCGCTCCTCCTCGTGCTCTGGTGGCGCGCCTCCTCCCCCCTGGGCGCGGTGGTGATCGGGTTCGCCGGCGTGGCCCTGCTCACGCAGTACCTCTCGTTCAACTTCCTCGCGTGGCTGCTGCCGGTGGCACTGGTCCCGGGCCGCCCCCGATGGTGGCTGTGGGCCATCGGCGTGGTCGGGACGTTCGACTACGCGTTCGCCTTCTCGATCGGGGTCGCGGACCTCGGGGTGGTCTGGCCGTACGAGCTCCTCGACCTCGCGATGACCGCGCTCCTGATCGGGCTGTTCCTCGACCTGTGGCGCTGGGACCAGGGCGCTCGCCGCCCGACCCCGGTGGCTACGACTTCTTGAGCGCCTGGACCAGCTTGCCGACGACCTGCTGCGCGTCGCCGTAGAGCATGCGCGTGTTGTCCTTGTAGAAGAGGTCGTTCTCGATCCCGGCGAAGCCCTTGCCCTGGCCCCGCTTGATCACGATGACGTTCTTCGCCTTGTCGACGTCGAGGATCGGCATGCCCTGCAGCGGGCTCCCGGCGCGGCGGGCCGCCGGGTTCACCACGTCGTTCGCCCCGATCACGAGCACCACGTCCGCGTTCGCGAACTCGTCGTTGATCTCGTCGCGGTCGAACAGCTTGTCGTAGCTGATCCCCGCCTCGGCGAGCAGGACGTTCATGTGCCCGGGCATCCGGCCCGCGACCGGGTGGATCGCGAACTTCACGGTCACGCCCTTCTGCTCGAGCAGGTCCGCGAGCTCCTTCACCCGCTGCTGGGCCTGGGCGACCGCCATGCCGTAGCCGGGGGCGATGATCACCTCGTTCGCGTAGGCCATCATCACCGCGACGTCCTCCGCCTCGATCGGCTTGAGCTGGCCCGCGATCGGCGTCCCCGTCTCCTCCGTGGCGCCGAACGCGCCGAAGATCACGTTCGCGATCGAACGGTTCATCGCGCGCGCCATCAGGATCGTGAGGAGCGATCCGGCCGCGCCGACCAGGGTCCCCGCGATCACCATCGCGTAGCCCGCGTCGCCGAGCGGGCCGTTGACCAGCGCGAAGCCGTCGAGCGCCACCGCGATGCCGGTGAGCGCGTTGAACAGGCTGATCACGACCGGCATGTCCGCGCCGCCGATCGGGAGCGTGAGGAGGACGCCGTAGAGGAGGAGGAGCAGGAAGAACGGCAGCAGGAACAGCGTCGTCGTCGAAGCGACCGCGTAGACGCCGAACCCGACGCCGACCAGCAGCACGCCGAGGTTGATCGGCTGGCGCGCTGGGAGCACGATCGGCTTCGAGCGCATCCAGCCCTGCAGCTTGAGGAACGCGATCACGCTCCCCGCGATCGAGGTCGACCCGATCACCGCGCCCGCGAGGCTGAGGGCCGTGGTCGCGCCGCCCGCGAGCGAGCCCAGGAGCTCGACGGCCGCGATCGCGCCGGCGGCGCCGCCGCCCATCCCGTTGAAGACCGCGACCATCTGGGGCATCGCGGTCATCTTGACGACCCGGGCCCAGTAGAACCCGAGGCCGCCGCCGACGATCACGCCCAGCGCGATCAGCGCGAAGTTCGAGAGCCCCGAGATGAAGAAGGTGACCGCGACCGCGACCAGCATCGCGATCCCGGCGAAGACGATGCCCCGGCGCGCGGTCTCGGGCGAGCTCATCGCCTTGAGGCCGAGGATGAAGACGAGGATCGCGACCACGTAGACCGCGTTGACGAGGTCGGAGTTCCACGCGCTCATGGTCCCCCGCCCTTCCGCTGCTTGGAGCGGTCGAACATCGCGAGGATGCGCTCGGTGACGACGTAGCCGCCCGTGACGTTCATCGCGCCCATGATCACGGCGACGAGACCGATCGCCCGCTCGAGGTTCGTCGTGGAGAACCCGAGCGCGACGATCGCGCCCACGAGGACGATGCCGTGGATGAAGTTCGACCCGCTCATCAGCGGCGTGTGGAGCAGCACCGGGACCCGACCGATGACCTCGTAGCCGGTGAACGCCGCCAGGATCGCGATCAGCAGCGCCGTCCAGAGGTCGGCCGCCATCCTACTTCGCCCCCGCGAGGAGCTCCGCGGTCGGCTTGTGGACGACCCGGCCGCCCTCGGTGAGCAGGCTCGCCGCGAGGACCTCGTCCGTGAACGCGGGGACGATCGCGCCGGACTTGTCGAGCAGGAGACCGAGGAACGACTCGAGGTTCTTCGAGTACATCTGGCTCGCGTGCGTCGGAAGCTGGCTCGGGAGGTTGAGCGGGCCCGCGATGCGGACCCCGCCGATCTCGATCGTCTCGCCCGGGCGGGTGAGCTCGCAGTTCCCGCCGGTCTCGGCCGCGAGGTCGACGATCACCGCGCCGGGCCGCATCCGCTCGACGTTCTCCTTGCGGACCAGGATCGGCGCGCGCCGGCCGGGGATCGCGGCGGTGGTGATCACGACGTCCGCGTCGGCGACGGCCTTCGCGAGCATCTCCTGCTCCTGTCTCTTCTCGTCGTCGGTCAGCTCACGCGCGTACCCGCCCGAGCCCTCCGCGTTGATCTGCAGCTCGAGGAACTTCGCGCCCAGGCTGCGGACCTGCTCCCCCGCGGCCCGCCGCACGTCGTAGGCCTCGACGATCGCGCCCAGGCGCTTCGAGGTCGCGATCGCCATGAGGCCCGCGACCCCCGCCCCGAGCACCAGCACCTTCGCGGGGCGGATCGTCCCGGCGGCCGTCGTGAGCATCGGCAGGAACTTGGGGCACAGCTCGGCGCCGATCAGCGCGGCGCGGTAGCCCGCGACCGTCGCCTGGGAGGAGAGCACGTCCATGCTCTGGGCGCGCGAGATGCGCGGCAGGAGCTCGAGCGCGAACGAGGTGATCGAGGCGTCGCGCATCTTCGCGACGCGGTCGAGGTTCCGCGAGGCGTTCATGACGGCGATCACGATCGTCCCCGGCCGCATCCAGGCGA
Organism: Thermoplasmata archaeon; assembly: GCA_030041735.1. Lineage (GTDB taxonomy): Archaea > Thermoplasmatota > Thermoplasmata > Lutacidiplasmatales > UBA184 > Lutacidiplasma. Next base: position 4,883 of record JASIBA010000048.1, on the reverse strand, counting down.
TCTCCTCGAGCGTCGGGGGTTGGAGCTTGAGGACGAGATTCGCGCCCGAAAACACGGCCGCGCGGTCGGTCTCGATCCGCGCGCCGGCGGCGGCGTACGCGGGATCCGGAAACCGCGCGAGCGCGCCGGCCCCGGCTTCCTCCACGACCGCCGGACCGGCCTTCGTCAGCCGCTGCACGGCCTCGGGGACGAGGGCGACCCGGGTCTCGCCCGGAGCGACCTCCTTCGGTACGGCGAGGACCGTCGGCATCGAAACCGGCGGTGGTCGAATCGGCCGAGATTATACGGTTGATGCCCTCGGGAGGCACCCGACCGGGCCGGGTCCGAGCCCCGCTCGGCCAAACGCTGAAGGACCCGCCCGCTGTCGGGCCGGCGTGCGCGGCCCGATCCGCCGGTCGTGGAGGGGACGCGACGCGTGAGCGGCCGGGCCGGCCCGTTCGACCGAGTGGTCTGCGGGGACGCGCGGGCCACCCTGGACGCACTCCCCGCAGAGAGCGTCCACCTCGCCATCACGAGCCCGCCCTACAACCTGGGGATCCCCTACCGCGACTACGCCGACGACCGGGCCCCGGCGGAGTACCGCCGCTGGCTGAAAGGGGTCTGGGCGTCCCTGCACCGGGTGCTCGTCCCGGGCGGACGGTTCGTGCTGAACGTCGCGCCGACCTCGATCAAGGACTTCCGCCCGCTCCACCACGAGCTCTCGACGGACCTCCGCGACCTGGGCTACATCATGCGGACCGAGATCATCTGGTACAAGCAGACGATGGGACGGCGCACCGCGTGGGGATCCTGGCGGAGCCCGTCGAACCCGCACATCATCCCCTCGTGGGAGTACGTCCTCGTCTTCTCGAAGGGACAGTGGCAGCTCCCCGGCGATCGCGCGGCGATCGACATCACGCCCCAGGAGTTCGAGCGATTCTCGGACGGCTTCTGGAAGATCCCGCCCGAGCGTCAGCGCCGGGGCCACCCGGCGCCGTTCCCCGAAGCCCTCATCGAGCGCCTCGTGAAGTTCTACAGCTACCGGGAGAACGTGGTGCTCGACATGTTCGGAGGGACGGGGACCGTCGCGGCGGTCGCGCGGCGGCTGGGCCGCCACTACCTGCACATCGACTCGTCGCCCGAGTACTGCCGGCAGGCGGCGGAACGCATCCGGGCCGCCACGCCGCCGGCGCGCGTGCGCGTTCCCCCGCCGCCGGACGACGGGTCCGCGGTCACGACGGGCCCGGGCTGAGCGGGCCCGCTCGGTCCGCCGTCGGGCGCGCCACCGCGAGCCGGCGGGCGAGGGCCGGCGCGAGGACGTACCCTCCGGCGTAGAGCGGGGCGGCCCACACGTTCAGCGTCGCCTCCCGCTCCCGCGGATGCTGACCGAGGAAGCGCAGGTAGTCGATCGCCCCGGCCGCGACCGCGCGGCGCGGCGACGCCGCGCGCACCTGCTCCACGACCGACTCGCCGCGATACATCCGGTCGAAGTGGATCGCGCGGTGCGTGAGCCACTCGGCGAGGCCGGCGTCGCCGGTGCGCTCGGCAAGCCGGCCGAGCTCGGCATGCGATCGGGCCGCCTCGGCGAGCCAGGGCACGCGTCGGGTCGCGCCCGTCTCCGAGTGGCGATAGAGGGTGCGGCGCCGATCGTCGAGGTACATCGCGTACGGGGAGAGCATCGCGAGGACGACCAGGGCGAGATCGGGCAACTGCGTCGAGGCGAACGCGGCGGCGCCCGGCCCCTCGAGGAGATCCCGCCGCACGATCATCGTGCTCGTGTTGAACGTGCACGCCGCTCCGGCCTCGAGCAGCGCGCGGTGGGTCGCACGGTCCCCCGCGGGTACGAGCCTCGGCCCGGACCGATCCAGCTCGACCTCCCGTTCGAGGTCGTTCCATCCCGCAGCCGGCACCGGGGCTCCGGCCCGGTCGACGACCGCGACCCGGTTCCGGTAGAATCCGAGGTCCGGATGGTCCCGAAAGATCGCGAGCGCCGCCTCGAGCCGGTCCGGCGCGAGCGCATCGTCGTCGTCGAGGAAGGCGATCCGCGGCGCGCGGGTCTCCGCCACGGCGCCCAGCAGCCACCGCCCGATCCGCGCCTCGGGATCCGCCCGCACGCGGACGCCCGAGCGCTCGAGGGCTCGGGCGAGATCGGGGTCCGCGCGGTCGGTGACCACCAGGACCTCGAAGCTCGCCCGGGGCAACGTCTGGGCGAGCACCGATTGCACGGCGCCGGGCAGGAACTCCGACCGTCGGTACGCTCCGATCACGACCGCGAACTCGGGGCCGTCGGCCATGCGCCGGGTCACCCTCCGGGGAGCGGCGGAGCGGCGGAGACCGGCGGCGGACCGACCGCGACGCCCGGGCGAAGCCGGTGCCGCAGCTCGGCGGTCGCGAAGTCGAGGAGGGGCTCGAGGTTCACCGTGTCGGCGCGGTTGTACCGGATCAGCCGGTCGAGCGCCGCCGCGTTGCCCCGCCTCCAGTCCTGCCAGAGCCGCACGGCGTCGAGCCCGTGGACGCCCTCGACGCCGGATCGATCGCCGATCCCCAGCCGCTCCTCGATCCGCTTGAGGCCGCCGGCGTGGCCGAGGCGGTAGAGCAGGAAGCGCAGATCGATGTGCAGCGGGGGCGGCGTGAGCTGGGGGAACGTCGCCTCGAGGAACGGCACGTCGAACTGGCGGCCGTTGAAGGTCACGAGCACCCCGAACCGGCGCAGGTACGCCGGCAGCTCCTCGAGCGAGTCGCCGGCCACGAACGTGCGCGTCGCGCCGCCCCCGTGCACCGCGACCACGGTCACGATGCCGCCGTACGGCGAGAGGCCCGTGGTCTCGATATCGAGGAACGCGGTCCGGTCGCGGAACGCCGGGTGCACCCGCCAGTGCTCGCGCTCCGGGAGCCGGCGGGCGAACCATCCGGCGTCCCGCTCGGCGAGCGCGAGCTCGCTCCGGTCGATCTCCGCCTCGAGCCGACGGGCCGACGCGTCCGAGAGACCGAGCGCCCCGGCCCCGGCACGGAGGGCGCTCCAGTCGTCGATCCCCGCGCGCCAGAGCTGCGCCTCGCCGACCGGGCCGATGCCGGAGAGGTGGAGGAACGTCGCGCGGAGCACGTATCCGCGAGCGACTGCCGGGCTTAATCCTTGATTCCGCGCGCGGCCGACGCTACGGCCGCGGATCGGCCGAGAGCACGGGGAGCGGACCCAGGGGCGCGATGAGCGACTTGACCGCGCTCCAGAACTTCGGGACCTCGCTGCGGGGAAGCCGTGCGCTGTAGAGCGGGGCGCGGTACTCCGCCTCCAGGATCTCGGGATCGTCCGCGTCCCAGACGAGGCGGAGCGCCCAGTCGCCCCGGTCCTCCTCGTAGGCGAAGACGCGCTTCCGCGGGTCCGTCGGCACCGGGTTGGGCGCGAGGATGTCGAGCGGCGGGTCCGGGGGCGGCGGGATCCCGGGCGTGAGCATCACCGGCGCCGGCCGCTCGGGGAGCTTCAGCCGGATCCAGGCGACGACGGGCCAGCGGCTCCGCGCAACGCCCAGGCTCGGCACGGTCGCGACAGCCTCCGGGAGCGCTAAGACGATATCTCGTGGACGCGTGCGCCTTCCGCCGGGGCGTCGCGCAGGATCCGTATGCCCTCCGAGCGTCGCGACCCGTTCGACTCCTCGATCGAGGAGGGACTGCGGCTCCCGGTCTTGGGGTGGGACCCCTCGCCCATCCGGGATCGATGGCGCGAGCCGGGTCCCCCGTGGTCGTACCGGCGGATGGCCCGCGCCCGCCTCCGTCGCGTCGCGAGCGCGGTGGACCTCGGCACCGGGGGCGGCGAGCTCCTCGCCTCCTTCGCGCCGTTCCCGCCGCGGATGTTCGCGACCGAGGGGTACCCGCCGAACGTCCCCGTCGCCCGGCGACGGCTGCGGCCGCTCGGGGTCGAGGTCCTCGCCGTCCGCGACCCCCTCGCCATCCCCCGCCCAGACGCCAGCCTCGACCTGGTCCTCGATCGCCACGAGGCGTTCGATCCGCGCGAGGTCCACCGGGTCCTGCGACCGGGCGGGACCTTCCTGACCCAGCAGGTCGGGGGCCGGAACTACGCCGAGCTTCGCCGGATCTTCGGGGTCGACCCCGCGCCCGCGACCAACCGCTTAGCGAACGCCCGCGCCCTCGCCTCCGAGGTCGCGGAGGCGGGGCTCCGGGTCCTCGCGACGCGCGAGGCGCGCTACGCCGCGCGGTTCCTCGACCTCGCGGCGCTCGTCTGGTTCCTCCGCTTCGCCCCCTGGGAGGTCCCCGGCTTCTCGGTCGACCGCGACCGGACCGCGCTCCGCCGGGCGCAGCGCACGATCGACCGGACCGGGGCGCTGCCGGTCACGGCCCACCGGATCCTCGTGGTCGCGCGCCGGCCGGGCCCGCTCGAGCCGGTCGGCCCGGCGCCGGAACCTTCGGAAAAAAGGTTTCACACGCGTTCTGTGTAACTGCCAAGCAAAACCAGGTGACGTAGCTGCGGACGTTAGTGGCCGCGGGCTGAACGGATCGCCCGAAGGCTTTCCGCGTACACCCCGGCTCTATCGAACTCGTCTTCTACGAATGTCCTTCAAGGTCTCTCTTTTTCGAGGGGGTTTCGGGCTTAGATGCTTTCAGCCCTTATCCCGTAGCGCGTGGCTGCTCAGCGATGCCCTGCCGGACAACTGATGGACTAGAGGCGCCGATTCCCCGTTCCTCTCGTACTGTGGGAACCTTCTCGTCAGAGACCCGTGCACTTCCGCCAAAAAGCAACACACCTGTCTCGCGACGGTGTGAACCCAGCTCACGATCCCTTTTAATGGGCGAACAACCCCACCCTTGGTAGCTGCTGCACCACCAGGATAGGCAGAACCGACATCGAAGTAGCAAGCCTCCAGGTCGATAGGGACTCTTGCTGGAGACAA
>JASIBA010000047.1 GCA_030041735.1 Thermoplasmata archaeon | reverse complement strand
GCGAGCGCGCACCCGGCGATCCCGGCGCCGAGGATCCCGACCTCCGCGACCGGCGGCACGCGGGCGGCAGGTCCGGGCGGTTAATACTCCGGCTTCGCGCGCTGGTACGCCGTGCGCAGCGCGTTCGTGTCGACGTGCGTGTAGATCTGGGTCGTCGCGACCGACGCGTGGCCGAGCAGTTTCTGGATGTAACGAATGTCACAGCCACGCGAGAGGAGGGTCGTGGCCAGCGTGTGGCGCAGCATGTGCGGGGTCACGCGTCGCGGGATCTGCGCGGCCGCCGCGGCCCGTCGCACGACGCGCTCGACCGTCACGGGCCCGACCGGGAACAACCGACGGTCCCGAGCGCCGTCCGTCGGGCGGCCGGCGAGGTACCGGTCGAGCGCGGCCCGGGAGCGGTCCTCGAGGATCACTTCGCGGTCCTTGTCGCCCTTGCCGCTGCGCACGTGGAGGATGTTGCGCTCGAACTCGATGTCCTCGAGCTCGAGGTGGCAGACCTCGCTCACGCGCAGGCCCGCGAACGCCAGCACATGGGCGATCGCGCTATCGCGGGGAGAGTCCCGGACGGCCTCCAGCAGCCGGTGCATCTCCTCCTCCGAGAGATAGCGGGGCAGGCGCTCGGGCCGGCGCGGCGGCTCCAGCTGGTCCGCGACCGCGAGGCCGAAGCTGCGGAAGAGGCAGGTGAGCCCGCGGACCGTCGTGTACACCGAGTTCTTCGAGTAGTGCCGCTGGAGCACGAGGTACTCGCGGTACGACTCGAGGTCGCGCAGCGTGACCTCGTCGAGCGGCTTCTGGGCGAAGGTGAGGAACGTGCGGGCGATGTGCCCGTACTGCTTCACCGTGCACGGGCTCCGCTCCTGGGCTTGGAGCATCCGCTGGAACCGCCCCACCAGCTCGACCGTGCTGTACGGGGCGGCCTCCGGCCCGGCGGACGGGGGACCGGTCGGCGCCGAGGCGTGCGCGCGCGGGAGCCGCGTCGAAGCCATCGGTCGGCGTCTGGCCGGGATTCGGGTAATAATCGTATGGCCCCAGAGGAACCGCGTCGTCCGGTCCGGGCTCAAATAGCCCGTCCGGGTTCGGCCTCCTCGTGCGCTGCTCGTCCTGCACCGGCGAGGCGGTGATCGACCAGCCGTACCGCGGCCGCCACGCGTGCGCTGCGCACTTTCGGCGGTCCGTCGCGGAGCGGACCCGCGCGGAACTGCGGCGGCAGCTGCCCACGGGGCGCACCGGGACCTACGCGGTGGCGCTGTCGGGCGGGAAGGACTCGGCCGTGGCGCTCGCGCTGACCCTCGAGTACCTTCGTCCGATCCCGGGGACCCGGGTCGTCGCGCTCAGCGTGGACGAGGGGATCGCCGGCTACCGCCCGGCGACCCTGCGCGCCGCCCGACAGCTCACGGAGCAACTGGGGGTCGAGCATCGCGTGGTGCGCGCGGACGAGGAGCTCGGGACGACGACGGACAGGGCCGCGCTCCGGATGGCCGGGACCGTCCCCTGCGCCTTCTGCGGCGTCTGGCGCCGCCGGCTCCTGAACCGGGCCGCGCGCGACGCGGGGGCCCGCGCGCTCGTGCTCGGGTTCAATCTCGACGACCTCGCCCAGACCGTGCTCATGAACCTCGTCCGCGGGGACCTCGACCACCTGGTGCGGATGGCGCCCCACCGCACGCGGCAGCCGGGGCTCATCCCGCGGCTCGCGCCGCTCGCGGCCGTCCCCGAGCGCGAGGTCTACCTGTATGCCCGGCTCGCCGGCTTGCCGTTCGACCACGGCGAGTGCCCGCATGCCGGCCGCGCGGCCCGGAACCTGTTCCGCGAGATCGTCTGGCAGCTCGAAGAAGCCCAGCCGGGGACGCGCCAGTCGCTGCTGCGCACGCACGACGAGCTGGTCCGCCGCTGGCTGGCCGCCGAGGACCCCGGGGCCCCCGGACGCTGCCGCTCCTGTGGCGAGCCCGCCGGGGGAGACCTGTGCCGGGCCTGCGAGTACCTCCGGCTCGATCGGGCCGCGGCGACCCCGGAGGCGGCGTGAGCGGCGAGGAGCCCATCGACCCGGGCAGCGATCCCCGGGCGTCCGTCTCCCAGCGCGTGTTCGTCGTGGGCGCCGGGATCATGGGCAGCGGCATCGCGGCGCAATGCGCCCTCGCCGGCTATCCCGTCACGCTCGAGGACGTCTCCGAGGAGTTCGCCCGACGGGGCCTCGCGAACGCGACCCGGGCGCTGGAGCACGCCGCCGAGCGCGCGACGATCGGGCCCGGCGAGAAGGAGGCCGCGCTCGCACGCATCGACATCGCCATCGGGCTGCGGCGGGCCGACTCGGCGGAGATCGTGATCGAGGCCGCCCCGGAGAACCTCGCTCTGAAGCGCGCGGTCTTCCGGGAGCTCGAGGGCGCGGCGCGTCCGACCGCCCTGCTCGCGTCCAACACTTCCTCCCTCCCGATCACCGAGATCGGACAGGAGCTGGCGGATCCGGGGCGACTCATCGGGGTCCATTTCTTCAATCCGGTCCTCCAGATGCCGCTCGTCGAGCTGATCCCGGGGCACACCACCCGGCCCGAGGTGGTCGAGCGGGCCCGCGCGTTCTCCGAGAGCCTCGGGAAGACCGTGGTCTCCTCGCGCGACACGCCGGGGTTCGTGACGACTCGGGCCCTTGCGGTGGAGCTGAACGAGGCGGCGTGGATGCTCTACGAGGGCGTCGCGACCAAGGAGGACATCGACACGGCCTACCGGCTCGGGTTCCATCACCCGATGGGACCATTCCAGCTCGCCGACCTGGTCGGGATCGACACCGCGCTCGCGATCCTCGAGGTCCTGTGGGAGGGATTCCGTGACCCCCGCTACCGGGCCTGCCCGATCTGGCGGACGATGGTCGCGGCGAAGAAGCTCGGCCGCAAGTCGGGCGAGGGGTTCTACGTCTATCCGCCGCGGGAGCCGTCGGCATGAGCTCGACCGCCGCCGTCGAGGACCTGGTCATCCTGATCCTCGTCGCGCTCATCCCGGCGCTGATCTACCTCAGTTGGGTTCGCCGGACCGAGCGGTTCCGCCAGAACGACTGGTCCTCGATCCTGAAGGCGTTCGCCTACGGCGCGTTCTTCGCGACGATCGTCGCGGCGATCCTCGAGCTCGTCCTCGTCAGCCTCGGGACCAGCCTCTCGGGCGTCCTCGTCGGCCCCGAGTTCGTGTTCCTGAACGGCAACTCCACCGCCGGCGCGTTCTTCCTCGTCCTGGTCATCGCGCCGTTCGTCGAGGAGGCGCTGAAGGGCTCGGGGGTCTACGTCTTCCGGGACCGGCTCCGCTCGGTCGCGGACGGGCCGGTCTTCGGCGCGTCCGTCGGGCTCGGCTTCGGCTTCTTCGAGACGTTCCTCTACGGGCTCAGCGCCTTCCTCATCGGGGGCCTCGTCGCGGGGATCGCCCTGATCCTGATCCGCAGCGTCTCGAGCGTCCTGCTGCACGGCAGCTCGACCGGGATGTTCGGGTACGGCTACGCCCGGAGCCGCTTCGGGGTCCCCGGGCCGGGGACAGGCTCGTACTACCTGGTCGCGGTGGCCATGCACTCGGGCTTCAACGCCCTCGCCTCGCTCGCGGCGATCGTCGCGATCTTCGGCGTCACCGGCGTCGGCGCGAGCCTCGCGTCGTTCTTCGCGCTCGTCGCCGCGATCGCCTTCGCGTTCGCCGCCATCGAGCACGTCCGGCACGTCATCGCGGTGGCCGACTATCCGGCGCTGATGCCGGGCTCGAACCGGTTCCAGCCGGCGCGTCCTCGCTAGGGTCGGGGTCAGCTGCCGGTCGGCGGGTCGGCCTGGCGCTTCCAGTCCGACTCCCCGATGTCGCGGTAGACGGTCCCCGCGTCGTCGGACGTGGGGGCATCGCCGGTCTGCCCGACGTCGCGGATCCGGGCCTTCTTCATCAGCCAGTAGTGGATGCGCCAGGTCTTGCCGCGGGAGACCGTCGCGTCCTCTTCCTCGCTCGTCAGCAGGCCCTCCTCCTCCAGCTGGTAGAACCGGTCCCGGTCCTCGCTCGAGAGCTTGTTGTCGAGCACGGTGTCGTCGAGCCCGAAGTAGCCCAGCACCATGCGCGCCGTGGAGCGAGCCTCGGCGGGCGGCATCTTCCCGCGGGCGACCAGCGTGCGCTCGATCGCCCGCGTCAGCTCCGCTTCGGTGATCGACGCCATCCGCGCCTCGCAGGGCCACGCGTCGGCGGGGTAAATAGCCGACCGCGGACCCGGGCCCGGTCACGGTGACGTATTACCCTCACGACCGTGGCGCGCACCGTGAGCGCCCCCGCGGAGTTCGCCCCGTCGGAGGCCGCGCTCGCCGTGGCGCGCCGGGCCGCGGAGCGGGGCCTCTGCCCCGAATGCTTCGGTCGCCTCTTCGGCCGCCTCGGGCACGGCTTCTCGAACCCCGAGCGGGCCGCGCGCTTGACCGCCGCCGTGGGGATCCCGCTGCCCGCCGAGGTCGCCGGATGCCCCGTCTGCGGGGGGACGTTCGCCCGGCTGGACGTGTGGGTCGAGCGCTGCCTGCGCGCCGCCGACGGCTGGGAGTGGCACCGGTTCACCTGTGGTTCGCGCTGGGACCCGGAGCGCCTCGCCGCGGAGGAGTCCCTCTGGCTGGAGATCGGGACCGAATGGGGAGAGAGCCTTCGCGCCGCGTTCAACCGGGAGCTCGGGAAGCGGCTCGAGGCGCGGACCGGCGCCGTCGGGGGTCCCGACCGGCCCGACCTGGTGTTCCTCGCGGACCTCCCGGTGGGCCGGGTCGCGACCACGGTGCTGCCGCTCACGCTCCGGGGCCGGTACCGCAAGCTCGACCGGACGCTTCCCCAGACGCGGTGGCCGTGCCGGCGGTGCCGGGGACGGGGCTGCACGACCTGCGGCGGCACCGGCAAGACCTACGCCGAGAGCGTCGAGGAACTGATCGCGGCGCCCCTGCTCGCCCGGACCGGCGGGGAGGGCAGCCGATTCCACGGGATGGGGCGGGAGGACATCGACGCGCGGATGCTCGGGCGGGGCCGGCCGTTCGTCCTGGAGATCCTGAGGCCGCGCCGACGGACCGTCGATCTCGCGGAGATCGCCTCCGAGATCGCCCGGACGGCGGCCGGGCGGGTCGAGGTCGAGCGCCTCGCCTTCGCGGACCCGGCCGAGATCGTCCGGGTGAAGGAGGCCTCCCCCGAGAAGAGCTACCGCGTCGGCGTGATCGGATCGGTCCCCGTGGCAAAGGTTAATGAGGCCCTCGACCTCGCGCTCGGCCGAGCGATCGCCCAGCGCACGCCCACCCGCGTCGCCCACCGTCGGTCCGACCGTGTCCGCTCGCGTCGGATCGTCGCGGCCCGACTCGTGGACGCCGGCGAGGGACGGTTCACGCTCGACCTGAGGACCGAGGCGGGGACCTACGTCAAGGAGTGGGTGGAAGGAGATGGAGGGCGCACCGAACCGAACCTCGCCGCCCTCGTCGGGGTCCCGCTGAAGGTCGAGTTCCTCGACGTGATGGAGATCCACGATCCGGAGGGCCCGTAGATGGTCAAGAGTTCGAAGGGGTTCCGCTCCCGCAGCCGCGGGACGTTCACGAAGGAGGTCCGCGAGCGCGGGCTCCCGCCCATCACCCGCTTCCTCCGCGAGTTCGCGATCGGCCAGCAGGTGATGGTCCGCATCGAGCCGAGCGAGCCGCACGGACAGCCCCACCCGCGCTACCAGGGCCGGGTCTGCACGGTCGTCGCGAAGTCGGGGCGGGCCTACCGCGTCGAGTTCCTCGACGGTGGGAAGCGCAAGGAGCTCGTCGCGATGCCGGTCCATCTGCTCCCGGTGACCCCCCCCGAGGCGGCCCATGCCTGACCCCGTCCCGATCGCCCGGGTGAAGGAGCTGCTCCAGGACGAGGCGAACCACCGCACCCTCCCCCGGGAGGCCGGTCTCGCGCTCCAGCATGCCGACCAGTTCGCCCGGCTCTCGGTCGAGGACACCGACCAGCTGATCACCGAGCTGAAGACGCTGCCGTTCGTCGACACCGCCGCCGCGGTGAAGATCGCCGACTTCCTCCCCCAGTACCCCGAGGAGATCCGCCTCCTGTTCGCGAAGGAGCGGCTCGTGCTCGATGAGGCGCAGGTCACGCGTCTCCTCGAGATCGTCGCGCAGTACCGATGAGCCGAGGAGGTACCCGTGGAGAACTACGCCTACATCCTCGATTACCTGCCGAACGGCCGGCAGACGGAGCGCGGCTTCCACCGCGAGCCGCTCGCGCTCGCTCTCGGTGAGGACGAGCTCAAGCTCTTCGAGCTCGTGCCCCGGACGGGCGCGAAGCTCGCCGCGGGCGCGCGCATCCCGCTCGTTCCGATCGACGGGACCCCCCCGCCGATCGACCACGTCCGGCGCCGCATCGGATACGACGAGCTGACGGTCGCCGGGCGCTCCGAGCTTCCCGCGACGCTCGAGCGCATCGTGAAGGCGAACGCGCCGAAGTACCTCCGGTTCTTCAACGAGTCCCCCGCGGTCTCCCGCCGGTTCCACCTGCTCGAGCTGCTTCCCGGGATCGGGAAGAAGACGATGCAGCAGATCGTCGACGAGCGGCGACGCCAGCCGTTCACGAGCTTCGAGGACCTCGAGACCCGGCTCCACCTGAAGTCGCCCGAACGGCTGATCGTCGGCCGCATCGAGCAGGAGCTCAGCGGTGTCGAGGACAAGTACCGCCTCTTCGTCGCCCCGTGATCCGCCCGCCGCGATGGGCTTCCCGGTTCCGGACGGACCCGAGGCCATCCGGGCGACGCTGCGCGCGCTGGGCCTTCGCCCGTCGCGCGCCTGGGGACAATCGTTCCTGGCCGACCCGTTCGTCGCCGACGCGGAGGCCGCGCTGCTCGAGTCCCCGCCCGGCACGCCGGTCCTCGAGATCGGAGGGGGGCTCGGGGTCCTCACCGCCGCGCTGGTCCGCCGCGGGACGACACCCCTTACCGTCGTGGAGCGGGACCCCCGGCTCGCCGCCTACCTCGCCGCGACGTTCGAGGACCGGGTCCGGGTGGTGGAGGACGACGCCCGCCACGTGCCCCTCGAAGGGTACGGCGCCGTCATCGGGAACCTCCCGTACTCGGTGGGCACCCCCCTCGTGCTCCGCGCCCTGGCCCACCGGGTCCCCCGCGTCGTCTTCCTCCTGCAGCGCGAGGTCGCCGAGCGGTTCGCAGCCGGCCCCGGGAGCCCGGGGTACGGGCGGCTCGCGATCGCCGCGCGCCTCTACGGAGAGGTCGAGCTGTTCCGAACGGTCGGCCGGGGATGCTTCGAGCCGCGTCCGGAGGTCGACAGCCGCCTCGGCGTGCATCGCGCCCGGGCCGGCCCGCTGCCGGTGCCTTCGGTCCCCCGTCTCGAGAGCATCGTGCGCGCGCTCTTCGGGGCCCGACGCAAGCAGCTCGGCAACCTCCTGGGCCGCGTGACGGACACCCCCGCCGACGCCGCGCGCCGAGCCGACTGGCCGGAGGGCTGGGAGCGGCTCCGCCCCGAGAACCTGCCGCCCGAGGCGTTCTTCCGGCTCGCGACGGTGCTCTCGGCGCGCGGGGACCCCGAGCGGACCTCCCCGGCCCCCGGGCGACGACCGTAAGGTGCCCGCTCCCTTCGCCCGCGGGGTCGGCGCATGGAGGAGGGCGAGCGACTCGTCGAGCTGCCGGGGAGCCTTCGGTTGCCCGCGGTCGGCGCGCGCCGGCTCGGGACCGTGGACGCGCGCGCGGAGGTCCGGGTCACCGCGCTGCTCCGTCGCCCGACCCGGGAGCGGCCCTTGCGGTCCATCGACGAGCTCGCCGCGCTCCCCCGCTCCGCGCGCGAGCACCTGACCCGCGCGGAGTTCGCGGCCCGGCACGGCGCGGACGCGGACGACCTCCACCGGATCCGCGAGTTCGCCCACGCACGGGGCCTCCGGCTCTCGGGCCACCACCGCGCGGGGCGCACGGTGCAGCTCTCGGGTACGGGAGGCGACGTCGCCCGCGCCTTCGGGACCACGCTCTACCGATACGTCACTCCGCGGGGCTCGTACCGGGGGCGCGAGGGCCCCCTGCTCGTACCCGAGTCCCTCCGCGACGTCCTGGTCGGGGTCTTCGGTCTCGACGACCGTCCGCAGGCGTTCCCCCGGGTCCGACCGCGGCCCACGCGCGCGGCCGGGGCACCGGCCTACACGCCGCCCCAGGTCGCGGCGGCGTACGGCTTCCCGACGGCCGGGAACGGAGCGGGCCAGTGCATCGGTCTGATCGAGCTCGGAGGCGGATACTCCGCGGACGATCTCACGACCTACTTCGCCGGGCTCGGGCTCGCGGTCCCGCCGGTCACGGCCGTCGGCGTGGACGGGGCCGCGAACGCCCCGACCGGGAGCCCCACCGGACCCGACGGCGAGGTCCTGCTCGACCTCGAGGTCGCCGGATCGGTCGCGAACGGCGCCCGCCTGGCGGTCTACTTCGCGCCGAACACCGACCAGGGCTACCTCGACGCGCTGACCGAGGCGATCCACGACGAGACGAACCGCCCGAACGTCCTCTCGACGAGCTGGGGCGGTCCCGAGGAGACGTGGACCGCGCAGGCCCGGTCCGCCTTCGAGTCGGCGTTCGAGGACGCGGCGGCGCTCGGCGTCACCGTCCTCGCGGCCGCGGGGGACAGCGGAGCCACCGACGGGAGCGCGAGCGGTGCGCTCGAGGTCGATTTTCCCGCGTCGGCGCCGGGCGCCCTCGGCTGCGGGGGGACGACGCTCGTCCTGTCGGGCGACGCGATCCAGAGCGAGACGACCTGGAACGAGCTGGCCCGGGGGGAGGGCGCGACGGGCGGGGGGGTCAGCGAGTACTTTCCGCTCCCGAGCTTCCAGTCGGGCGCGTCGGTGCCCGCGGCCCCGAACGGTTTCGTGGGGCGCGGCGTGCCCGATGTGGCGGCGGACGCGGATCCGGCGACCGGCTATTCGGTCCGAGTCGACGGCCAGGACGTCGTGCTCGGGGGGACGAGCGCGGTGGCACCGCTCTGGGCGGCCCTGATCGCCGTCCTCAACCAGCTCCTGGGCGCTCCCCTCGGGTTCGTCTCGCCCGAGCTCTACGCCGACAGCGGCGACTTCCACGACATCACGACCGGGAACAACGACGGCTATTCCGCGGGACCGGGATGGGACCCGTGCACCGGCCTCGGGACGCCGAACGGGACCGCGCTCCTCGCCGCGCTCCGCGCGGCCCCCGGTCCGGGGAGCTAGGCGTGGGGCCGCCGGCCGACCGCCCCGGGACCCGGCGGGTGCGGGTCATCGATTCGCATACCGAGGGCGAGCCCACGCGCGTGGTGGTCGAGGGCGGACCGGCGCTGGGCGACGGCTCCATGGCGGCCCGGCGGGACCGCTTCCGAACGCAGCACGACGACTTCCGGCGCGCGGTGGTGACCGAGCCGCGGGGGAACGACACCCTCGTCGGGGCGCTCCTGCTCCCCCCGGCGGATCCCGCGCACACGACCGGTCTCATCTTCTTCAACAACGTGGGCTACCTCGGCATGTGCGGTCACGGCACGATCGGGGCGGTCACGACGCTGGACTACCTCGGCCGACTCCCCGCGCGACGGGCCTCGCTCGAGACGCCCGTGGGCCTGGTCGATGCGGAGATGCGGGACGACGGGCGGGTCTCCTTCCGTAACGTGCCGAGCTACCGCACTCGGAAGGATGTCGCGGTGGACGTCCCGGACTACGGCTCGGTCCGTGGCGACATCGCCTGGGGCGGCAACTGGTTCTTCCTGACGGACCGCGCGCCGTTCGACCTCACGCGACGCCATGCGCGCGAGCTGACCGAGTTCTCCGAGGCGGTCCTCGCGGCGCTCGCCCGGGCCGGGGTCACGGGGGACGACGCCGCGCCCATCGAGCACGTGGAGATCTCGGGACCGGCCGAACGCTCCGAGAACCAGGCCCGCAACTTCGTGCTCTGCCCCGGCGGGGCCTACGACCGCTCTCCGTGCGGCACTGGCACGAGCGCGAAGCTCGCCGCCCTGGTGGCGGACGGGCAGGTCGCCCTGGGCGAGGTCTGGCGGCAGGAAGGGATCCTCGGCACCGTGTTCGAGGCCGTCGCCGAGCCCGCGCCTCGCGGGATCGTCCCCCGCATCACCGGCGCCGCCTATCTCACGGCCGACTCCGAGCTCTTGCTGGACGTACGCGACCCGCTCCGCGACGGGGTGCCCGCGTGAGCGAGAGGAGCGCGACCCAACCGATCGGGCAGGGGATGCTCGTCGCCCTCACGACCCCGTTCGGGCCGGACGACACCCTCGACCTCGCGGCGTTCCGTCGGCACGTCGCATGGCTCGCCGCGCGCGGGGTGGACGGGTTCGTGCTGGCCGGGTCCCTCGGAGAGGGGTCGGCCCTGGAGGCGGGGGAGCGGACGACGCTCGTCCGCGCGGCCTCCGAGGTCGCGCCGCCGGGCGCCCGCCTCGTGGCCGCGATCGGGGCGCTGCGCACGCGCGACGCCGTGGCGCTCGCTCGGGCCGCCGAAGCGGCCGGGGCTACCGGGCTCCTGGTGCTGCCGCCGTACGTCTACCGGGCGGACCCCCGGGAGGCGCGGGCGCACTTCGCGGCCGTGCTCGATGCGACCGCGCTCCCGTGCATGCTCTACAACAACCCCAGCGCCTACGGCACCGACGTGAGCGCCGACGACGTCCTCGCGCTCGCGACCGACCACGCGAACCTGGTCGCGGTCAAGGAGTCGAGCGGGGACGTCCGTCGCATCACCGCCATCCGCACCCTGCTCGGCGATCGCCTCGATGTGGCGGTCGGGCTCGACGACGCGATCGTCGAGGGGATCGGGGCCGGCGCGTCCGGCTGGGTCGCCGGCCTCGCGAACGCGCTGCCCGAGGAGTCGCTGGCCCTCTTCCACGGCGCGCGCGAGGGCGAGGACGTGCGGGCGCTCTACGCCTGGTTCCTCCCGCTGCTCCGGATGGATACGACCGTCAAGTTCGTCCAGCAGATCAAGCTGGTCGAGGCCGAGCTCGGGGTCGGGACGACCCGGGTCCGCGCGCCGCGGCAGGAGTTGGACGACCACGAGCGCGAGGCGACGCTGCTCGTGATCCGTGATCTCCTCGCGCGGCGCCCCCGCCCGCCCGGGCGCCGGTCGGTCGGCGCCGCGGCCCGACGAACGGCTCGGCGAGGCGCCTAGCCGCTCCCCTCGGCGGTGGCGGGGGACGCGGCGGCCGGTTCGGTCCGGGGGGGCGGCGGGGACCGCCCGGACCGCCAGGCGAATCGGACGACGAACGGGGCGAGGAGCGTGGTCACGACGGTGAGGGCGCCGATGAACGGGAGCACGAACGGGGTGGTCGCGCCGATGTCGTTCCCGCCCTTCGCGACGACGATCGACATCTCCCCGCCGGAGGCCGACATGCTCAGCGCCGCGCGCCGGGCGTCCGGAACGGCCACGCGCTGCCGGCGGGCCGCGACGTACGTGGAGATCAGCTTCACCGCGAAGGCAACCACGACGAACACCGCGATCGGGACGATGTACGCCGGGAGGAGCGCGACGTCCATCAGCGCCCCCATGGAGACGAAGAAGATCGCCCCGAACAGCTCCTTCAGCGGCGCCATGAGGCGGTGCGCCTCGGCTTGCGAATTCGACTCGGCGACGAGCACGCCGGCCAGGAAGGCGCCCGTCGCGACCGAGATCCCGATCAGGCTCGCGACGATCGCGAGCGAGAACGCGACCCCGAGGATCGCGATCAGGTAGACCTCGGAGAGACCGGTCCGGTGCAGACGGTCGATCGCCGGTGGGATGGCGCGCGACCCGAGCAGCAGCGTGCCGGCGATGAAGACGAGCACGAGGCCCACGGAGAGCGCGATCTGCTCGACGCTGAGATGGCCCGTCAGGTAGGTCGATTGCAGGATCCCGAGCAGGGTGACCGTGACGATGTCCTCGACCACCGTGATCCCGAGCAGGAGCGACGTCTCGCGGGCCTGGAGGACGCCGAGGTCCTGGAGGATGCTCGACAGGATCACCGTGCTCGTCACCGAGATCGCGAGCCCGAGGAACAGCGAGTCGAAGGTCGGGAATCCGAACGCGGTTCCCAGGAGGTAGCCCGCGGCGAAGGTCGAGAGGGACTCGGCGAGCGCGATCACGAGCGCGGTGCGGCCGATCGCGCGGAGGCGATTCAGCGGATACTCGAGGCCGACCGCGAAGAGCAGGAACACGATCCCGATCTCCGCGAGCGCGCTGAGGATGTCGGGGTACGTGAGCAGCGAGGCCGGCGGGGTGTACGGACCGATGATCATCCCGGCGATGATGTAGCCGATGAGGAGCGGCTGCCGGAGGGCCCGGCAGAGGAGCGCCATGCCGAGCGCGGCCAGCATGACGATCGCGAGGTCCTGGACCACCAGCACCTCGTTGATGGTCATCGCAGTCGTCCCTCAGGGTCTCATCGCATAAGCCCCCTCGGTTCGCCGGGCGTCGTCGAGCTCTTACGAGCCGCCCGGCTCGGGCCGTCATGACCGAATCCGATCCCGCGCTCTCGCCCGCCGTCGATCGCTACATCGAACAGCTGCTCGTGCGCCCGGACGCGGCCCTTGGTGCGGCGAACGCCGACGCGGCGGCGGCCGGTCTGCCATCGATCCAGGTCTCCGCGCCGCAGGGCGCGTTCCTCGCGCTGCTGGCGCGGGCGATCGGGGCCCGTCGGGTGCTCGAGCTCGGCACGCTCGGCGGGTACTCCACGATCTGGCTCGCCCGCGCGCTGCCGCCCGAGGGGCGACTGCTGACGCTCGAACTCGATCCCCACCACGCGGACGTGGCGCGGAAGAACCTCGCCCGGGCCGGCGTCGCCGATCGCGTCGAGGTCCGGGTCGGTCCGGCGCTCGAGTCGCTCCGTCAGATGAGCCGGGACCCGCTCGTGCCGTTCGACCTGGTGTTCCTCGACGCGGAGAAGACGGAGTACGCCGACTATCTGCGGGCCGTGCTCACGGTCTCCCGGCCGGGGACCGTGATCGTCGCCGACAATGTGGTCCGGGGCGGTGCCGTTGCGGACGCGGGCTCCTCGGACCCGCGCGTGCTCGGGATCCGCCGGTTCTTCGAGCAGATCGCGGCGACTCCCGAGCTCGAAGGGACCGTGCTGCAGACCGTCGGCACCAAGGGCTACGACGGGATGGCCATCCTGCGCGTGAGGGACTCGGACGCGCCCACGCGGACCTAGCGCCCGCGCGTCGCGAAAAAAAAATCCCCCGGGACCACCGCCCCGGATCGACCGACGTGCCACTGGACGGGAACCTTGGCGCCCGGCGGTTTAGTGCAGGAAGGTTCCGGCTGAGCCGCCCGTGGTCGAAATGGACACCCAGAAAAGTGTACCGTTGAGCGCGGTCGTGTTCTGAAGGCCGGAGTCGAGATTCAGGTCTATCTCGACGGTGGTAGGGACCGTCCAACTGGAACCGTTTGTCCAGGCGCGAGAGGACCCGTTCCAAGGTCCGGCTATCGCGGTAGGAGCCGGCGCGGACGAATTCACGGTGAATCCCTATGTAGCATGAAGAGCCCTAGGGCGATCAGGCCCATCCCCGCGATCTCGAGTGCGGTGACGGTCTCGCCGAAGACGAGCAGGCCCACGAGGACCCCGGCCACGGGATTGACGTATCCGACCAGATTCGCCCGAGTCGGTCCGGACCGGTGGTGGATGCGGAAATACAGCGCGTAACCCAGGACCCCGGGAACGATCACCAGGAAAGCGAGGGATGGAAGCGCCATCGCCGCGTGTCCTAGCGTGATGGGTTCGCCGATCCCCACCCCCACGGCGCCCAGCAGAGCTCCCGCCACCGCGAATTGGAGGGCGAGACTCCAGAGCGTGGGAGCGACCGTCGCCGTCCGCCGCAGGAGGACCGACCCCAAGGCGAAGACCAGGACCGCGCTCACGACCAGGACCGGCCCCGCGAAACCCGAAGCAAAGGGGTGGCCCAGTTGAGGGAGTACCAGCACGGCAACCCCTCCGAATCCGACCAGCAGGCCCGCGACTGCCCAGCGACCGAGTCGTTCGGCCGGTAGGAGGCCCGATCCGAAGAGCGCGCTCGCCAACGGCGCGGAAGCGGTCAATATGGCCGCGAGCCCGCCCGAGGTCGACTCCTCTCCCAGGTACAACAACCCCCCGTATCCCCCGATCATGAGGAGTCCTCCGAACACCGCCGGCGACCACATCGATGCCGCGGCGGACCGGGGGCTCCGGGCCACGAAGGCGATGGGCACCAGAATCGCGGCGGTCAGGGAGTACCGGACGGCGGCGAACAACAGAGGAGGGGCCCCCGCCACCAGGCCGTACCGAATGACCGGGAAGGCGGACCCCCACAGCACTCCGAGTACCACGACCAGCAGGAGGTCCGGCCTCCGCGTCCCCGGGCTCTCCGTCGTCTCAGGAGGCTCGGGCATGTACCGGTCCCTTCAGCCCAGGCAGGGCGTCCGGTGAGGTCCTCCGGCGCAGCGGACAGAACGACGAAGAGTGGCCGTCGATCCGGCCAACCTCGGGGATCTCCCGATCTCAGGAACTCGGACCTTCATCGATCGCGCCTTCCTTTCGCAGCAGTCGGACCTTGGTCAGGTGCCCCCCCGCGCCGGAATAGTTGCCGGCACCCCCCCTCGAGGGCACCACTCGATGGCAGGGAACGACCACGAGGGCCGGATTCTCGGCGAGCGCATTGCCGACCGCTCGAGCGGCCCGCGGTTCGCCGATCCTCCGAGCGATCTCTCCGTACGTGCGCGTCGCACCGGACGGGATCCGTCGGACCTCCTCGAGGACGCGGCGGGTGAAGGGTCCGACGTCCAGCTCGACGGGCAGGTCCTCCAGTCCACCGGTACCGCTCGCGACGTGATCGAGGATGCGTTGCAGGTAGGGGTGATTTCCCCGACGGGCGCCCGTCGGGCGCTCGCGGCGGAAGGTGACCCGACAGATCGTGTCGTCCCGCACCGCCAGCTGCACGTACAGGTCGAGCTCCGCGCAAAACCGCGCGTAGAGTTCGAGCGAGCCGGCGTCCGGCGCGGACTCGGCCGAGGTCGCGACTCGTTCGCGGGCCACGACCAGGGGGGCGGCGGCACGGATCATCGCCGACTCGGCGGCTCGCAGATGCTCCTCCGCCGTGCTCCGGGCGATGCGAAGACGTCGAGCCACCTCACGAACGGTGGCGTGGCGAGGCACGCGGTAGTAGCCGAGCCGCACCGCTTCGAGGAGGACCTCCCGCTGCCGGCGGGTCAGCGGAGGAACGACCCCGACCGGTCGATCGAGCAGCTCCATGAGCTCGTGAGGCTCCGTCCGATGCTTTCGGACCAGTCGGGCCCCCCGGTTCCGGGCCCTCCACCGGGAGGAGGGCGCCTCGCGCAGAGCGACGAGTCGGAGAGCGGTCCGTCCGTTACTCCACCGGATCGGCGGCAGCACCACGGCCCCCCAGCCGGCGGTGTCGGCGACCCACCGTCGTTCGAGTCGCCCCGGTCGGTAGAGGAAACTCGTCGTCGGTTCTACACCACGCTCCGGCGGATTCGCGATCGCGGGATGAGAGGACAGCGCCCGCAGGTCCTCGACCGGTCCGCCGCATCGCACCAACCATTTGGGACCGAGCGGCCAGACCTCCCACGATACGCGGGGGGCTTCGACCGATAGGCGCTGCAGGCGACCGGCCAGGGTCAGCTCAAACTCGAAGAGATTCAGCGGCATGACGCTCCCAGCGCAGTACAGTAGAAGAGGCTTCAACCGACGTTTGACGGCTCCACCGCGTCTCGACACACTCCGGCCGATGTGGGAGGCACGCCGAGTCCGCGTCGCGTGCGTCCCGGAGGCTCGACGAGACGGGGTCGACGGGAGCGGGCCCGGGTCGCGCGCGGGTGAGTTGACGGCCCGGCGGACGCGTTCTGCGGCGGAGACCCTCACGCCTCATCGGGCTCCTCCGGGACGCCTCGCGCGCCGGAAGGGCGCCGTTCGCCGCTCAGACGATCGGCTCGATCGGGGGATCTCTCCGGTTGTGGATGGCCGCGGCGATGCCGGCGATCAGGATCAGGATGCCGGCGATGGGAACCGTGAGGAAGAGTCCGGAGCCGAGCGGCGTGGGGTAGTAGTCAGGGATCGGGTACAGGTACCCCGCCGCCATCAGGATCAGTACGAACCCCGCGATCGTCACCACCACGCCGATGATCACCAGGGCCTTCCAGGTCGTGCCGGGCACCGTGGCGACCGGGTAGTCCCCGCCCCCGGCCAGGATCTCGTCCTGCTCGACCCCGGTGTCGAACTCCCGGGAGAGCTCGGGGTCCATGGCCATGCCCGATGGCACGCGCCCCGGAGAGATGATGGTTCCGCGGGCCGCTTTGGCGCACGCACTCTACAAATAGCGCGGGCGACGTGTCACGGACGGCCGTGGGGTCGGCCACCGTCCGCCTCGGACGGGAACCGCACTGGGCTGCCGATGACCCCTGGGAGGCAGAACATGCAGGACCCCGGACCACGGACGCGGAAGGAGACCTCGGGCCGAACGCAGGACCTTGGGATGCCGGACGACCTTCAGCGTCGTCTGGAGCCGTGGATCGACATCCGCGAGGTCGGGGCCGACGGGTTCTGGATGTGGCTCGGCACGGTCATCGCGCTGCTCCCGGACCCCGCGCTCGTACCCCCGGAGCCGTCGATGCGGGTCGCCTCCGTGGAGGATCGACAGCGGGGCCTCGCCCGCGACCTGGTCGACTGCGCGCGCGAGCGCGCCCGGCTGACCGTGATGTCGGACCAATACTTCCGGGACAACCAGACACTCTCGGTCCGACTGAAGGCCGTCGAGGCCGCGCTCAGGACCGCACGCGAGACGGGCCGCGCCCCGGCCGTCGCCCCCGACTCCAAGGCCGCGACCGCGGCGGAGAGGTACCTTCCCGGCCGTATGCCCCGGTGAGCGGATGTCCGGCCGATCGCTGGAGGGGAAGCCGCCGCGTCGGATCGTGGTCGGGTACGATGGTTCGTCCCCGTCGTTCCGGGCGGTCCGGTTCGCGCTGTCGCTGCTGCGCGATCCCGAGGTCCGCATCTGGCTCGTCCACGCCGCGGCGCCCTCGCGCGTCGTCGCCGAACCGCGGACCGAGGAGGAGACCAGCGCCGAGACCGGCGCCCTGCGCTCGACGCTCGAGCGGACGGCGCGCTCGGTTGACCCGACCGGCGATCGCGTCCAGGCGTGGACGCGGGAAGGGAGCCCCGAGGTCGTCCTGCTCGCCGCGGCTGCCGAGGTCGACGCGGACCTGATCGTCGTCGGGACCCGGGGCCTGCGTGGGGCCGAACGGGTGGTGCTCGGCTCGGTCTCCGAGAAGGTCGTCAGCCGCTCCGGCCGCCCCGTCACCGTCGTGCCGTGACCCCGCCTACGCCGCGACCGCGACGTAGACGACGACGGCGAGCGTCACCAGCAGGATGTACGCGAGGTACCGGCCCAGCCGGCCCGGCATGATCGCGACCTTGAACGCGTCCGAGACCGCCGCGGTCGCCGCCACCAGATCGTCGTAGAACAGTTTGAACACGTCGAGCACCTCGAGGTCGACGTTGTACGGCACGGGCGTCGCGAGCCCGGCCTCGGTCACCGGTCCCACCGAGGCGCGAACCTCGCGGGTCCGGAGGATCGACCGCAACATGATCCGGATGCCGGTGCTGTACCCGAACGAGGTGTACGTCTCGCCCGGCCGACCCGGCGCGCTCCCGGCCATCCACGGTTCGACGGTCCGGGTCCGCCGCCCGCCGCCCAGCCGGAAGTAGCCCCAGGCGACGACGCTCGCGAGGCCGATCGCGATCGGCACCACCGGCGGGGAGAGGATGCCGAAGGGGGAACCCGAGACGATCGACCATCCGTCCGGGACCGCGAGCAGCCCGCTGACCGGGGCCGTCACCGCGGCATGGGCGAACGCGGCGACGCCCGGGGCGACGCCCTTCAGGATCCACGGGGCTCCGACCCCGAGACCGACGAGGATCCCGCCGACGGCGCCGACCGTCGTGCCCAGTCCGGCGGCCCGCGGCGCCGTCGCTCCCGGGCTGGGCTTCCACAGCAGGGCGAACCCGACGAACTTCACCATCGCGACCACGATGAGGCCGGCCGCGAGGGCCACGGCCGCTCCCGCGAGCAGGCCCAGGAACTGGGCCTCCGGCGAGGAGAACCGGTACGATTGGAACAGGGACTCGAGGATCATCCACTCGCTGACGAACCCGGCGAGCGGAGGCGCGGCGGCCAGGCTGAGCGCCGCGACGAGCGTCCCCTCCGTCTCCCCCGGGTCCGATCGCTTGGCGCCCCCGGCGACCGCGGAGAGGTCGAACGTCCCGGTGGCGTGCTCGACGTACCCGGCCGACAGGAAGAGCGCGGTCTTGGCCACGGCGTGGGCGATCGCCTGGAAGAACGCTGCGAACAGCGCGAAGACCGCGAGCTCCGTGAGCCCGTTCGCCTCCGCCAGGAGGGCGACGCCGAGGGCGACCAGGATGAGCCCGTTGTTCTCGATGGTACTGTAGGCGGGCAAGCCCTTCGTGTGCTCGCTCACCGAGGCGAACAGGGCCCCGAGGAGCACCGAGATCGCGCCGATCGCGAGCATCAGTCCCCCCCACCACGCTGGGGGAGAGCCCAAGTCGCTGACGACCCGGAACAGACCGTAGGCGCCCGCCAGGGTCAGCGTGGAGCTCAGCACGGCCGAAGCGTTCGAGGGAGCCGAGGAGTGCGCGATGGGCAGCCACTCGCTCAGATGGAACGGCGCGACCCCCATCTTGAGGCCGAATCCCAGCAGCGCGGCGACGAAGACCAGGCTCGTGAGCGCGCCCGCGCCCGAGACCGGGCCTTCCAGGAAGCCGCCCGACAGCACGTGGAACGCCGCGACCGCGATCAGGACCAGGAGGGTGCTCGCCTCCCCGAAGGCGAGGAACACGAACGCGGCCGAGAAGATGCGGTCCCCTCGGCCCGTCGCCTGAAGGATCATCCCGTACGAGGCGAGGGTCATGATCTCCCAGCCGATCAGGAACAGCAGGAAGCTCGACGCGCTCACGAGGAGCGCGATCGCCCCGAGCGTGAGCCCGTAGCAGACCGCGAGGCCCGGCGATCGTCGGTCGTCGTAGAAGATCGAGTACGCGCTCGTCGCGGTCCAGACCAGCGATGCCGCCAGGGCGAAGAACGCGGACAGCCCGTCGAGCTGCAGCGACTCGGGATCGCCCAGCGGGCCCGTCCACGCGATGCCGTGCACCGGACCGGTGGCCAGCGTCGCGATCGCGACGGCGAGGAGCAGCAGCGAGCTCGCGAGCGCGATGCCGTAACCGATCCGACGCGCGAGCACCGCCGCGGGTGCCGAGGCGAACAGCCCCACGACGGCCGCGGTCAGCAGGATCCCGAGGTACGGCGCGCTCACGTCGGCGCCTCCGTGCGCTCGCGCCCGATCAGGCGCAGCAGCGCGTCGAGGACGGCGACCGGCGGCGGCGGGCAGCCCGGCACGTAGAGGTCGACCGGCACGATCTCGTCGACGCCCGACCGGAGCCCCGGAGTTCCCTCGAAGACGCCGCCGCGGATGGCGCACGCCCCGGTCGCGACCACGGCCTTGGGCGCAGGGATCGCGTCGTAGGCTCGCCGCAGCGGCTCGACCATCGCCTCGGTCGGGACCCCGACCACGAGCAGCACGTCGGCGTGCCGCGGGGAGTTCGTGAAGAAGATGCCGAGCCGGCTGGCGTCATACTGGGGGTGCGCGATCGACAGCACCTCGAGATTGCACGCGTTGCAGCTCCCGACGTCGACGAGGAACACGTGGATCGACCGACCGAGCCGGGCGAGCGGGGCCGCGCCGCCGAGGATCGCGCCCGGACCTTCCGGACGGTCCGGTCGCTTCGCCGTCGCGAGCGCGACCGGCCCGGAGAACTCGAAGCCCTGCGCGAGGCACCGCGCGCACCGGATGCAGCGGCCCTGGTCGACGCCGTCCGGAGCGATCGCGCGCACCGGGCAGCCGGCCACCGCGTTCGGGGAGATCGGGACGGCCGGCCGGGGCTCGGGAGCGTGGGCGCTCACGGGCGCCTCCGACGGCGTGGGCGGCGCATCGGGGTACCGGGTGGTGAGGATCCCGCGCGCTGCCGAGCGCCCGAGCCAGCCGAACATGCTCACCCGTCCGTCTCGGCGAACACGAGGCCGAAGCTCTCGAACGCGAAGTGGAAGTCCGTGAACACGGCGTCCTGCATCGAGGCGGCGAAGGCGGGCCAGTTCGCCGCGCTCGGGGATCGGAACTGCAGGCGCCGGACCCGGCCGTCGGCGACCGTCACGTCGTAGACCAGGTCGCCGTTCGGCGCCTCCACGCGGGCGATCCCCCGCCCGGGTCCGACCGGGGACTCCGCGGGCTCCGTGATCGACTCCTCGGTCGGCCAGCGATCGAACAGCTGCTCCAGGATCACGAGGCTCGCCTGGATCTCGGCGCCGCGGACGAGGATGCGCGCCAGCGCGTCGCCCGCCGTCTCGTTGGGCAGGCTGACGAAGAGGTCGGTGTACGGCGGCGTCGGCGCGCGGAGCCGGTCGTCCCAGCCGACGCCCGAGGCGCGGAGCGTGGGACCCACCGCGCCCGAGGCGATCGCCGACTCCTTCGAGAGCGGGGCCGTCGATTGCAGTCGGTCGACGAACGTGCGGGACTCGAGGAGCAGCGACCAGAGGACGTCGAACTCCGCCCCGATCCCGCCGAGCGCGTGCTCGAGGCGGTCGCGGTCGGCCGCATCGACCCGGCGG
Organism: Thermoplasmata archaeon; assembly: GCA_030041735.1. Taxonomy (GTDB): domain Archaea; phylum Thermoplasmatota; class Thermoplasmata; order Lutacidiplasmatales; family UBA184; genus Lutacidiplasma. The sequence continues at coordinate 5,132 of JASIBA010000047.1, read as the reverse complement.
GCGGGCCCGCCCGGCAGGAGCGCTCCGAACATCCAGCGATGGCCGAAGACCGACCCCTGGAGACGCAGGATCTCCTCGCCCAGCGCGTGCACCTGGGCGAGACCCACGTTCTGGGCCGCGGCCTCCGCGACCCGGGCGATCTGGCGGACGTGATTGTAGAGGCGCTGGAGCTCCTGGGCGAGCGCCCGCACGTACAGCTCCGCCGTCGGGACCGGTCGGCCTTCCGCGGACTCCGCGGCGGCGAGGAAGGCGGACACGTGGGAGGCGCTCAGGTTGCCCGCCATCCGCTCCACCCGGAGCCCGGCGTCCGCGACCGGGAGGCCGAGGACCGAGGTCGCCACCGACCGCGTCTTGAAGCCGCCCACGGGCACGAGACCGAGGACCCGCTCGCCGTAGGTGCGCACCTCGAACTTGCCGGCCTCGGGGACCCCGGCGGAGATCGGACCGTACGGAAACGTGAACGTGCCGTAGCCGGCGACCTCCGCCGCGGCGGCGAGCGGATGGGCCCCGGGGGCGGGCGCCGTCCGGACGCTCCAGGTCCCGGGAATCTTCGGCGTGCGGAGGATGGAGCGCCCGCGATCGTAGTCGTTGTAGAGCGCGAGGGCGCCGTCGTCGGCCCGGTACGCCAGCGCCCGCTTCCCGTCCTCGACCGGACCGTCGTCGCCGGCCTCCACCTCCCATCCCGCGCGCGTCACGGCAGCGAACCCCCGAGCAGCGCGGCCGCCGAGCGCAGGGCCGGGGCGAGGTACGGGATCGCCGCGACCCCGACCACGAGGGCGACGCCCACGTTGAGGTAGGCGACGCCCCACTCGGGCACTTCGCGCGGCGGCGACGTGGGATCGCCCGGCGGGCGTTCCCCCCAGACCATGCGCCCGATCTGGAAGTTCACCCCGATGAATGCGAGCAGGATCGCGGCCGCCAGCACGCCCGCGAGCCAGATCGCCCCGATCGAGATCGCGGCGACCACGATGAGCAGCTCGCCCACGAACGTGCCGAACGGCGGGGCGCCGGTCACCGCGACCGCCGCCAGCACCCACGCGATCGACGTGCGCGGCATCGAGTGGCGGAGATCGCGCACCTCCGCGATCCGGTTCGTCCCGCCGGCCCGCAGGACATTCCCGGCGCTGTAGAACGCCGCCGACTTCGCGAAGGCGTGCGCGACGAGGAGGACCAGGACCCCGTAGAGGGCGATCCCGCCGATCGCGATCCCGACGGTCGCGAGGCCCATGACCTCCATGCTCGAGTACGCGAGGAGCCGCTTGAACGAGCGCTGCCGCTGGAGGAGGAGCGCGGCCACGATCGCGGTGGCGATGCCGAAGGCGAGCAGGAGGTCCGAGATCATCGCGGGCATCGGGGTCCCGAGGACCCGCAGGACCCGGAGGAGGGCGTAGAGCGCCGTCGGGAGCAGGACGCCCGAGAACATCGCGGAGACCGGGGACGGGGCCTCGGAGTGCGCGTCCGGCAGCCAGGTGTGCATCGGGAAGAGACCGATCTTGGTCCCGAACCCGACGATCGCCAGCGCCACCGCGAGCTCGATCGCGAGCGAGGGAACCGGCGGATCCGCGGCGAGTCGGAACGCGTTCAGCGTGCCCGTGGTCGTGTACAGCAGGAGGAGCGCGAACAGCGCGATCGTCAGCCCGGCCGAGGCCACGATCGTGTAGCGCCAGGCCGCCTCCACGCTCGCGGGTCGGCGCTCCAGCACGATCAGGAGCGCGCTCGCGACCGTCGTCGCTTCCACCCCGATCCACATCAGGCCGAGGTCGGTCACGACCAGGGTCGCGATCATCGCGAACGCGAACGCGTTCAGGAGCGCGTAGTACACCTGGGGCGTGAGGAACGGCCGATGGACGTCGCGGAGGTAGCCGGCGGAGTACCAGACCGACGTGCCGTAGATGCCGGTCACCATGAACAGGAACACCTCGCTGAGTGCGTCGACGCCCAGGTACGACCCGAAGACGCCCGAGGTGCGGGAGACGAGCAGCCCCAGCGTCGCGCCGAACGACAGGATCGCGCCGGTCCGGGACGCGAGCTGGCTCACGCGCGAGTAGGGGACGAGCGCGAGGAGCGCCGCGGCGGCCGGAGCCGCCAGGAGGAGGAACAGCCAGAACGTCGGATCGGGCGCGCTCATCCGGACAGCTCCGAGAGCGACGCTTCCTCGGGCGTCCCGGTGACCTCGCGCTGGATCGACAGGATGATCCCGACGAGCACGACGCCCAGCACGTCGAGGAAGACGACGACCTCAACGAACAGCGGGAACGACTTCGCGAACAGCGCGCCGGCGTAGACGACCGCGTTCTCCGCCTCCAGGTACCCGATCACCTGGACGAGGGTGGTCGATCGGGTCGCGAGCATGAACAGGCCCTCGACCAGGAGGATGAACGGGAGCGCCGCCCCGGGCTGCGGGAAGATCGGCGCGAGGGTCTCCTGGAAGATGAACCAAGCCACGATCGCGAGCGCCACCGCGCCCAGCGCGTGGCTCGTGACCCGGTGCGCCGCCCGGACCTCTCGCACCCGCCATCGGAACGACTGGAGCTGGGCGCGGAGCACGTACGGGATCAGCAGGGAGCGCACGGCGATGGTGAGGCCCGCGAGGACCGCGAGCTCGATGCTCTGCTCGGTCCACGCGAGGCCGGCGAGGAGACCCGCGACGAGGAGGGACTGGAGGGCGATGCCCCGGATCAGCGGGTCCACGAACGACTCGCTCTGCAGGTACAGCGCGGTGAGGAGGATCCCCACGCCGACCAGCGCCGTCGCCTCGGACGCGCTGATCACCTAGGGCACCCCCAGGACGGCGAAGGCGAACACCGCGAGCACCGCGAGCGAGAACGAGAGCGCGAGGAAGTCGCGGATCTTGAATAGGCGGACCTTGGCGACGGTCGCTTCCACCACGACGAGGATCGCGACCAGGAGGCCCAGCTTCGCGAGCAGGAGGACGATGTTGGCCGCCGCGCCCCAGAGCGTCGGGGTCGCGATCATCCCCCACGGGAGTGCGAAGACGTTGACGAAGACGGAGCAGAGCAGGAACTGCTTCATCCAGCCGTTCCAGCGGAACAGCCCGAGCAGCCGCCCGGAGTGCTCGAAGATCCGGCCGTCCTCGATCATGCCGAACTCCATGAGGCCCGCGCTCTCGACGGGCAGCTTGCCCGTCTCGGCGAGCAGCAGCAGGAAGAACGCCGCCGTGACCAGCAGGTGCGTCGGCGAGAGGTACGCCGCGGTCGACGCGGTCAGGAGGTTGTTCGTGACGTACGGGCTGTTCGTCCCGCTGATCACGGCCACGGCGAAGAACACGACGATGAGCGTGGGCTCGGCCAGCGCCGCGAACGATACCGTCCGGCTCGCGCCCAGCGCCGAGTAGTTGCTGCCCGAGTCGATCGCGGCGAGCAGCGTCACGATGCCGGCGAGCCCGAAGAGGAGCCCGCCGCCGAGGAAGTCGACCGTCGGCGCGAACGGGATCGGGTAGGGCGTGATGATGGGCACGACGATCGCGATCAGCAGGTACGTGCCGAACGCGACGAAGGGGGCGACGACGAAGACGCGGGAGGCCCCGCGCGGGAGCAGCGTCTCCTTCTTCAGATACTTCGCGAGATCGCGGTAGGGCTGGAAGATCGACGGCCCGCGCCGGGACTCGGTCCACGCCTTGGCGCGCGCGGCAATGCCCGCCAAGAGCGGCGCCAGCAGGAGCACGACGGCCGCCTGCAGTACGCTGGCTGCTTGCGTCGCCCAGTCCATGCCTGCTCACTCCGTGTTTCGGGAGCAGGCGTCATTGGCCACAAGGGCGGTTGGCCGGCGAGCCGGCGGGCGGACGCCTCCGCCGACACATCCACACCGGGCCGGCTACTTAGCCGTAACGTCGCTCGAGACGCTCCGGGCGCGCGGAGAACGCCGTGTCGCGACGTAGCGCGCCGAGGCCTCGTCGGCGTCGGGATCGGCGGGAACGACCACCTTCTGACCGGCCAGCTCCACCGTGCGGAGGACGGCTTCGAGCGCCTTCAAGCGGCGCGCCAATCGCTCGTTGTCGCGGGCGTACTGCTCGCCGATGATCGCGAGGCGCGCCTGTTCCCGCGCGTACACGACCATCCGCTGCTCGAGCACCCGGATCTCCTCGCGCGGAGCCGCGAGGCCGAAGATCGACCGGCGCGGTCGGGTGTCCGGTCGGGGGAGCAGCGGGAGGATCGCGCGGAACCAGATCCAGAAGCCGGGCGGCCCCACCGCGTCGATGTCGACCCAGGCCCGCAGTCTTCGCCGAAGGTCGGGGGGCAGGGCGAAGTCGTTCGACTCGTCCTCGGCCCGCTTCTTCGGCTTCGCGATCACGTACGTCAGCACCGCTGCTGCCCCTCAGGGGTCATCGGCAGCGTGCTGCGGTTCCCGTCCGCGTGACGCGGACGGGGGCTGACCCCACAGCCCGGCGCACCGACACCGGGGCGGATATATCTCGGATGCCCGACCGGGCGGCATCGAAAACATCTACTAGCCGCGCACCACGCGACACCGTGACGTGGTCCGCGCCGTAGCGGATTATGTAGCAAACCCCTGTAGCCGTGCTACATGGCAACATCTGCCACGCCGGCGACCGTCGAAGCGCCCTTCGATCAAACCCAGAGCAAGGATCCGTTCTGGGCCCCCGCATCCGTGGTCGGCCTCTGCGGATTCGGAACGACGACCATGATCGCGGGCATGGGAATCGCCTCGAGCGGGATCAACTGGGGCGTGGACAACGGAGCGGTCTTCCCGATGGCCCTCGCGTTCGGCGGAAGTGCCCAGTTCGTCGCAGGTGTGATCATGCTCCGGCGCGGCGAGATCTTCCCCGGCTCGGCGTTCTGCGGCTACGGGGCGTTCTGGTGGGCCTTCACGCTCTTCCTCAGCGGCCTCACCGGGGACTCGGCGTTCGGTCCCACGCACCCGTACGACATCGCCTGGTTCATGGTGGTGTGGACGCTCTTCACGCTGACGTTCGCCATCAATTCACATTATCATGGCGTCGGCATCGCGTTCGTGTTCTGGACGCTCGTGCTCGCGTTCCTGCTGCTGGCGATCGACTTCGCCATCGTCGGGTCGGGGCACAGCCCCGCGAACGGCCTCTGGATCGCCACGGGCGTGGACACCTTCATCTGTGGCTTCGCGGCCTGGTACGT
>JASIBA010000046.1 GCA_030041735.1 Thermoplasmata archaeon | reverse complement strand
CCGGCGCCCGCCGCCTCCGACCGAGTCGGGCTGAGCCGAGCGCGCGGTCCGGTTGCGTGTGCGCCGGGTCCGGGGCGGTTTCCCATACCCAGGATCTGTGAGGGCCGCCGCGCGGCCGCTTATCACGTGGAACCGCGATGAGGGGAACGGACCGGTGACCCCGAGTTAGGACGCCCCGCGGCCCTCGGTACGCAGGGCTACGCGGACTTCGTAGACTCCACCACACCGGAGTTATTACCCGGCAGGCCGATTCGCGGTCGCACGTGGTCCGCCATGAGACCGCTGCGCGAGGCCGACCGCATCGTTCTGGAGCGATGGGCGAGGAGTCGCACCGCGCCCTATCGTCTCGTAGCTCGGGCCCGCATCGTGCTGCTGGCGGCCCGGGGGCGGTCCCATCGGGAGATCGCGCAGCGGCTCCGGGTCCGGCCGGTGACCGTGGCCCGTTGGCTTCGGCGGTTCTCCCTCTTCGGTCCCCAGGGTCTGGTGCGCGATGCGCCGCGGACCGCGGCTGCGGCTCGACTGAACGACGCGACGGTCCGCGCAATCCTGTGGAAGACGCTCCGCGAAGCCCCTCCGAACGTCCGTCGATGGACCACGCGCTCCATGGCGCGCGCCTCCGGCGTGAGCCACACCTCCGTCCGTCGGGTCTGGCTCCGGTTCGGGATACGGCCCAACATGTCCCGGCGGAGCCGCATCGCGTGGGCCCGGAGCCTGGACCTCCCGTCGGTCGACGTCTCGGGCGCGTTCTTCGATCCGCCCCGCTGGGCGGTCGTCCTCACGGTGAGCCCCGCGCATCCCCCGACACCGGGCGCGCCGCCGAAAGACGCAGGTCCCTCGCCGGCGGATGGGCCCACCCTCAGCGACCTTCTGCTCCGTCTCGACGGGCTGAGCCACCGTCCGGGGCGCGCGCCGTGGCGATCCCTCGTCGACCCGGAGTTCCTGGCGTTCCTCAGCCGGATCGCCCGGGAGCACGGGCCCCGCGAGAGGATCCAGCTCGTCGCGGGATCGTCCGACGGATTTTCACGATCGGTGGTACGCTGGCTCGAGGCGCACCCCGAGATCTCCGTCCGGCGGACCGGTCCTCCGACGTGGGAGCCGCTCCCGCCGGAGGACCCCACCGGCGACCTGCGCGCCAGCAGCGCCGCGCCCGGCGGGTTCCCCAGTCTTCCGCGGCTTCGCACCGAACTGGAGAGCTGGATCCGAACCGGATCGCTCACCGGCGAACCGTTCGCTTGGACCCGTAACTGAGCTCGCGACGCGCAACGACCGGGGCCTCGCGGCGCCCGCCACCGCGGTCACCCAAGCGGTTTACAGACCGTTCTCGGAACGGGCTTACGGCGCTCTCCGATGAGACTCCTCGAGGGATTTTCGGCGTATGGAAGCATCCAAGCGATGGGTTCCGGACCGGTGGTTGGTGCTGGTGATCACGGTGCTGGCGGTGGCGGGATTCTCCGCGATCGGCGCGGTCCCCGCGGTGGTGTTGCATGCGCCGGCGGGTGCGTCGACCCCGGCCTCCTCCTCGGTGGCGTCGGCCGTGGCCGCCGTGAGCGACTCGCCCCTCGTGCAGGTCAGCGGACCCGCCCTCACCACCAGCGCCGTGTCGCAGGCCGAGCAGTACGGGTACACGGTGATCCCCGATCCGGCCGCGCTCGACCCGTCCCAGTCGATGACGGTCCAGGTCTCGGTGGGCTCGGCGTCGTCCCTCGAGAACTACGTGGACCAGATCCAGAATCCCGGCAGCCCGATGTTCCACGACTTCGCCACCCTCGATACCCTCGGCAACGCCTTCGGCGCCACCTCGGCCCAGTACGCCGCGGACGAGGCGTACTTCACGGACCTGGGCCTCACCGTCACGCCCGACCCGGCCCGGATGTATCTCACGGTCACCGGCACAGTCACGGAGATCGAGGCCGCCTTCCACACCCAGATCGGAACGTTCTCCGAGCAGTACTTCTCGCCGGGCCAGTGGAACCCGCTCTTCGGCGACGCGAGCGCCGGCGTCAACAGCACGACCAGCCGCGTCGTCTACGTCAGCACGGGCAACGCGTACCTGCCCAGCGCCATGGACGCCAACGGCGTCGCGGGCCTCGGCACGTTGTTCGCTCAGCCCGACCTCGCGACCTCGTTCGCCGGACTTTCGCCGGGGACGTCCCTCACGTCCCTCGGGATCTCGACCTCGACCCCCGCTTCGAGTTCGACCCTCTCCGCGGCCCAGGCGCTCGGCGGCGGCGGCAGCGGCGCCTGTGACTCCCACAACTACACCTGGGGCGAGCTGGACGGCCTCGACTGGCAGTTCCTGTTCCCCTGCAGCATGCAGGTGCTCGCGGGCGCGACCAACCTCTACAACGGTCACTCCGCGATCAACGGCGCGCAGGACCGCGGCCAGGGCGTCACCATCGGGATCGTCGACGTCGGATGCCCCTTCGCCAGCGACTTCTCCGCCTTCCAGCAGCAGACCGGCGTCAACATCCTCAACCGCCTGACCGTCATCGCGCTCAACACCTCGTTCGAGTACTACCCGAACACCAACCTCACCGGCTGCCAGAACAACGGCGAGATCTACGGGTGGACGGCGGAGACCTCCCTCGACATCGAGTACGCCGCCACGCTCGCGCCGCAGGCGCACATCGACCTGATCTCCGTGGGCGATTCGGCGCTCACCGCGTTCGACTATGCCTACCAGATCCTGGCCGACTACCTCACCGGCGGCGCGGCGACGACGCTCCCGGCGGGGACCGCCGTGCTCAACCTCGTGACCGGCACGACCTCGAGCTCGACCTCCGTGGCGGCCTCTTCCGTCTCGATCGCGAGCAACTCCTACGGGACCGGCGAGCAGCTCAGCGCGATCTTCGGGAGCCCGAGCTACCTCGCGCTCGAGAACGAGGCGCTGGACGAGCTCGCGGCGCTGGGCGTCACCAACATCTTCGCCACGGGCGACTCGGGACCGACGACCTACCCGTTCCCGCTCCAGGCCGGGATCCCGGCGGACGCATCGGGGCAGACCTCCGTCGGGGGCGGGGTGATGACCGCCGAGTACGACGGCGTCGAGTTCCCGGCCACGGGCGTCGGAACGAACATCGACGGGCTCAACATGACGGTCGCCCCGACCTCCGGCATCGGGAGCTTCACCTACTGGGCCGAGTCCGAATACATCACGTACCAATATCCGACGGGCAACATCAGCACCCCCGCGCTGCCGCCCGGCGAGACCGGCGGGGGCTTCGGCCAGTCGTTCTCGCTCGCCCAGCCGTGGTGGCAGAACGCGCTCGACATCTACGACAGCGGCAGCCTGATCGATCCGGTCGTGAGCGGCAGCGCCGGCTTCAACATGAGCATCTACGTGTTCGGTAGCTGGCAGCTGACCTACGGCGGAACCTCGTTCGCCGCGCCGGTCTTCGCCGGCGTCTGGGCGCTCATCGAGGAGCAGGCGATCGCGGCCTTCGGGACCCCCCGGATGGGCGAGATCAACGCGCTCCTGTTCGAGACGCACAACGCGCAGCAGGCGGGCGCGGTCCCGGTGAGCCCCTACACTCCGATGACCGACATCGGCACCGGGGGCATCGTCGGGCTCATCTGCGCGGCCTCGGCCTGCGGCATCAACATCTGGGAGGACCTCTACCTCTGGGGCAACTCGAGCGGCGAGGCACAGTACATGCTCGCGGGCCAGGACGAGTTCCCGCAGGACCAGAACCTGCCGTACTGGCTCGGCACGCTCGACAACCCGGCCGGTAACGGCTGGAACTACCTCCAGGGACTCGGCTTCCCGAGCGCGGTCACGCTCGCGACCGAGCTGATCGGGGAGGACCCCGCGACCCAGCACGGGCTCGACAACGCTCCGTTCTACGTGCTCGAATCGGTGGGCACGACGCTCGTGCCGATCCAGACGCTCGTCGCCGGCACCACGTACTCGCTCGAGATCGTGAGCGCGAACGGCCTCGCGCTCACAGGGCCCTTCGACCTGACCACGTACAGCAACGGAACCCTCTCCACGACGCAGATCGCGAGCCCGGACTTCGCCTACACGCCGGGTTGGGCCGCCCAGAGCGTCTCCACCAACGGCTCCGAGTACGGCTACTTCTACGTCAGCGTCGCGGGCGGTAGCGCGTCCCCGGACTGGACGTTCCAGTACTTCGCGGTCGCCCAGCCGCTGCTCGCGTCGGGCACGCTCACGCTCGGGGTGATGACGCCGCTCGGCCTCGTGACGGCCGGGGAGGCCCAGGTGCCGATGGAGACCGCCGTCGGGACCGGTCCGCTCTCCACCGGGGGCGAAGCGCTCGTGCTGCTGAACGGCGTCCCGGTGGGCGGCGCCACGATCACCCAGACGGCCGTGGACGTGCCGCCGGCGGCGATCGCGGACTCGACGCTCCCGGTGGTCGCGCCCGGCACGACGCTCGCGTCGTACCTCACGTCCGCGTCGGGCCTCGGTGCGTTCTGGACCGACTCCGGCCAGCTGTACGCCGACATCGTCGACCAGGTCGCCCCCGCGCCGGTCGGACCGCTGCTGCCGGTGGTGTTCACGCTGCAGGCGACGTACGACGGACTGGCCTCGAACGTGCTCGTCGTGGTCGCGGAGCCGATGTCCGGGTACTTCGGGACGAACGTCGCGCTGACGAACGGGTACGTGACCGGCACGGTCGGGTTCTACGGGATGACCTACCTCACCTACCTCAACATCAGCGTCGGCAGCTCCCCGGGTCAATACCTGAACCTCAGCTACGCCCCCGGCACGACGTACACGGGACTCGTCGCGATCAACCTCACCGCGCCGACCTCCGGTCCCGCGGTGCTCTCGGTGATCGCCGCGGGATCGGCGGAGCTCCTGCCGTTCGCATGCGGAGGATTCGTCGGGTACGGCGCGTACTTCTCGTTGTGCGGGCTCTCGTCGGTCGCGACGTTCGACTTCCAGTGGCAGGACCCCGTGGTGCTCCTCCCCGCCTCTTTGTCGGCGGCGGAGACCGGCGCGGCGGTCACGGGGAGCGACGAGCTCACCTGGAGCGGCACGGCGTTCGCCGGCGCGGCGGGCACCGTCACGCTCGAAGGGGCCCTCGGGGCGAGCGTGCTGGCGACGGGGCTCTCGGGCTCCTACGCGCTCGACACGACCCAGCTCGCCAACGGAGCCTACACGCTGGTGTTCCGTGAGACGGCGCCGGGCGCCGCGACGACCACCTCGACCGTCTCGTTCGTCGTCAGCAACAACGCCGTGTCGGTGCCCCCATCGGCGCCCGCGCACTCCAGCCCCTCGAGCGCCCTGGGCGTGAGCCTCACCGCCGCATTCGCGTTCGCGGCCCTGGGTGCCGTCGGTGGGGGGCTGGCGGTCGCTCTCTGGTCCCGCCGGCGCCCTCCGACCCGGTCCGCCCCTCGGACCCCGGTGGCACTGTCACCGGGAGAACCGCTCCGGTAGCAAGGACTCGTTCGGGGGGCCCGGACCCCGGAGCGGGATCGGGCCCCGGCGAACGTTATGAGTCGCTCGCGCCCGTCGGGGGTTCGATGGGCTCGATCCGGTCGGACCGCGACGGCGACCGGGTCACGCTGACGATCGACCGACCCGAGCGGCGGAACGCGCTCGACGTGCCTTCGATGCGCGAGCTCAAGGAAGCCTTGCAGGCCGTGTCCGTGGACGAGTCGGTTCGAGCGGTCCTCCTGACGGGCGCCGGGAACGCGTTCTGCGCGGGAGGGGATGTGGCCGTCATGGAGGAGTACCGGGCTCGGGGCGAGCTGGTCGGCCTCTTCCATGCCCTGACCGGAGAGATGGAGGCCGCTATCCGCGAGATCGCCGGGATGCCGAAGCCGGTCGTGGCCGCGCTGCCCGGGGTCGCGGCGGGGGGCGGCCTCTCGCTCGCGCTCGCCGCCGACTGGCGGATCGCCAGCGAGACCGCGACGCTCGTGCCTGCGTTCGGGTCCCTCGGGGCCGTGCCCGACGGGGGTCTGACGTACTTCCTGCCCCATTTCCTCGGGATCGGCGTGGCGCAGGAGCTCCTGTTCACGAACGCGCGGGTCTCCGCGACCCGCGCGCGCGAGCTGGCGCTCGTGCACGAGGTCGTTCCGCCCTCGGAGCTCGGGACTCGGGCGCTCGCGCGCGTGACGGAGCTCGCGCGCGGACCGACGTTCGCCTACGGGCGCGCGAAGCGGCTTCTCGTCTCGGCATTTGGCGGGAACCTCGAGACGCAGATGGCGCTCGAACGGCGGGCCGCCGTCGAGGCGGCCGCTCGTCCGGAGCTCACCGAGGGGATCCGCGCGTTCGTCGAGAAGCGGCCGCCCGCGTTTCCCCCGCCCTAACGGCTCGGGGCCCCGAGATCCGTCGGGGCGGACCACGGGCGCGCCAGCATCGTCTCGAGCCGCTGCCGGACCACCGGCCACTCGGGCGCGAGGACGCTAAAGTAGACCGAGGACCGACGAATCCCATCGGGAAGCACGACGTCCTCCCGGAGCACGCCCTCCCGGACGGCGCCGAGCCGCGCGATCGCCGCCTGGGAGCGTTCGTTCCGTCCGTCGGTCTGGAGCTGGACGCGATGCACGCCCGCGTCCTCGAACGCATAGCGGAGCATGAGCAGCTTCGCCTCGGTGTTGACGGGGGTCCTCCAGTAGGCGGGGTCGAGCCAGGTCCCCCCGATCTCGACCCAGTCGTTCGACCGGTCGATCCGGAGGAAGCGCGTCATGCCGATCGGCCGACCCGAGGGTCGGAACACCGTCGTGAACGGCCGGTCGGTCCCGGCCCGCTCCGCGGCGAGCAGCGACTCGATGACGCTCTCCAGATCGCGGGGCGAGCGGGGCACGCCCGTCCTCAGGTAGCGCATCACCTCGGGCTGCCGCGCGGCCGGCCACAGGGCCTCCGCGTGCCCCCGCGCGAGCGGGACCAGCTCGACCCAACGACCGGTCAGCCGGAGGGGTCCCTGGAAGGCCTCCGCGCGCATCCCTCGCCCCAGCGGCGCGCTCGCTTAACGCGCGCGGGGGCCCTCGACCGGGGCGGCGCCGGCGGGCCGGTCCGGCTGAGGTTAAATAACGCCCGCGGGTCCCAACGGTACTACTAGCCGACCGGCAGGAGGAGACCATGGAAGCGGGCGTGACCACGTTCCTCGTTTTCGCCGTGATCGCGGCGATCTTCGGGATCGGATCGCTCCTCGCGAACCACCTCCTGGGGGCCAAGCGCCGGCAGTCGTACCTGCAGCGCACGACCTACGAGTGCGGTGAGGAGGCCGAGGGCGAGGCCCAGATCGACTTCCCGACCCAGCACTACACCTTCGCGATCGTGTTCGTGGCGGTCGACGTCCTCGGGTTCATCCTCGCGCTCTGGGGCCTGACGTTCCGCGGGGCGAACTCCGCCTGGCTCCCGGTGTTCGTCGCGGTCGCCTTCACGGCGCTCGCGATCACGGGCATCTACTACGCGCTGAGCGGCGAGAAGCGGTGGGTGGTATGAGCGCGACCCCGGTCTCCGTTCCTCCGGCGGCCAAGCCGGCCGCCGACGCGTTCCGACTCGAGGGCGAACTGCCGATGGCCGGGGCCCCGGCGGTCCCGATGTTCGAGATCGAGACGCTCCGGGCGAAGGAGTTCCTGCCCGCCGCCCGGGAAGCGCTCTCCGCGCTGATCAAGGACCAGAGCGAGAACCGGGTGATCGGTCCCGTGTTCAACTGGGCCCGCCGCAACTCCCTCTTCCCGCTGCACTGGGGCCTCGCCTGCTGCGCCATCGAGTTCGCGGCGGGCTTCGGGGCGCGCTGGGACGCGGAGCGCTTCGGCGTCGTGCCCCGGTCCTCGCCCCGCCAGTGCGACCTCATGATCGTCAACGGGACCGTCACTTGGAAGGTGGCCCACAAGCTGATCACGCTCTACGAACAGATGCCCGAGCCGAAGTGGGTGATCGCCATGGGGAACTGCGCGACCGGCGGGGGCCCCTTCCGCACGGCGTACTCGGTGGTGCCGGGCGTCGACAAGCTCGTCCCGGTCGACATCTACATCGCCGGCTGCCCGCCGCGGCCGGAGGCGATGCTCGATGGGATCCTCAAGCTCGAGGAGCTGATCCGGGAGCGCAAGGAGTAGTCGGCCCCGCCGCGGGTCCGCATCGGGAGGCAGGACGTGGAGGCGGCTGACCTAGAGCGGGCGCTCCGCCCGGTCCTCGGGGACCGTCTTCTCGGGGTCGAGCCGTTCGAGGGGACCGCCGGCCGGGTCCGCTTCCGCCGCGAGGGCGCGGTCGATCTCTTCCGCACCGCCCGCGACACGCTCCTCTTCGGCCATCTGACGATGGTCGGCGGCATCGACTGGGTCGACCACCGCGAGGTGGTCTACGTCCTCTGGTCGGACACCGCCCGCCAGTACGCGATCCTCTCCGCGGACGTGCCGGCCGACGACGCGCACATCGAGACCGCCTCCGCGGTGTGGCCGAGCGCGAACTGGCACGAGCGCGAGGCCTGGGAGCTGGTCGACATCTCCTTCGACCACCACCCCGACCTGCGCCACCTGCTGACGCCGGACGGCTACGTCTTCCATCCGCTGCTGCGGTCGTTCAAGCTCCACGAGCCCGAGGAGCTGGAGGTCAAGTCGCGCCATGTCTGAGATGTGGATCAACATGGGGCCGCAGCACCCCATGACCCACGGGCTGTGGAACCTCCGCGTCAAGATCGACGGGGAGATGGTGCTCGACGTCGACCCCGAGATGGGCTACCTCCACCGCGGGATCGAGAAGATCAGCGAGGACCGGCACTACAACGAGGTCATCACGCTCATGGACCGCTGCTGCTACGTGGCGGGCTTCGCCTGGGAGCACCTCTACATCCTCGCCGCGGAGCAGGCGCTCCACATCCGGCCGCCCGAGCGCGCGGAGTACCTGCGCGTGATGTCCGACGAGTTCCAGCGGATCGGCTCGCACCTGATGTGGTACGCCGCGTTCGTGCAGGACCTGGGGCTGATGAGCCCGTTCCTGTACGGGATGCGCGACCGCGACCTCGTGCTGGACCTCTTCCAGGCCTACACGGGCGCGCGGCTGACCTACGAGTACATGCGCGTCGGCGGCGTCCGCAACGACGTCCCGCCCGGATTCACGGACCGGGCGCGCAAGGTGCTCGACTGGCTGGACGACCGGTACCGGGAGTACGACGCGCTCTGCATGGGATCGACGATCTTCCGCGAGCGCTGCGACGACCTCGGGATCCTGAAGGCGAACGACTGCGTCGCCCACGGGGTCACCGGACCGATGCTGCGGGCCGCCGGCGTGCGTCGCGACCTCCGGAAGGACCGGCCGTACGCGGTCTACAAGCAGATCGACTTCGACGTGGCGCAGGCGGACGCCGCGGACGTGACCGCGCGCTACCTCGTCCGGATGGAGGAGATGCGTCAGTCGAACCGCATCCTCCGCCAGGTCCTCGACTGGCTCGACCACCACCCGGGGCCGATGATGGCCGACAACCTCCCCCGCTGGCTCGGCGCCCCGTACGCCCCGATCGGCAACGAGGGCTACCTGCTCAAGCGCAGCTACCCGAAGGGGACCGGGTTCTCGGCCGTCGAGGAGCCGCACGGCGAGGCGTGCGCCTACGTCGTGAACGAGGGGGCGCTGCACCCGTACCGCGTGAAGTTCCGATCGCCCGTCTTCAGCAACATCAGCGCCGCGCGGCAGTACCTCGTCGGCTACCACGTCGCCGACATCCCGCCGATCATGGGCAGCGTCGACGTCTGCGTGGGGGAGGTCGACCGGTAGGTCCCCATGAGCTCGGCGACGCTCTACTCGGTCTCGTACGCCCTCGCGGCGCTGATCCTGAACGTGATCGGCTTCATCATCCCGCCGATCCGCGCGCCGATCACGAACGTCGACGTCGTGACGGTGCTGGCGGTCCTGATCTTCGGCGCCCTGCTGCTCGCCGCGAGCATGCTGAACACGATCCTCCTGATCTGGTGGGAGCGGAAGCTCCTGGGCCGGTTCATGGACCGGCGGGGCGCGATGCACGTCGGGTTCGCCGGGCTGCTCCAGAACTTCGCGGACGGGTTCAAGCTGTTCCGCAAGAACACCTTCCAGCCCGCCGAGGCCGACACGCTCGGCTTCTACTCGGGGCCGACCGCCTACATGGTCACCTCGATGATCCTCTTCGGGATCCTCCCGATCTCGTCCGGATGGAACTCGGGCTCGCTGCCGCTGAGCCTCCTGCTCGCGCTCGCGATCTTCTCCTTCGCCCCGCTGTTCATCTTCGTCAGCGCGTGGTCGAGCAACAACAAGTACTCCCTGATGGGCGGGATGCGCTCGGCCGCCCAGATGATCGCCTACGAGGTCCCGATCCTCCTCGCGGTCGTCTCGGTCGTGATCCTGTCCGGCAGCTTCAGCCTCACCACGATCGTCTACGAGCAGCAGAACTACTGGTTCTGGGGGCCGCTCGTGGTCGCCCTGATCGTCTTCGTCGCCGCCATGCTCGCCGAGATGGAGCGGATCCCGTTCGACCTCCCCGAGGCGGAGGCGGAGCTCGTGGAGGGGTGGAACACGGAGTACGGCGGGATGCTGTTCGCGTTCTTCATGCTCGCCGACTACCTCCGGGCCCTCGTCGGGAGCATCCTGGTCGTCCTCCTGTTCCTCGGGGGCTGGACGCTGCCGACGTGGGTCCCGTCGGCCGCCACCTCGTTCCCGCTCGCCGGGATCCTGTGGTTCATGCTGAAGACGTACCTCGTCTTCGGGCTGTTCGTCTGGGTGCGGGCGTCGCTCCCGCGGGTCCGGACCGACCAGCTGCTGCGCGTCGGGTGGAACCGGATGATCCCCCTCGCTCTCCTTTCGGTGTTCCTCGCGGCGGCGCTCGTCACGGTGCGGTGCGTGCCCGTCTTCGGCTGCGTGCCGTCCGCGGGGGCCTAGGAGGGTAGCACGGCGATGACGGAGGCGAAGACGTCCGACGGGGAGAACGCGGCCGACAACCCGATCCTGTACGTCGCCCGTCCGATGGCGACGGCGGCGCGCCAGTTCGCGAAGAGCCTGCGCCGGCCGTCGACGATCGTCTACCCGTACGAGCGGCTCGAGGACCCGAGGTTCCGCGACCAGGTCGCCGTCGAGCCGGGCCGGCCGATCGGGGTCGGCCAGGTCTGGGACAACTACCGGGGGGTCCACGCCCTCAACATCGCGACGTGCATCAGCTGCAACCTCTGCGCGTTCAGCTGCCCGGACATCTGCATCGAGATGGTCACGGTCCCGGGCGACGACCCGAAGCACCCGAAGAAGTGCCCGCAGATCGACTACGGCAAGTGCAGCTACTGCGGCTTCTGCTCGGACGCCTGTCCCGAGGGCTGCCTCACCATGACGACGCGCTACGAGCTCTCCACGCCGCACCGCGCGGAGATGGTCTATTCGCCGCAGAAGCTCAACGAAGTGTTCCGCTCGAAGCTCCCGATGAACCCGATCCGCCTCGAGCTGCCCGAGAACGAGGACCGGATCCTGCTCGACCCGCCGCTGTGCATCGGCTGCAACGCCTGCGCGAGGGACTGCCCGACGCAGTGCATCACCATGCTCGACGTCCCGCGGCCCGACGCGAAGCCCGGCGAGAAGCTCCCCAAGCGGATCTGGAAGGAGCCGGTCGTGAACGACTCCGACTGCGTCCGCTGCGGGACGTGCATCAGCGTCTGCCCGAAGGAGTGCCTGTTCTGGGGGAGCCGCCCTTGAGCCTCGAGGAGGTGGCGTTCCTCCTCCTCGCGCTGGTCGCGGTCGTCACCGCGGTCGCGGCGCTCCTGGTGCGCGAGCTCGTCCACACGATCATGTGGATCGCCGTGTTCTTCGTCGACCTCGCCCTGATCTACTTCCTGCTCGAGGCGCCGTTCCTCGGCGTCCTGCAGCTCGGCGTCTACGCCGGGGCGGTGACGGTCCTCCTCCTGTTCGGGATCATGGTCACCCGCAAGCGGATCTTCTCGAGGGAGGCCGCGACCGGGCTTGGCCCGGTGCCCGTCGCCCTCGCCGTGCTGACGTTCGTGTTCGTCGTGGCGGCCGTCGGGGAGCTGCCGATGGCCGAGGCGAGCCCGCGGTCGTACGCCCCGAGCACCCTCAGCACGGCGCTGTTCAGCGCCGACGGGCCGTGGGTCCTCCTCCTCGGGATCATCATGCTGACCAGCGTCAGCGGGGCGATCTACCTCGTCCGGGAGGGCCGCGAGTGAGCGGGATCAGCGAGGTCGGCTTCCTCGGCCTCTCCGGGGCCCTGCTCGCCGTCGGCCTCCTCGGGGTGCTCACGCGGCGGAACTTCGTGCTGATCCTCGTCGCCATCGAGATCGCCATGAACGCCGCCATCCTCAACTTCGTCTACTTCGCCGCCTACGCGCCGACCGCCGCCGGCCTCTCCGGCCAGGCGATCGCCGTCGTCCTGGTCGGCTTCGCGGCGACCGAGGTCGCCGTGGGGCTCGCCATCGTGCTGGCCCTCAACCGCGCCCGAGGATCGATCAACGTCGCCGAGGCGACCGAGCTGAGGCTGTAGGGGGGACGTCGGGACGGAGGCGATCGTCGGGCTCTACGGCTGGGCGTTCCTCATCCCGCTCAGCTACGTCGTCGCCTTCGTCGTCGTCGGCCTCGCCGGCGACCGGCTGGCGCGGTTCGAGCACGGGGGCTGGATCGCCGTCGGCGCCGCCGGCGTCGCGCTGGTCCTCGGCCTCCTGATCGGGATCGGCGAGGCGGCCTCCCCCGGGCGGTACACGAACGCCCAGTTCCTCTGGCTCCACCTGCCCCCGGCGGGGCCGTTCCCCAACGGGTTCTCGCTCGTGATGGGCACGCTCGTCGACCCGCTCTCGGCGCTGATGCTGATCGTCGTGACGGTCGTCGGCTTCCTGGTGATGCTGTACTCCATCGGGTACATGCACCAGGACCGCGGGCTGCCGCGGTACTACGCCGAGCTGTCACTGTTCCTCGCGGCGATGACGGGGCTCGTCCTCGCCAACAACCTGCTCGAGTTCTTCCTGTTCTGGGAGCTGGTCGGGGTCTGCTCGTACTTCCTGATCGGCTTCTACTACGACCGGCCGAGCGCGGCGAGCGCCGCCAAGGAGGCGTTCCTCGTCACGCGCGTCGGCGATGTGATGTTCCTGCTGGGGATCTTCCTCTACTTCTACCTGTACTCGGCGACCGGACCGGCCGGCCTCGGGGGCTGGGCGGCGAACGGCTTCGTCTTCGTCCACCAGGGGACGCCGTTCGTGCCGATCGGCACGGGCAACGGCACGCTGCGGACCGTCGCGGGCCTCATGATCCT
>JASIBA010000045.1 GCA_030041735.1 Thermoplasmata archaeon | reverse complement strand
TCGTGTTGTACGAGCCGGTGGCCGTGAGGGCACCGACCGGCTCCATCGCGCGGTGCAGTGCGTCCATGAACGAGACCCCGACCGCGGGCTCGCCCGCGACCTGGAGGCGCTCGTGCGCCACCTCGAGCGTCCCGGCGGGGCGTCCGAGCAGGTCCGCCGCCGCGGCGAGGAGCTGCGCCTTCAGCTGCTCGGCGGCCGCGCGCGCGGCGTTCCCCATCATGAACGTGACCCGGCTCGAGTACGAGCCGAGGTCGATCGGGCTCACGTCGGAGTCGACGCGCTGGACGTGGACGCGCTCGAGGTCGACCCCGAGGACCTCGGCGACGATCGCGGCGAGCAGCGTGTTCGAGCCCTGCCCGATGTCGGCCTGCATCGAGTGGACCGCGATCCCGCCGTCCATGTCGACCTTGAGGTGGACGGTCGACTGCGGCATCTTCGGGGTGAAGTGGATCGGGCTGTTCGAGCCCGAGATGTAGAACCCGCAGCCGAGGCCGACGCCCCGGCCGAACGGGAGGCGGCGGAACTTCGCGTCCCAGCGGCTGCGCTCCCGCGCCGCCGTAAGGCACTTCAGGAACGACGTGGACGTGATGCGGAACTCGTTGACGGTGGTCGAGTTCGGCGGGAGCGCGTTCTTCGCGCGCAGGTCGAACGGATCGATCCCGGTCTCCTCCGCGAGGCGGTCGAGCGCGACCTCGACGGAGTAGCGGATGTTGGTCCCGCCGTGGGCGCGCATCGCGCCGGACGGCGGCCGGTTCGTGTAGACGCGGCGGCCCCGGTAGCGGAAGTTCGGGACGCGGTACGGCCCCATCGAGAGCACGCCGTTGTAGTACGTGGTCACCGTGCCGAACGAGCTCCACGCGCCGCCTTCGATCAGTGCTTCGATGTCGTAGGCGAGGATCCGGCCCTCCGCGTCGAGCGCGATCCGGACGTCGTTCTGCGTCGGGTGCCGCCCATGGTTCGTGTAGAACACGTCCTCGCGGTCCATGAGGAGCTTCACGGGCCGACCGGTCTCGATCGAGAGGGCCGCGGTCACGATCTCGTGCGGCAGCGGATCGGATTTGCCACCGAACCCGCCCCCCACCTCGGGCTTGATCACCCGGATCCGGTGCATCGGGATCCCGAGCACCTCGCTCAGCGACCGATGGAGGTAGTGCGGCACCTGCGTCGCGCTCCAGACGGTGAGGCGCCCGTCCGGCGTCGCTTCCGCGATCGTCGCCATCGGCTCCGTGAACGCGTGCGTGACGCCGGCGAAGGTCCCGCGGACGCGGACCGAGTGGGCGGCCTGCGCGAACGCGGCGTCGACGTCGCCGAAGTGCTGGACGACCTCCTTCTGGATGTTCGTCCCCTGGAGCCCGCGCGCGTGGATCGGCTCGACCACCTTGGTCAGGCCCATCCGCGGGTCGGAATGCTCCGGGAGCGGTTCCACGTCGGCGTCGATCAGCGCGAGCGCGGCCTCCGCCGTCACCTCGTCCTGCGCGGCGACGGCGGCGACGATGTCCCCGATGTACCGCGCCTTGCCGACCGCGATCGCCGTCTCGTCGTGCGTGATCGGCAGGACGCCGAAGGGCGTCGGGTACCGCTCGCCCGTGAGAACGGCGAACACTCCGGGATACGCGCGGGCCCGGCGCACGTCGATCGAGCGCAACCGGGCGTGGGGCCAGGGACTGCGCAGCAGCCGGGCGACGAGCATGCCCGGCCGCCGGAGGTCATCGGTGTACTCCGCGCGCCCGGTGACCTTCAGCGGCCCCTCGATGTACGGGATGCGGCCGCCCAGGATGCGATACTCCCGGGACTCGGCGCTCGCCATCAGGCCCCCGCCCTCGCCGCGGCCTCGATCGCCTCGATGATCTTCGTGTAGCCCGTGCAGCGGCAGAGGTTGCCCGCGATCGCGCGGACGATCTCCTCGTGGCCGGGATGGGGATGATCCCGGAGCAGGGCGGTCGCGGTGACCACGAACCCCGGGGTGCAGAAGCCGCACTGGGTCGCTCCGCTCTGGACGAACGCCGCCTGCACCGGCGAGAGTCCCTGCGCCGGCGTCAATCCCTCGATGGTCGTGATCTCCCGGCCTTCTGCGAGACGGGCGAGCGTGAGGCAACTGAGCGTGGGCCGGCCGTCGAGCAGCACGGCACAGCACCCGCAGGTGCCGAGGTCGCAGCCCCGCTTGGTGCCGGTCAGCGCGAGGTCCTCGCGCAGCAGATCGAGCAGGATCCGGGACGCGGCCGCCGGGGTCTCGACCGGCTGCCCGTTGAGCCGGAACCTAAGGGGACCGGGAGCGGGCATCGTCCTCCGAGACGGATGCGCGGACGGGACGCGCGCGAGTACGTAAGGGCGCAGGGTGGAGCTCCGCCACGATCTCCGCGACCACGCTCACCGCGATCTCGGCCGGACTCTCCGCTCCGATGTCGAGGCCGATGGGGGAGCGGACCCGGGCGAGCGACTCGCGCGATCGCCCTTCCTGCCGCAGTCGGGC
The DNA here is from genome assembly GCA_030041735.1 of Thermoplasmata archaeon. Taxonomy (GTDB): domain Archaea; phylum Thermoplasmatota; class Thermoplasmata; order Lutacidiplasmatales; family UBA184; genus Lutacidiplasma. The sequence continues at coordinate 7,942 of JASIBA010000045.1, read as the reverse complement.
GAACAGGTGCTCGCGCTTCGAGGCGCTCGCGATGAGACCGATGAAGTTCGGGAACCGGTCGAGCGCCCCGCGGAGCACGTCGAGGTCCTTCAGGGCGTCATAGCCGAGCAGGTAGAGATGCGTGAACGCGGACGGTTCGATCGTGTCCCACAACCGGTCCGGCGCCACGACGAGGCGACGCTCGGCGTGCGGGAAGCGATCCACTCCGATCCATTCGGGTCGGTCGTCCGCGACCGAGAAGTCGTACTCCAGCGTCGGCAGGATCTCGGCGAGTGCGTGCGCGACGTGCCCGCCGCCCCACAGGAGCAGGTTCGGCCGCGCGGGGACGTACTCGACGGCGACCTCGACCGAGCCGCCGCAGAGGCTGGGCAGCCCGCCGTCCTTCCACGCCGCCAGGTCGAAGTGGTACAGGTCGCCGGCCCGTCGCGCGAGCGCCTCGGCGGCCCGCGCCTTGACGTCCTCCTCGAGCGCCGCGCCCCCGATCGTCCCGACGAACGTCCCGTCGGCGCGCACGATCATCGAGGCGCCGAGCTTGCCGGGCACCGAACCCGTGGTCTTCACGACGGTCGCGCGGACGAACGGCTGGTGGAGCTCCATCAGCCGCAGCGCCTCGCGGGTGAGCGTGCGGTCCATCAGTCCCCGCCCCGCGTGATCCACGCGTCGTACGAGGCGCGATACTCCTCGGGGGTGTCGATGCTCGCCAGCACGCCCGGGTCGTCGACCGGCACCCGACGTACCTGGGGTCCGAGCTCGGGCAGGAGCGCGCGCATCGGCGCGTCCGGCCGCAACTGGAGGAGATCCGGGCGCACGGGGGGCTTCCAGAGGATCGGATGGCCGCCGCGACCCTCGAACGTCGGGATGAACCAGACGGCGAGGTCGTCGCCCTCGCGAGCCGCCTCGAGGCGGTCCAGCGTCCGCGTCGACACGAACGGGTGATCGACCGGCCACATCATCACGTCCCGGTCCTCCGCGATCGCCCGGAGTCCGGCCTGGACCGAGGCCGTTCGGCCCTCGTACCACTCCTCCGAGTCGACGATCCGGACCGGAGAGTCCCGGAGCTCGTGCGCGATCGGCAGGCGGTGCGGGCCGACGACGACCACCACCGGGTCGTACTCCCGCGCGACGCACAGCTCGGCCATCCGACGGATGACCGACCGCTCGCCCGCGTTCGCGAGCGCCTTCGGCTCGCCGCCGAACCGGCTGGACGCGCCGCCGCTCAGCAGCAGCGCCGCGGTGGACCCCGACATCGTGCCCGTACCCGGCGACTCCTCCCCCGGAGGAACGCGTGGCGGAATAGAAAAGAGGTCGCTCGCGCGGGACGCCGGCGCCGCGCCGGGGCCGTCCTCGCCGGCGACCCGCTCGCCGCATTTTAAATACCTCGGCCGGGTGGGCCGCCCCACCTCATGACCCATCCGAACGACGTGCCGCCGGCGGTGTTCCTGCCCCGGCTCGCGACCGAGCTGAAGAGCCGCCACGCGGTCGAGCCCCCGGTGTGGGCCGCGTTCGTGAAGACGGGCGTCCACAAGCAGCGGGCGCCGACGCAGGTCGACTGGTGGTATCTCCGGAGCGCCTCCGTCCTGCGCAAGATCTACCTCCAGGGCGCGATCGGCATCGAGCGCCTCGGGGCGGAGTACGGCGGCAAGCGCGACCGCGGCAGCGCCCCGTACCACACGCGCAGCGGGTCCCGGTCGATCCTGCGCGAGATCGTCCACCAGCTCGAGAAGTCCGGGCTGGTGCAGCGGTACAAGACGCAGGGTCGCCGCGTGACGCCCGACGGGGCTCGGCTGCTCGACACGATCTCGCGCGAGGTGCTCACGGGCCTCGCCAGCCAGCGACCCGAACTCGCCAAGTACCTCTGACATCGGTACGGGGAGCGAGAGGTGAGCGATGGCGCAAGGGTCCGATCCCGAGCTCGAGGAGCTCCGGCGCCGCCGGCTGCGCCAGCTCCAGGACCAGCAGATCGGAGGGGCGTCGTCGGCGCAGGCGTACGCCGCGCAGGAAGCCGAGATGCAGCGGCGCGAGGCCGAGCGCGCCGAGCTGCTCCGCCGCATCCTGACGCCCGAGGCCCGGGAACGGCTGGGGCGCATCCGCCTCGCCAAGCCCGAGATCGCTTCCTCGGTCGAACAGCAATTGCTCTCGCTGGCCGCCTCCGGCCGGCTGCAGCGCCAGGTCGACGACGCGACGCTCCGGGCCCTGCTGGAGCGGATGATGCCCGAGCGGCGCGACATCACGATCACCCGGCGGTGAATCTCGGAGGGAACCTCGATGGCGAACCGTAGGAAGAGCCTCGCCCGCAAGCTGCGTCTGTTCCGCATCGTGAAGGGCAACCGCCGCGTCCCGGCGTGGGTGATGCAGCGGACGAGCCGCCGGGTCACGCGCCACCCCAAGCGCCACCTCTGGAAGCGGGGCCACCTCCACAAGTAGGCGCGGGGACCCGAGTCGATCATGCCGCCCAAGCGCACGACCACCGAACGCCGCGGCGAGGAGCTCGAGCGCGAGTACGTGATCCCGCTGCGCGCGAGCCGGCACCAGCCGAGCCGACGCCGGCGCGCCGGGCACGCGCTCGAGACGGTCCGCCGATTCATCGTCCGCCACATGAAGGGCCGACCCGAGGACGTCTGGATCGACCCGCGCCTGAACGAGCACATCTGGGAGCGCGGGATTCAGCACATCCCCTCGCAGGTGCGGGTCAAGGCGATCCGGTTCGAGGACGGCCTCATCGAGGTCGATCTCCTCGCCGCCGAGTAGGCGCCGGCCGCCGGAGGCCCCTCGCGTGCCCGTCGGACGGACCCTGTTCGGGGGCAGTCCCTATCTCGGCGTCTACTTCCGCGCGGGCGAGTCCGTGGCCCTCGTGCCGCCGTCCGCCGCCGGCCCGGTCGAGCGGGACCTCGAGCGGGTCCTCGGCGTCCGGGTCGTCCGGACGAACGTCGCGGACAGCGAGGTCGTCGGCGCGCTCGTCGCGCTCAACTCGCACGGGCTCGTCGTGGGCGACGAGGTCGACCCGGCGGAGCGGCGGGCGCTCGAGTCCGTGGCCCCGGTCGCGGTGATCCGCCAGCGCCTGAACGCGATGGGGAACAACGTGCTCGCGAACGACGCCGGCGCGATCGTCCACCCCGAGCTCGCGAACGACGCGGTCGAGGCGATCGGGCGCGCGCTGGGCGTGCCGGTCCGGCGCGGCACGCTCGCGGGGCTCGGTACGGTGGGGATGGCGGGCCTCGCGACCAACCGGGGCGTCGTCGTCCACCCGAAGACGACCGACCGGGAGGCGGCGCTCGCGGAGGAGGTCCTCGGGGTGCCGGTGCACCGCTCGACCGCGAACTTCGGCGTGCCGATCGTCGGCGCCTGTGTGGTGGCGAACTCGCGGGGGCTCCTGATCGGACGGCCCACGACCCCGGTGGAGATCGCCCACCTGCAGGAAGGGCTGAAGGTCCTGGAGTAGGGGGGCTCAGGTCCCGCGCTTGCGCTTGACGTAGCGCGTCGCGTAGCCCGCGATCCGGTTCGCGAGCTTCTTGTACTCGACCTGGAGCTTCCCGTCGACGGTGACCCCCAGATCGGTAAGCTCGAGGACCTTCTGCTTGTTCTGCGCGAAGTCCCCTGTGAACGACTCCGGATAGTGGCGGATCAGCTCGATCGCGACCCGCTTGATGTACGTCTGCCGGATGTTGCCCATGCGGGCCGCGCCGACCCGGGTGCCCCTAATAACGGTTGGGGCGCGGCGATGGGCGCCCCGGACTGACGGCGGGAAAGCGGTTTTCCGTCGGCAGACACAAATACCCTCACCGAGGTAAACATTGGTCGTGCGCTCGCGCGGGACCGACCGGCCGGCCCCACGCCCTGAGGGGGCCTCCCGCCTCGGCTGACCGCGGAGTTGCTCGACCGATGGCCGGCTCCCCAGCACCGTACAGTCCGCCGAGCGGAGCCCTCCGCGAGCGGAACGTCCTCCTGCTCGACCTCTCGAAGAGCATGCTCGCCCCCCTGCCGGACTCGAACCCGGGCCAGCCGGATCGGCAGAAGATCGAGGTCGCGCGGACCGCGGTCTTCCGCATCCTGCAGGACGCGGCCACGAACGGCTCCCTGTTCGGCCTCGTCACGTTCACGGAGACCGTCCGCGTCCCCGTGCCGCTCACCGAGATCCACCGGGAGAACCTCCCGTACATCGAGAACCTGATCTCCCTGCTGCAGCCCAGCGGCCGTTCGGCGATCTGGGACGCGCTCGCCGTCGGGGCCGACCTCCTGCGGATGGGGGCCGAGGGGGTACAGGGGAACCTGGTCCTCGTCACCGACGGCTGGGACAACGCGTCGACCCGGTTCGACGTGCAGGTGCCCGGCGCGCCGAAGATCCCGGAAGGTCGAGTCGACCTCGTGCCCTACATGCTGCCGAACGGATCGCGCCTCACGCTCAAGATCATCGGCATCGGCAACGGCGCGGAGAAGGACAAGGGGGTCGACGCGGTCCGGATGAACTACCTGCTCAGCCAGATGGGCACCCGGGCGCTGTCCGTCGGCGCTCCCGCGGCGTTCACGTTCCAGGAGGTCACCACCGGCTCCCAGCTGTTCGCGCAGATGGTCAACGCGTTCCTCGATGTCGGCTACGAGGACGACCGGCCGATGGAGGAGCTGCACCCGGAGGAGCTCGCCCGTCACGCCGCGAACGCCGCGCGCGCGCTGAAGGAGCCGCAGCAGCACGCCACCGTCTCGCGCATCGATTCGGCGCACGCCGCGGCCCGCGGGCCCAACAACGGCAACAGCTACTCGGAGGCGCCCGATCTCGAGGTCGACGTCGTCGCGACGACCGGCGGGACGACGCCCGCCTACCTCAAGGAGCGGTACGGACCGCTCGGGGAGGTCGTCGAAGCGTACCTCGCCGGCCAGTCCGAGCGGGCCCTCGCCCTGCTGGCCCAGGCCTCGGCGGTCCTGCCGCCGGTGACCCGCCTCTACTGGGAGGCGCGCATCCTCTACCAGCAGCGCTCGGTCGTCGAGGCCGCGCGCGCGCTGCTGCAGGCGTGGGCGGAGGCCGAGAAGCTCCCCCCCGCGTCGCAGCCGCGCATCCTCCGCCGCCTCGCGCTCCTGCAGGCCCGCATGCAGAACGACAAGGAGACCGAGACCCTGGTGAAGTTCATCGACGAGACCGAGCACCGCCTCGACTCGACCGATGCGGCGAAAAAGGAGCGCCTCATGGAGTTGTTCGCGAAGCTGATGGAGCTCCGGGGGACCTACCAGCTGACCCGGCTCGCCGGCGAGGGCGACGTCCAGGACGCCGCCATCAAGCACGAGGAGGCGGTCGAGCAGGTCTTCGGGATGCTGCAGGACACGCGCCTCGACCTCGCCGCCGAGGGGCCGGCGGTCGAGAGCGCGCTCGACTTCATCGAGATCTGCCTCGCGGAGATGCGGTGAGGTAGCGGATGCCGGCGGTCAAGGTCACCACGAAGACGCGCCGCGCGCCCGGGACGAAGCGCGCGCCCGCCAAGCCGTCCGTCGACTCCGCGCGCATCGCCGTCATCGGGATCCCCGCGTCGGGGAAGACGACCTACTTCCGCTTCCTCTCGGGCCACTTCGGCCTCAACCTGCCGATCCTCTACATCCCCTCCCGGGCCGACGGCGAGCAGCTCCCGCTGTACGGCGACCTGGAGAACGACGTCGCGCTCGAGGAGACGACGTACGAGACCACCGACCCGACGGACCCGGACGGGAGCCTCGAGACGACCACCCGCTACTACGTGAACCGCCCGATGGAGGACCGGCGGAAGCTCTGGGTGGAGCTCTCGGCGGGTCGCGACGAGCAGGGCGTGCTCACGAAGTACCCGCTGCCGACGAAGTTCAACCAGTTCGTCGAGATGAAGCTCCGCTTCCGCTACGGCGCGCCCGGCTCGGACGCGGGCTCGAAGCCCCTCGAGATGAACACGATCGACGAAGCGGGCGGGATCATCGCCGACTACTTCACCTACGACCGGCTCTGGCTCGAGAACGAGGACGACGAGGTCTCCGAGAAGAACTGCAAGGTGATCCCGCACTTCGACTCCTGGCGGCCGGACCGCCGGGACCTGTGGCGCCGCGGGCTGACGCTGCTCGGCCGCTTCGTGCACGGGGCGGACGCGATCATCCTCTTGCTCTCGCCGGCGCTCCCGTCGCTGCGCGACCAGGCGCAGCAGGTGAACCTCGCGCGCGGGGTCTTCCGCTACGTGAAGAGCCACTCCACTCCCCTCGTGATCGCGATCTCGAAGGCGGACAAGCTCAAGGAGTTCTATTCCGAGGTCGAGCAGTCGGTCCGCGACCGCAGCTACCGCAGCTCGTTCGACCCGATCGAGTTCCTGATCCGCCGGGACGGCGCGGGCATGGGGACCATCCTTGTCGCGCAGGAGGGCCAGGGCATCTCGGCGAAGGAGGACGTCTTCCTCGTGTCGAGCGCGGTCTCGACCGGGGAGGGGCACCCCCTCTTTATCGGCGAGAGCGGCTTGGAAGCTCCGTCGGTCGGCACTCCGACGATGGGCGTCCCCGTGATGGTGAACACGACCCTGCCGCTCGCGCGGGCCTGCGAGCGGATCTTCGCGCGGCGGGCGACAGCCGGAGGATGATGGCGGCGGAGGCCCCTCCGACCGGCGGATTCGCTCCGGTCGCGGTCGTCTGGTGCCGTCAGGTCGACAACGAGGCCGAGAGCCCCGGCTACACGACGATCCCCGAGGACTTCCCCGGCCGCCGCGAGACGCTGGAGACGATCCGGCTCGTCGGCAACCTCACGGTCAACGTCGCCGACACTCACGACTACTGGGACCCCGATCCGGCCCAGACCCTCTCCTACTACCCGAACCTGTTCCTGTACCCGGCCGGGAACGGCCGGTACACCTGCGTCGGCCGGATGTTCCTCTCGACCGAGGACCGGCCCCGCCTCGGCATGAAGACGCTGGTGCTCGAGACCGCTCCGCTGGTCGCGAGCGGGGCGTTCGGTCCGGCGGTGCTCCAGGCGTGGGCCTCCATGGGCGGACGGCCGGGCAACGACCGCCCGCGCGCCGAGCCGGACCCCGCGGTCTACCAGGCCGTCGGCGAGGGGTTCCTCTTCCACCGCGGCACCACCGAGCCCGTGGTGATCGTCGCGGCCGACCAGTGGAACCCGGCCATCGAGGCGACGATCGAGCTGCTGCGGCTCCTGCCCACCGCGCTCATCGCGCTCGGCGCGTTCCTGATCTTCCCCTACTTCCTGCCCGAGGGCAAGGTCAACCTCCACGAGTTCGCGGAGCAGATCCCGCTCGCGCTGGCGGTGATGCGCGTCCCCGAGCGCGAGGCCCAGGGGGACCGGCACACGAAGCGGATCCTCACGTGGGAGTCCGCGCCGGTCTCCCTGCGGGACCTCACGCACCCGCCCCCCGCGCGGACGAAGGACCCGCTGCCGCTCGTCCTGCAGTACGTCCGCGACCACGCGGAGGAGAAGGTCACCGAGGTCAGCCGGCGCGTCGATCTGGTGGAGGCGGCCCGGCTGCGCGCGCACCTCGAGGACACGGAGCACCAGGCCGGCCGCGACCGCCGCAAGGAGATGTGGCGCGTCGGGACCGCGATGGAGACCGCCGCGCTCCTCCTCGCGCGCCCGAAGGGCCGCGCGATCCCGATGACCGGCGAGGCCGCCAAGCGCGCGAACGCCTACCTCGCGGCCCGGCCGGCGGCCGACCCGATCCCTCCGCCGGTCCTGGAGACGGTCCGCGCGCCCGAGCCGGTCGCCGCCAGCGCGGCGCCCGCCTCCAGCGCGATCCCCCCGTGGCTCCAGACCCCGCCCGAGGTCACGCTGCCTCCCAGCGGCCCCGTGCCGGTCCCGGTCTCGGTGAGCGACGACCCCTCGACCCTGCCGCCGGGCTCGGTCGCGCCGGCGCCGATGACGACGCCCCGCGCGGTCCCTCCCCCGAACGGCAGCGCGACGCCGAGCCCGAGCGGGGTCGCCCCCCGTCCGCCCGCCGCC
>JASIBA010000044.1 GCA_030041735.1 Thermoplasmata archaeon | reverse complement strand
CTCGCCCTCAACGTCGTGTCGTCCTGGTGGGAGGAGGAGGCGCGGATGTACGGCGTTCCGTTCGATGCCCACGACGAGCGCTACGCGCGCACGTCCGAGTGGCTCGACGTGCTGGACGGGGTGTGGTCCAACCCCTCGTTCTCCCACACGGGCCGGTACTACCGGGCGGAGAACGCGGTCCTCGAACCGAAGCCACTCCGCCGGCCGAGGCCCCCGATCTACGCGGGCGGAGAATCGGAGGCCGCGAAGGCGCTGATCGCGGCCAAGTGCGACGCCTATGTGATGCACGGGGATCCCCCCGACCGAGTGGCGGAGAAGATCCGCGACATGGCGTCGCGGCGCGCCGCGCTGGGCCTCCCGCCCCTCCTCTACGGCGTCGCGGGCTACGCGTGCGTCCGGGACACCGCCGCGGACGCGGCCGAGGAGGTGCGTCGGATCACCAACGTCCGGAGCCACGCCGCCGGTTTCGCGAACTACCAACAGTGGCTCGCCGGCACCCAGCTCGAACGGTCCATGTCCATCGAGGAGTACTCGGTGTCGAACCGGGGCCTCCGGTCCGGCCTCGTGGGCACGCCCGAGGCGGTGCGCGAACAGATCGCACGGTTCGAGGCCGCGGGCGTCGACCTTCTCCTCCTGCAGTTCAGCCCGCAACGCGAAGAGATGGAACGATTCGGCGAGCAGGTCATCCGACCGCTCGCTCCCGCGGCTCCCTGAAGTCGTGGCCGGACGGACCTCCTCCGCGGTGCGCCGCCACGGCCGCGCGTCCCGGCGCTCGCGATCGACGCGTTTCGAGCGCCCGGCGCCGCCGGCCAAGGTCGCGCGGGTCGCGCGCGCGCTGCGCCATCGCGGGATGGACGTCCAGATCGTCGAGAACGCGACGGCCGCCCGCGCGGCCGTGCTGCGTCGCCTGAGCCCGTCCGACCGGGTGCTGGAGGCGACGTCGGAGACGCTGAAAGAGATCGGGCTCGTGGGCGAGGGGTCGAACCCGGTGCCCTACCTACGTCTCCGGCCGGAGCTCGACCGGCTCGCGCGGGCCGGACGCCGGGACGAGAAACGCCGGCGGGGCGCCGGCCCGGACGTCATCGTCGGGAGCGTCCATGCAGTCACGGAGGCGGGGGAGGTCCTGGTCGCCTCGGGGACCGGGAGCCAGCTGGGGCCGTACGGATACGGGGCCGGACGCGTGATCTGGGTGGTCGGCGCGCAGAAGATCGTGCGGGACCTCCCCGAGGGCCTCCGTCGCATCCGGGAGTTCGCCGCGCGCCGGGAGGACGCGCGGGTGCGCCGGCTCGGGGGCAGCGGCAGCGTCGTCAACAAGCTCCTCATCGTGTTCGGCGAGCACCATCCGCATCGGGTGACGCTCGTTCTGGCCCGGTCCTCGCTCGGAGTGTAAGCCCGCGCCCGGTCCCGCGGGGCGACTCCGGCGGTCGGGTGACGGAGTCTCGAAGAGTCCGTCGCAGATCTGCGGGGACCGGACCGATGCGGACCTGAGCCCTCGGCGGTGCGCGATGCGACCGTGCGCGCGGGTCGTGGGCCGGCGCTTCAGTTGACGTCGAACTCGTTGCCTTCGGGGTCCGCCATGGCCACGGCGTAGTGGTCCTCGCCCTCCTCGTGCAGCGTCTCGAGCCGGGACGCTCCGAGCTTCTCGAGTCGAGCGACCTCGGCCTCGACCTGCTCCCTTCGCGTCGCGAGCGGAAGGTCGTGGCTCCCGCTGGCCCGGAGGTCGAAATGGAGGCGGTTCTTGACGGTCTTCGTTTCCGGGACCGCGTGGAACCAGATGCGAGGTCCTTCCCCGTTCGGGTCGTCGATGGACTCCGGGCTGGTCACGTCCCGGATCTCCTCCTCCGCGACCCCGATGCTCCTCCAGTAGTCCCGCCAGCCCGCGAATCCCGGCGGCGGAGGCTCGGGGCGGTATCGGATCGCCGAGCTCCAGAACGCGACGAGACGACGCGGCTCGCGGCAGTCGATCACGATCTGATACCGAACGGACACACCGTTCCCCCGCGATCCACGGAGCCTCGGGGGGACTTGACTCCGCCGAAGCCGGGGGCGGGGTACGGGCCCGAGGGGATTCGACGAGCTAGTCATTGAGATACCGAGGGGGGTCGCGCCCCGAGACCGCCCTCTCCTAGGGGGTTCTTGCGGTGACGGGCTTTTCGTCCAAGTCCGAGGCGACAGCAATCGAGTAAATACCGGCAGAAGGTACGGTTTTTTCTCCCTGCGGGGAGTGGACGACGGGAGGACCGCATGAAGGTTCTCGTGGTAGGAGCGACAGGGGTTCTGGGTGCCGAAATCTGCGCTCAGCTGTCGAAGAAGGGCCACAAGGTCCGGGCCGTTGTCCGACCAACGGCGGATCCAGCCAAGGTCGACCGATTGCGGTCGATGGGGGCGGAACTGATCACCGCCGATTTGCGCGACCCGAAGTCCCTTGAAAGGGCCTGTAAGGGCGAGGAAGCCCTCATCACTACGGCCAGTACCACGTTCTCCCGCCAACCCGGAGACACGATCGAAACGGTCGACCGCGACGGTCAGATTAATCTTGTTGACGCCGCGGCCAAAGAACACGTTCGACGGTTCGTGTACGTTTCGTTTAGCATCGATGACCCGAGCCCGCTACGAAACGCCAAGCGGGACGTCGAGAAGCGTCTGAAAGAGAGCGGCTTGGAGTACACGATCCTGCGCCCGACGTACTTCATGGAGATCTGGTTGAGTCCGGCACTGGGATTCGATTACGCGAATTCGAAAGCCACCATCTACGGAGTCGGGGACAAGAAACTCAGTTGGATCGCGGTTCCCGATGTGGCCGCCTTCGCAGTGGCGGCCGTTGACCATCCCGCCGGCAAGAACCAGGTCATCCCGCTGGGGGGGCCCGAAGCACTGTCTGCGCTCGAAGTCGTGAAGGTCTTCGAACGCCACTCGGGGAAGAAGTTCGCGGTCCAGAATGTGCCCGTAACGACGTTGCAAGCCCAACACGATGCGGCTCAGGACTCGCTGCAGAAGTCCTTCGCGGCTCTGTGCATCAGGGCTTCTAAGGGCGATGAGGTCGACATGCGGAAGACCTCGAAGACGTTCGGGATTCGGCCAACCTCGGTGGACGAATACGCCCGGCGGGTCACCACCGCACCTGGGGCGCCCTTCCCCGCGCATTGAGTCGAGGGTGCCCGGCGAGCGCGTCGTTCGCGGACGATCGACTACATTTTCCAAGCGGTGTGTCGATCAATCCGAGGGTGGTCATCCCCCGAGTCCGATCCGACGGAGCACGTCTTGGAACCGTGCGTCCGAACGAAGCTTGTCAAAATAGGGGTCGAACTTCAACCGGGTCAGGTGAGGATCCTTGTCCGTGACCGCCCTTTCTAGGCACATCAGCGCTCGTTCGGGGTCTCCAAGACCCAGAAAGATGCCGGCGACGAGGAGTTGGGAGACATAGCGCCGGTTTCCCAATGTGTCGAGTTCGTGAAGGATGGCCTCGGCGTTGTCGCGCTTTTCCGCCAACGCGTACACCTCTCCGAGGGCGGCTACGGCCCATCCGCTGCCACCCGACAGGACCCGCGCGACTTCGAGTTCATGGATCGCTTCGGAGAACCGGCGCTGCTGTCCCAAAACCATGCCTCGGAACAGGTGAGCCGGGAAATAGTTCGGGTCCATCTCCGATTGCCTGAGGGACTGGTCAATCGCGGCGTCGTACTGGCGCGCCAGGTATAGGCGCTGCACCTCCGCAATAATGACGGACAAGGAAAGAGGGTCGATGTCGAGCGCTTGTTTCAGCTCCGTCGCGGACTCGTCGAACCGGCCGATGGACGAGAGAAGCTCACCGAGCATCTGTCGACCTCGAGTGTACCCCGGGTCCTCACGGAGGGCGTTCCGGAACCCCTTCTCCGCGCCGGTTCGGTCCCACTCGTAGAGCCACTGGACGGCCGCAAGGCCGGTTTGGGCCTCCGCGAGGATTGGGTCGATCCGGAGGGCCTCCTCCGCCGCCGCCCTCGCCTTGGGCATCGCCACGGACGGCGCGATATAGCAGTAGTAACCGAGCGGGATGTAGGCATCCGCCACTCCCGCGTAGGCGAGTGCGTAGCTCGGGTCGCGCTCGAGCGCCTGATGAAAGTACTCGATGCTCTTGTTCAGGCCTTCCTCGGTTCTCTTGTTGGCATGAAATCGACCTTTGAGATAGAGCGCGTGAACCTCCGGGTCGACCGGGGTCTTGTCCGCGATCCGACGTGCTTCGGCGGGAAGGAGGGCTACCTTCAGCGAGGAGGCGGCTTGCGTCGCGATCTCCGCCTGGAGCGCGAAGATGTCCTTCAACTCCCGGTCGTACTGGTTCGCCCAGAGATGTTCGTCGGTGTGGGCGTCGATCAACTGAACGGCGATCCGGACCTTGTCGCCGGACTTGCGGACGCTGCCTTCCACGACCGAGCCGACGCTCAGCTCCCGGGCAATCTCAGGAAGGCCCTTCTCGGTGTTCTTGTATTTCATCGCCGAGGTCCGCGAGATCACTTTGAGACCACTGATGGCCGTGATCGTCGAGATGATTTCCTCGGTCATCCCGTCCGCAAAGTACTCATCGGCCGGGTCCCCGCTCATGTTCTTGAGCGGGAGCACGGCGATGCGGTTGGTCGCGAGCGGGACGGCGGACGGTCGGGAGGATTCCTCCCAGGGGAGGACGAGCCGGTACACTTCGACCGGCGCCTCGACGTTCTTGAGCTCGCGTTGTCCGAGGCTCACCATCGGAAAATCGATTTTGTGGAGGACATGTTGGAACACCTGGTCGGTGAGGCAGATCCCTCCGGGTTCCGCGAGGGGCTCGATCCGCGACGCGACGTTGACGGCATCGCCCAAGACATCCCGGCCCCGGTGAACGACATCCCCCACATGGAGACCGATTCGAATGCGGACCACGTTCTCGGGCGTAACGGTGGCGTTCCTGTTGTGGAGGAGTTGTTGCATCGCGACGGCGCCGCGCACCGCCTCGAGGGCACTGCTAAATTCCACCAAGAACGCATCCCCCATGGTTTTGACCTCCTTCCCGCCGTGCTGGCCGAAGACCGGTCGGAGCAGCCTTCGGTGTTCTTCGAGATGCCTTAGGGCCGCCTCCTCGTTCCGCTGAGCGCTCCGAGTGAACCCGACGATGTCGGTGAACATGATGGCCGACAGTCGACGTTGGCCGGCGCTCACGCTCCCGAATCCCGTGACCCTATGTTAATGGCGCCGAGGGTCACCGCACCGTCATGGGCTGCCAACGCCAGCCTTCTCCCACGGTCTCGATCCGTCCCAACCCGGGAAACGGGAAATGAAATCCATGGACCAGGGCATTCTGGGAGGTGGCCAATCGTAACAGCAACCGGCGGGAACTCGCGGCCTGCTTCGGTGTCGTGTCCACCGAAGCGTTCCAATCGGGTTCCTCGATGTGGATCGGGTGGAGGATCGCATCCGACACATAGAGCAGATGGTCTCCCTGCGACGAGAGGCCAATCGCGAGGTGACCGGGCGTATGACCGGGGGTACCGACGGCCCGGATGCCCGGGAGGATGTCCTGGTCCGGCTCGATGAAGTCAACCTGGTCTCGGACGGGGAGGAGTCGTTCGGGCCCGACGTTCGCGAGGACCTTCTGGATGTAGGCTGGGATTCTCATGGACGAAAGGTCCGGGCGGGAGGTCCAAAAGTCCCATTCCGCTCGAACCATCTTGAATCGCGCGTTCGGGAACGCCGACCGGCCGTCGGCTCCCGTGTTCCCGCCTACATGGTCCCCGTGTCCATGGGTCAGAACGATGGTGTCAATGTTGCCGGGATCGATCCCCGCCGCCCTCAGGTTCGCGGTCAACTTCCCCGTGTCGGGTCCGAGAGTGCCACCTCCCGTATCGATCAGGACCCTGCGACCTCCGGTTTCCACGAGTAGACAGGAGTAGTCGCTCACAAACTCGGTCCACCTCTCCGGGTCAATCCCGATGGCACTGAGCTTTCGATTGAGCTCCTCTCTAGGGGCATCGATGAAGAGCAAATTCGCGGGGTTGTGGTACGAGTACGTTCCATCGCTGACCGCCGCGCACCGGAAGTCTCCTACTCGGAAGCGATAGACCGAATCCATCATGGCCGGCATCGCCGCGGATCCCCCCAAAGGGGGTACAAGCCGCGCACGGCGGTCCCGAGCAACACCGGGGACAAGTAGTATTGGAACGGCGGAATGGGTGGGCCCGCGGGAATTCGAAACCGGGCCCGAGGGGATTCGAACCCCTGATCTTGCGGTTAAGAGCCGCCTGCTCTACCGGGCTGAGCTACGGGCCCACGGTCGGCTCGGGCGGACTTGGCCGCGGGAGATAAAGCCTCGGCCGCTCGGGCCCCGGTTCATCGTCGGACCCGCTCGAGCGCGGCGCCGACCATGAGCGGGAGGAGCACCGTGATGTCGCCCTCCACCGTCGTGTGCCGCGCTGTGGGCTTGACCTTGCCCCACGAGACCGCCTCGCGGGTGCGCGCGCCCGAGAGGCTCCCGTCCCACTCGACCGCGGTCGTGAGATACAGCGCCGCGTCGAGCCCGTCGCGGAACTGGTTCCACCAGATGGCGTGGTGCTTCGAGATCCCGCCCCCCAGCAGGATCGCACCCGTCCGCTCCGCCTCGAACACGAGGTCCGAGAGGAGCTGCTCGTCCGAGAACAGGTCGAGCGTCAGCGCCTTGTGATCCTGCCAGAACAGCCAGAGCTGGGATCCGACCGCCCCGTCCGTGATGCCGGGGACGACCACCGGGACCTCCCGGTCGAGCGCGGCCCGTAGGATGCTCGAACGCGCCGAGCGGGGGATCGCCGCGCCGATCGCCTTCGCCAGCGCGGCCGTCGAGAGCGACCGGACGCCGGCGGCCCACTGGGCGTCGAGGATCGCGCGCATCTTCCGCTCGACGATCCGTCCGTAGTTCGCCTCGGGGATCACGAGGTTGCCGAGGCGGTAGAGGTGCCGCCGGTGCAGGTCCGCGTCGTCGAGGTCCCACGCGCCGTGCAGGTAGGGTCGGAAGGCCCGCGCGAGGTCGTGGTCGAGCGTGCCGCACGTCGTGATCACGCAGTCGACGTAGCCCTCGCGGACGAGTGTCGCCAGCACGCCCCGGGTGCCGGTCGCGACGATGTCCGCCGGGAACGAGAGGAACCGGGTCATGGAGCGATCGTCCAGCATGCGGGCGAGCAGGTCGACGCCCTCCGCGACCTGCTTCGCGCTGAACCCGCCGGCCGCCTCCATCCGGCGCACGAGCCGGTCGAGGCTCGGCGCGTCGTCGATCTCGATGTCCTCGACGCGCCGCGGCACGGGTCCGTCCGACCGACGGGGGCTTAAAGCGCCGGCGTGAGGCCGAAGCCGAAGGAGCGGTAGGCCAGCGCGAACGCGAGCAGGTAGCCCACGATCGCGCCGCCGTTCAGGAACGGGAGCCCGGCCTGGGCGTTCCCCCGGAGCACGAGACGCATCAGCACGGCGTAGCCGACCAGCGATCCCAGGAGGGCGCCGAGGCCGGCCCAGAGGTTCGCGCCGATCCCGAGCACGAGCGGATGGACCGGCAGCCAAACGAACGCCGAGACGACCAGGGTTCCCGGGATCACGACGTCCCCGAGACCCATGAACAGCGCCTCGCGCTCCTCGACCGGCTGCGCGCGGACCGCCTTCAGGTTCGGCGCGGTCGGGTAATCGTAGCCGGCCGAGCCGGGCATCACCATCAGGATTGGGAGCTTCATGTCGGTGACGACCTCGGCGAGGCTCACCATGTGCTTCGTGCCGTAGACCGCGATCGCGTCGTAGATGAGCAGCGCGACCAGCAGGATGAACGCCGGCAGGATGGCGAAGGAGATGCCGAGGATCGCGATGAGGGAACCCGCGGCGACGAACCCGACCAGGTCGATCACGTACCACTGCGGCTCCATCAGGAGCGTCAGGTAGAGGGAGGCGCTCACCGTCGCGCTCAGGATGAGCGCCGGGTCGATCACGATCTCCGCCGGGTGCGGCGGTAGCAGGATCAGCCCGGGCGGCAGGACCGAGAAGGTCGCGTAGAGCGTGATGTCCAGGCTCGCCGCGATCGCGAGGAGGATCAGGTGGCGGAGCGCGGAGACCCCGCCCTGCCGGCGCGCGAGGTAGAGGATGGCGAGCGGCGCGACCACGATGATGACGATGATCTCGAGCGGGGCCGCGACGCTCTGGGGATTGGAGGTCGACGTGAGGCCCGCGGAGCGGAACGGCTCGGCGAGCAGCAGGGCGACCCCCTGGGCCCCGACGTAGAGCGCGAGGAGACCGACCCAGCGGACGCTCCGCATCGGGCGACGCTACGGCTGGACGATGGCGTAAGCGTTGTTGCCGAGGACCTTCGTGATCTTCGCGTTCACGGTCATCCCCCGCTGCGCGGCGCCGGTGACGAAGATGACGAACCCTTCCTTCTTGGCGACGCCGTCGCCCCGCCGGCCCACGTCCTCGATGGTGAGCCGGTAGACCTCCCCCACCACGACCGGGGTGCGGGGCTTCTCGGGCGCGACCACGCGCCGCACGGTGACCGGCCGCTGCGCGCCGCACGCCTCGCAGACCAGCAGCGTGAGGCGCCCCTCCTTCTGGAGGTGGGTGTCGGGCCGCTTGCACTCCGAGCAGATGACGTACTTCTGCGTGTACTCCCGGATCCGGGCGACGATCGCCTCCTTCGCGAGCCGGGACTTGAGGACGCCGCGGGGGAGGTCGAGGACCCCCGGGCACCCGAACTCCCGCGCGAGGAAGCCGATCAGGTGCTCGGGCTCCCGCCGCAGGACCCCCGCGATCTCCTGGAGGTTACGGACGACCGTGTTCTTCCCGTCGGTCATCACGTCCGCCTCCGGGACCTGGAACCGCTCCCCGCCGGTGCGGACGGGCGGCAGCTTCGCCCGAGCGCGCTCCAGGAGGACCGAGTACGGCTCCATCGGGCCGTTGCGAGCGGGCCCGGGCCTTAAGGGTGCCTCTCAGGCGGCGGGGAACGCCGCGAGCGCGTCGAGCACGCGGGCGAGGTCCGGCTCCTCCACGACCGCCTGGGCGTGCTGGCGCACGGCGGCGTCCTTGGGGCGGAAGGCGACCCCGAACCGGCTCCGTCGGAACAGGTCGACGTCGATCGCGGAGTCGCCGACGGCCGCGGTCTCCTCCGGGGCGATCCCGAGCTGCTCCTGGAGCTGGGCGAGCACCGACCCCTTCGCGCGGATCGGCACGCGCACGATCCCCTCGCCGGTGAGCCGGCCGTCGGACCGGACCCGGAAGCCGTTCGCGAAGGCGACGTCGATCGACAGCTCCCGCGCCACCCGGCGCGCGAGCAGGTCGATCCCCCCGCTCACGATCGCGGTGCGGACCCCCTGGTGCCGCAGGCTGCGGACGAGCTCCCCGGCGCCGGGCATGAGGGGGACCCCGTCCAGGATCGCCTCGAGGTCGGCGAGGGTGAGCGCCGGGCGGTGCCGCCACCAGATCTCGATGTCCGAGCGGATGAACGCCTCGTCCGAGATCTCGTGGGCCAGGAACCGGCGGAGCCCCTCGGCGTTCTCCTCCCCGAAGTGGGCGTGGACCGCGCCCCAGGAGCTCTTCACGTCGACGAGCGTCCCGTCCATGTCGAGGGCGACGAGCCTAAGCACGGTCCCCCCGGGCGATCGCGTCCGCCTCGGCCAGCACCCGGGCCGGGGGCCGGACGGCCCAGGCGGCGAGGTTCTCGTCGACCTGCTCGGGGCGGCCGGCCCCGAACACCGGCGCCACCCCCTGCTCGCGGAGCCAGTGGAGCGCGATCGAGGCCATCGGCACGCGCGCGGTCCGCGCGAGCTCCCGGATCGCCCGGGCCCGGGCGACGAGCGTCGCCCGGCGGTCCGGGTCGAACAGGCGCCGAGCGAACCGCTGCACGTCGGCCGGCACGCGGCGTCCGTCCAGGTAGCGGCCGGCGAGAAGTCCGCGCGCGAGCGGCGTGTACGCTTCGACGAGGATCCCGTTCCGTCGGCATACCTCGAGGACCGGCTCGGCCTCCTCCCGGTCGAAGAGGTTGTACCGGACCTGGTTCACCGCGATCCGGCCGCCCGAGAGGTGGCGCCCCGCCTCCTCGAGCTCGTCGGCCGAGAAGTTCGAGACCCCGATCGCGCCGACCTTCCCTTCCTTCCAGAGCGTCTCGAGCGCGGGGATCGTCTCGGAGAGCGGCACCCGGGTGTCCGGGGCATGGACGAGGTAGAGGTCGACCGACCGCCGGGCGAGCCGTTCCAGCGTTCCGATGAGGCTCGCCCGGACCTGCGCCGGGCGCAGGTGCTCCCAGGAGACCTTGCTGACGACGTAGGCGTCCGCGCCGCCGCCGACCGCGCGGTGCAGGACCTCGCCCAAGAGGCGCTCGGACCGCCCGCCGCCGTAGACCTCGGCGGTGTCGAACCACCGTACCCCCCGCTCGTAAGCGCGGGCGATCGTCGCCTTCGTCCGTGCCTCGTCCGGGGGGGTCCACCGGCCGAGCGCCCAGAGGCCGAGGCCCACGACGGGGTGCGGCCGCCCGCCCCCGGCGATCGGGATGGTGTCGATCGCCACGGGGCCGGTCGGCGGCGGAGCGACGCGCGGCGCCTTCGTCCGGGGTTTGGCTCGAGGCCGCGACGCCGACGATCGGGTGCGCCCGCGCTGGGCCGGACGACGCCTGGCCGTCATGCTTTCGCCGCCTCCTCGAGATGCCGGTCGATCCGCCCGATCCGCTCCTCGAGCTCGCGGGCCTTCGCCTCGGCTTCTTCCACGACCTGGGGCGGAGCGCGGTGACGGAACCCGTCGTCGCCGAGCCGGCTCCGCGCCTTCGCGAGGAGGGACGCCAGGCGCTCCCGCTCCCGGGCGAGCGCGTCGACCTTCCGGGGGCTCGTCGCGGGTCGCTCGAGGTAGCATTCCGCCTCGGGAGCCACGCGGCTCGCGCTGCCGGGCGGGGCGGGCGCGTCGGGGGTCAGGAGCTCCAGCCGGCCGAGCCGAGCGAGGCGCACGATCGTCGCTGACTCTGCGGCGAGGAGGCGAGCCCCGTCGTCCCCGGCTGGACGGATCCAGGCCGCGGGCGAGGCGTCCAGCGGCACCTCCTCCTCGGCCCGGAGGTTCCGGAACAGCCGGATCGCCTCCAGGACCGGGGCGATCGCCATCTCCGCCGAGGGGTCGGGCGCGACCTCCGCGGCGGACGGCCAGGGGGCCGTGGCGAGGAGCTCGCCGTCGTGCGGGAGGGCGTGCCAGAGCTCCTCCGTGACGTGCGGCACGAACGGGGCGAGCAGCCGGAGCGTGCGCTCCAGCACGAACGCGAGCGTCGCCTCCGTCTCGCGCCGAGCGGGTTCCCCGCGCCGTCCTGCGAGGGCCTCCTTCGCGATCTCCACGTAGCGGTCCGCCAGATCGTGCCAGACGAACCCGTGGAGGTCGGTCGCCGCCCGGGTCACCTGGAACGCTTCGAGCGCCTCGTCGACCGATCCGGCGGTCCGGTGGTAGCGCGCGAGGATCCACCGGTTCTCCAGGAGCGAGCCTGGGCCGAGGGACGGGGGCGCGCGCGGTGGGGCGAGGCCGTCCGGAAGGTGGCCGACCGTGAACCGGACGAGGTTCCAGAGCTTCGTCAGGAAGTTCCGTCCGCCGTCGAGCGAGGCGGTGCCGAACGGGCCGTCGTCGTCGGTCGGGTTGGGGAAGACGAGCGCGAAGCGCATCGCGTCCGCCCCGCGCTCCCGGATCACCGCGATCGGGTCGGGGGAGTTGCCGAGATGCTTGGACATCCGCCGCCCCTCGGCGTCCCGGACCATCCCGGTGAGGTAGACGTCGGAGAACGGGCGGGCGCCGGCGAACCGGTAGCCGGCCATCATCATCCGGGCGACCCAGAAGAACATGATGTCGCGGCCCGTCACGAGGACGCTCGTGGGGTAGTACCGGGCGAGGTCGGCGGTCGGCTCCGGCCAGCCGAGCGCGGCGAACGGCCACAGCCAGGAGGTGAACCACGTGTCGAGCACGTCCGGGTCGGCCGCGAGCTCGCGGCCGTGGCAGCCCGGGCATTCCGTCGGGCGCTCGACCGAGGCGATCGTCCGGCCGCACGCCCGGCAGTAGTCGACGGGGACCGGGTGACCCCAGACGATCTGGCGCGAGATGCACCAGTCCTGGAGCTCCTCCATCCAACGGTCGAACGTCCGGCGCCAGCGTTCCGGCCAGATCCGGATCTCCCCGCGCC
>JASIBA010000043.1 GCA_030041735.1 Thermoplasmata archaeon | reverse complement strand
CAGGAGGTCGTCGAGGGGTCGGTGGTCGAGATCCGGAAGTTCGGCGCGTTCGTCCGGTTCGGCCCGCTCGACGGCCTGCTGCACGTCTCGCAGATCATGGACGACCGGGTGAATATCGACGAGCACAACCAGCGTCTCGTCGGGATCGAGACCAAGAAGGACCTCCGGGTCGGCTACAAGGTCCGCGCCCGGGTCGTATCGCTCTCGCTCTCGGAGATCTCCCCGCGGGATAGCCGCATCGGTCTCACGATGCGTCAGCCCGCGCTCGGGCGCCTCGAGTGGATCCAGGAAGCGCACAAGAAGGCCGACGAGAAGGGCGGCAAGAAGGCCGCGGCCCCGGCCGGCAAGAAGGCCCCCGCGAAGCCCGCGGCGAAGGCCGAGGCGAAGAGCGAGCCGAAGCCCGCGGCTGCGGGGTCGTGATGATCAACCTCAAGGCGTGCAAGAACTGCAACACGATCACCGACCAGGCGAAGTGCCCCCGGTGCGGCGGGGAGACCTCGCGCGAGTGGCAGGGGTACCTCATCGTGATCGATCCCGAGAAGTCGGAGATCGCCCGGAAGATGGGGATCCATGCCGCGGGCCGCTACGCACTCCGCGTCAAGTGAGGAACGGGCCTGGGCCGTCCCCGCGTCGCTGCGTGCGGCGCTCGCGGAACGCTACGGTCCCGTCTACCGGGGGGCCGCGGCGGATCGTCGCATCCGGTCGCTCGGCGTCTTCGGTGCGTGCGGCGACCGCGTGACGCAGCGCGCGATCGAGCTCGGCCACCTTCCGCTCGTGGGGATCGTCGACTTCAAGACCCGTCGCGACGAACCGGTCGATCCGGCGGTCTTCCGGCCGCTGGCGGCCCGTCGCGTCGTGCGGGTGCGCAACCCCGCGGGCGAGCTCACCGAGCGCCTCCGCACCGCGGTGAAGGAGATCATCGCAGCGGGCGGCGGGCTGATCGAAGTCGACGGCGAGGAGGATCTCGGCTCGCTCGCGCTCGTCGAGTCGCTTCCCGCCGGGGCCACCGTTATATACGGTATCCCGGGTGCGGGGGTCTCCTTCGTCCGCGTCGACGCGGTCGCGCAGGAGCATGTCCGTCACCTGATCGCGCAGATGGAACTTCGGAGCACCCCCCGTGGAGATTAGGATCCTCGAAGACCGGCCCAACCCGCTCCTCCAGCGGCACGAGTACCGGTTCGAGGTCGCCCACGCCACGGCCGCCACGCCCACCCGCGACAGCGTGCGCACCGAGCTCGCGAAGATCGTGAAGGCCCCGAAGGACCGCGTCGTGATCGAGCGGATGCGGGCGCGCTTCGGCACCGCCGTGAGCCGCGGCGAGGCGCTCGTCTACGAGAGCGCGGACGCCGCGAAGTCGATCTCCCGTTCCCACATCCTCGTGCGCAACGGCCTCAAGGAGAAGGAGGCCAAGGGCCCGGCCGCTCCCGCGCCAGAGGCGAAGCCGGCCGAGGCACCGGCGGCCGAGACGAAGAGCGCCCCTCCGAAGGAGTGAGGCGCGGTGGCGAAGGCACGCGTCGGCCTCTACGAGGTCTCCGGCGAGAGCCTGCAGCGCACCCACAAGTCCTGCCCCAAGTGCGGGCCCGGCGTGTACCTGGCCGAGCACTCCAACCGGCGTGCCTGCGGCAAGTGCGGGTACTCCGAGTCGAAGACACCAGCCCCCCCGAAGGCCAAGGTCGCCCGCTCGAACTGACGTCGATCCGACGGCCGTCGAGTGGGCTCGAGAGCCCCCCGGCAGTCTAGGGAAAGGCCGACCCCGCTGAGCTCCAGAGCGCGCCGCGGTTGAGCCAGTCGGGGTAGCGGGCCAGCATCGTGTCGTACAGTTCCCGCGCGGTCGAGGCGGTGCGCGCGCGAGCCTGGAACTCGAGCAGATACTGCCGCGTCCCGTCGATCGATCGCGGGCTGTCGTCCCGGGTCGGATCCTTGTGGCCGGCGACGACCGTGGTCGGCGCGAGCGCGGAGAGGGTGTCGAGCGCGGCGATCCATTCGCCCAGCTTCCCTCGCTGGATCCCCTCCACGAGACGGGGATGCACGCCCTGATAGACCGCGTCCCCGGCGGCCACGAGACCGAGCGAGGGGACGTGGAGCGCGGTCGTTCCCTCGGTGTCCGTGAATCCGAGCGGGACCACCGCGAGCCGCTCGCCTTCGAGCTCGAGATCGTTCGATTCGAGTTCCTCGGCCATGATCCGACGGGCGGGGAGCTGGCCGGGGAATCGCGACTCCCAGAACTTCTCGAAGAACTCGGGGGCGAGCTGCTGACGCATCACCCGAACGGCGTCGCGGTGGGCGACGAACCCCGCGTCGGGAAATCGCTCCCGCAGCACGCCCGCGCCCAGGAAGTGGTCGCCGTGGCCGTGCGTCGCATAGATCGTGGTGAGGTTCTTGCCGGTCGAGGAGATCCACGCGGCCTGCGCCTCCGCCTGCCGCTGGGTGATGGGCGAATCGATCACGACCGCATCCCGGGATCCGAACACGAGCGTCGAGGGGGTGGGCGGCCAGGGACGCTCGTGCTCGCCCGGCGCGAAGTCCTCGGTGCGGACCGGAATGCTCGGAGCGACGAGGACCTCCCACTGGAGGCGGCCCTTCCGCCCGCTCGAGCCCACCCGGCCGGCCCCCGATCCCGCCATGGGCCGACCCGCTCCGTGCCTGCCCGGGCCCGAGGCACCCCGGCCGGATCTAGTGGCTCGAGGCGGCCTTCGCCGCGAGGGCCGCGAACTCCGCCTTCCCGAATGCCGTGCCGGCGAGCCCCCAGCCGCCCTCGGCCGCTTCCGTGAGGATCACCCACGTTCGGCCCGCGAGGCTCGGATCGCCGGAGATCCGGGTCACGATCTCCGTGGCCTCCTTGACGAGCTGCTTCTGTCCGTCCCGCGAGAGCGCTCCCGGTGGCGTGATGACCTGCACGCGCACCGTGCGCGCGCCGTCGGTGGCGGCGGTGTGGACCGCCGAGGGTGGGAGCCGATGGATGTACGCGGCGGTGTTGTTCAGGTGGAACGGACCCGGCGTTTTGACCCCCTCGGCCCGCAGGACGGCCGCCGTGAGCTGTTCGCCGAGCTGCCGGTCGGTGCCGCTGGGGAACAGGTCGTCGCGCGCGTACACGTCAATCATCGGGGCCACGGTTCCTCACCGGCCCTCCCAGCGTGCGCCGCGGGATAAGGAGGAAAGCGAGCGAAAACTCACCTTCACGAAGTCGGCCCGGCCGCCCCGGCGCGGGCCGCGCCCCGGGACGTCGGGCCCGACGCGGGCCCGCGAGCCTGCGAAGGGGTCCGTCGGGGAGCCGTCTCGAGGCGGAGGGCTCGGGCGAGCCCGGCCTCCGAGGGTAGCGGTTCGATCCCGGCCGGGGTCTCGCCGGGCGCGATCAGGCTCGCGAACAGCTCGAGTCCTTCGCGGCTGTAGACCTCGGTCATGCGTCGGGGCCGCTTGTCGCCGAAGATCCGGTCGGCGTACCATCGGGCGCCGAACGCCGCGAGCGCCATGCCCACACGGAGGGCGTCGACGCCCTTTTCCGTCAGGGACCAGCGGACGACCTTCGGGGGTGTGGCGCGCTCCGTGGTCCTCCGAAGGAACCCCTCCCCCTCGAGCTGCTTCAGGCGCGTGGCGAGCACCCTGGAAGGGATTCCGGGGAGGGACTTGCGGAGACGGCTGAACCGGTCGACGCCGTAGGCCCCCACGTCGCGGAGGATCGCCAGCGTCCACTTCTTTCCGAGGATGCCCATCGAAGTCTCCACCGGACAATTCACGAAATCGACCTTCACGAAGCGCGACTTCAGGTCCCGATGGGACCGCGCGTACTCGGTCTCGGTGGGGGACTCCCGCATGCCCAGACCTCGGAAGGACGATGGCGTTGCGCTCGCCCGCACTTTATGCTTGCCGAGGCGACGAGCGCGCGACGACGGTCGCCGAGGACGGCCGATACTGCTCGTCGGAGACGTGCTCCATGGAGTCCACCACACGTCCGTCGAGCTCCTCTTGGACGGCGAGAAACGACATCCCGTGGCTCGCGGTGGCGCCGTGCCAGTGGCGCTCGCCCGGACGGATCGAGATCACATCCCCCGGACGGACCTCCTCTACTTCGCCGCCCTCGCTCTGGATCCAACCCACGCCCGCCGTCACGACCAGCGTCTGACCGAGCGGGTGGGTGTGCCACGCCGTCCGAGCGCCTGGCTCGAACGTCACGTGCTGGACCTGAGCCCGGGCCGGTGCGACCGGCTGGTGCAGGTAGTCGATCCACGCCGTGCCCGTGAACAGTTCGGGCGGTCCTCGCATCGAAGGCTGCGTCCCCGGCGTCCGGATCTCCATGCGCGCTCCACGGCCGACCGCTCGAGGGCTCGACCCCTCTCCACGGCGGTGGATCGGGCACTCCACCGAGGCTCATGAATGGTGGGCGCGTCCGGGCCGCATGCCCCGGCCGGACTTCCCGTTCCCCTCGAAGTCGCTCCCGGAGAGCGGACGCCCGCGCCCGGACCGGTACTTCTATGGGCCCCATCCAAATGGGCCCCGCGCGGGCCCGTAGTATAGCTTGGACATCACGGAGGCCTCCGGAGCCTCAAACCCGGGTTCGAATCCCGGCGGGCCCGTCCGGTCGCGATCCGCGGAACGGCTAGAGCAGTCGGACCGCCTCGAGATTGAGCGGCGCCTGCGAGGCGACCCCGAACCGGCGCTGAAAACTGCTGGCCAGATCCAAGGCCCGCGATTCCTCGCCGTGGTTGACCAGGATCTGTCGAGGTCGCGGATCGAGGTTCCCGACGTAGTTCATCAGCTGGTTCCGGTCGGAGTGTCCCGAGAACCCTTCGACCGTTGCGATCTCGAGTCGAACGGGGACCGAGACGGACCGGCCCCCGTCCAGGACGGTGGCCTCCGACACTCCCCGCTGCAGGCGGCGGCCGAAGGTCCCCTCGGCCTGGTACCCCACGAACAGGAGCGCGTTCGTCGGAGCGGGCGCCCACCCCCGGAAGTACTCCATCACCGGGCCGCCGCTCATCATGCCGGACGTGGCGAGCACGACGCACGGTTCGTGCGCGTCCAGAATCTCGGAGCGCATGTGCGCGGAGTCGACCCGCCGGAAGATCTCTGAGAGGAACGGATTGTCGCCCTGCTGGAAGATCTGGCCGCGCAGCTGGCTGTTCAGGTACTCCGGGTACGCCGTGTGGATGGCCGTCGCCTCGAAGATCATTCCGTCGAGGTAGACCGGTACTTTCGGGACCCGACCCTCCCGCATCCCCTGCTCGAGCACGAGCATCATCTCCTGGGATCGCCCGACCGCGAAGACCGGCACGAGGAGCTTGCCCCCCCGGCCCAGCACGGTGGCCGCGTAGGCGCAGAACTCGTCCGTGGCCTGCTGACGGGTCGGTTGCACATTCCGAGCCCCCCCGTAGGTCGATTCGATAACCAGGGTGTCCAGACGAGGGAACCGCGTGGCCGCAGGGTCGAACAGCCAGGTCCGCTCGTACTTCATGTCGCCCGTGAAGGCGATGTTGTGATCGCCCTGACCGAGGTGGAAGTGGCAGATCGAGGAGCCGAGGATGTGGCCCGCGTTGTGCAGAGTGAGCCGGATGTCGGGGGCGATGTCGGTCGTCTCGCCCCAACGGAGCGGGATGGTACGCCAGACCAGGTCGCGGACCTGGGCGGAATCGTACAGCCCCCGTCGGGCTTCCTGGTTCACCACTTTGATGGCGTCGAGTAGCATCAGCGTCATCAGGTCGCGCGTCGGCGCGGTGCAGTAGATCGGGCCCTTGTACCCGTACTTGAGAAGCACGGGGACGAGTCCGCAGTGGTCCAGGTGCGCATGCGTGACCACGACCGCGTCGAGCGAGTCGAGGGGGAGGAGTTCCGGGGCGTTGAAGTAGGGCGTCCGCTCGGACCCCGGATCGATCCCACAGTCGATGAGCACCTTCGAATTCTGAGTCGTCAGCAGACACGCGCTGCGACCCACTTCACGGAATCCCCCGAGGGCGGTCGCTCGTCCCCAGAGCTTCTCCGGGAGGGGATCCCGTCCCAGGCGGGTGCCGACCTTCTTCAAGAACGAGCGCCGGTCCTCGAATGAGTTCCGAAGATGGATTCGGACCTCCTCGACCGTCTTCGAGGGGATGGGGGGCGTCCGAACGACGGTCGGCACCCAGCCGATCCGCCGCTTGAGGTCGTTCAGGACCGACCCGCCGCGTCCGATGACGGCGCCCGGGTTTGCCGCCTCGATCGTGACCTCGCCGGTCTCGGGCTCGAAGAACAGCTGGCTGATCTCCGCCTCGACGGGGATGAGTTCCCGAACCAGCCTCTCCGCCTCCTTGGCGTCGATGAGGGCCGCCGGGTCGGTCCGAACGACCACGCGCCGGTGGAGACGCTGGGCTATCTGCCGGAGGAGATCCCTCCCGGAGAGGAACGCGTCCGGCTGCTTCGTGTAGAGGACGATCTGTGGGCCCTCCAGCTCGATGTCCTCGACCTCGACCCCGTTCGTGAGAAGTTCCGCGAGGGTCGCACGAGTCTGTTCGATCAGCGAGTCCTGACTCATGAGCCTCCCGGGCGCCCAGCCAACCTTCGATGTCCACGAAACGAGTCCATCGTTCGAATCTCCCGGAGTCCGACTCCACGCCCCGGGTTCCCATCCCTGGGGAACCGACGTGGCGCGCCGACCACCGATCGCCGCGGCGACCGGTACGGTACGAGACCCGCGGTATACGATTCTCGAAAACGACATAAGCTTAAATCGATTCGGGGGTCTGGCGAGACGGGCTACCGGTGGGCCAGGTCGCTCCCTGCGACGTGGAGTTTCCCCCGGGGGCCACCGGAGGAAACGATGGAGCACAAGGCCCGCGACTTTTCGAACCTACTGACCGAGGGCACCATCAAGGGACTCACCCCGAAGCAGATCAAGGCCCACATCGGCCTCTACGAGGCGTACGTCCGGAAGCTCAACGAGGTGGAGCAGCGCATCGCCGAGTTCCGTTCCAAGATGGACGTCGAGCCCG
>JASIBA010000042.1 GCA_030041735.1 Thermoplasmata archaeon | reverse complement strand
CCGGGCCAGAAGCTCCCGGGACGGGCCTCGCTCTCGGGATCCGGCGCGTGAACTCCGCGGATCGGCGGCGCGTCCTGCGGCGGCGGGCAGAAGAAGCCGCCGCGCTCCGTCGAGAAGAGCATCTGATCGGGGCCGGGCATCGGCACGGCCGACTTCTCCACGCGCAGCACGTGCGCCGGGCTCCCATCGATCTCCTCACGGCCGAGGATGAGGGCGATATCCGCGAGCGAGTCCGCCGAAGGATCGGGCTGTCCGAGCATCGCGATGACCGTGTGCACCGGGATCCGGCCCAGCTGTTCCTGGAGGGGAGCGATGGAGGCGGTGAGCTCGAGACCTCCGGTCTTGAGGCCGGAAAGCGCGCGGTACACCTCCTCGCTCCGCCGGTCCCAGGAGTCCACGAACAGGGTGCCGCCGCCGGCGTTCGCCATCGCCTCGACGGCGGCGGTGATCGGGGGAGGCACGCTCGACCCCTCGGTCTGCGCCCCGGTCGGCGCGAACGACACCGGGATGGCCTCGGTCGGGGCGCGCTCGGCGAGACCGTCGGCCACCGCACGATCGGGGTCGAGGAGCAGCAGATCCACCTGCGTCGGCGGGTTGCCCGGACCGGACGCGCCCGGCCCGTGCGACATGATCCGGTAGGCCACGAACAGCGTCGGGCCCTCGACCCGCTGGACCAGGGCCCGGATGAGGCTGCTCTTCCCGGAGCCCGGTTCTCCGTAGACCAGGATCAGTGCGGGGCTCTTCTGGGCCAGTCGCGCGGCGAGCGTCCCGAGGAGGTCGGAGCCGCGCTCCGAAGCTGGGGTTCCGTCCTCCGGACCGCGGGCGCTCACGGGTGCTCCCGCGAGAGGTCCGACCCGTAATGACGGTTCGCGTGGCGCCGAGGCTGCGTGCCTCAATCGGGGCGGATTCCCGCGCGTCGAACCGAGAAGTTATAGACGCAGGGCTCCACGGATGGTCCCGGATGTCGCGAGCTCCTGCGCGGGACCCGGGGGCATCCGCGTGATCACCCAGGTCACCGGCAACGGCCGAGTGCTGCTCACCGTCAACCA
This sequence comes from Thermoplasmata archaeon, assembly GCA_030041735.1. Classification (GTDB taxonomy): domain Archaea; phylum Thermoplasmatota; class Thermoplasmata; order Lutacidiplasmatales; family UBA184; genus Lutacidiplasma. The sequence continues at coordinate 6,661 of JASIBA010000042.1, read as the reverse complement.
GAACGGCGAGTGGAACGAGCTGTTCTATCCGTTCCCGGGGCAGTTCCAGCAGCTGCGCGAGAGCCGGCTCGGCGTCTTCGACGTATCGGGCGGCCGCTTCGCCTGGCTCCGTCGCGGGAACGGCTACGAGATCCACCAGACTCCGTACGGCGGGGGACACCTGCCCGACTCGGTCTGGACGGGCCACGGGATCCGCCTCTCCGTGCGCGACCACGTCCACCCGAACCACGACCTCATCGCGCGCGTCTTCCGCCTGCGCGCGGAACCGGCCCGACCGATCCGCCTGTTCGCCTACCACGCCTTTCAGATCGCCGAGTCGATGTACCAGGATACCGCGTTCGTGGACCCGGCCGCGACGACGCTGGTGCACTACAAGCGCGGCTACTTCTTCGAGTTCTTCTCCGAGCCCGCCTATTCACGGGCGGTGTGCGGCGAGCACACGCTGAAGGGGCTGAAGGGCACCTACGTCGACGCCGAGGACGGACGCCTGGAAGGTCGGCCCGTCGCTCACGGAGCGGCGGACAGCGTCATGGAGTGGGACCTGGAACCGGCTCCCGACCGGGACATGGAGGTCCGGCTCTTCCTCGCCGCCGGGCGCAGCCTCCCGGCGGTGCACCAGGTTCGGGACTACGTTCGCCAGGGAGGGTACGCGCGATTCGTTCGAGAGTCGGAGGCGTTCTGGGACACCTGGGTCTCTCGGCGGCTCCCCAGTCCTCCGAAGGGACTGAGCGACCACGCGCGCCAGGTCTACCGGGAGAGCGTCCTCATGATGCGGCACGCGACCGGCGCCAACGGCGCCGTCATCGCCTCGCCGGACACGAGCTCTCTGGTCGCGGCGGGCGACACCTACAACTTCTGCTGGTGGCGCGACGGCGGCTACATCTCGAAGGCGATGGACGAGGCGGGACTCTACGAGAACGCGTCGCGGTTCCTCGAGTTCGCGCGCAGCTGCCAGGAGCCGAACGGCTCCTTCTTCCACCGGCACTTCCCCGACGGCGCCATCGGGAGCACGTGGCACCCTCCGCCGTTCCTCCAGATCGACCAGACCGCGACCGTGATCGCGGCCGTCTGGCACCACTTCAAGCGGGGCGCCGACCCGGACGTGCTGCTGGGATTCTGGCCTCTGGTCAAGGACGCGGCGAACTTCCTCGCCGGATTCCGCGAACCGACCTCGGGCCTGCCCGCGCCCAGCTTCGACCTCTGGGAGGAGCGGCTCGGCGTGCACATCTACTCCACGGCGGCGGTGGGGCACGCGCTCGAGCGAGCCGCCCGAGTCGCCGAGGAGATCGGGAAGGATCCGTCGAACTGGCGGACCGCGTCGTCGGAGATTCTCGAGGCCGCGCGTCGCGATTTCTGGGACGCCGACCGCGGTCGGTTCGTTCGCTCGCTCTTTCCGCGCGACGACCGGATCGACGCGTCGGTCCTGCTCGCGTTGAAGCTCGGCCTGCTGCCGTGGGACGATCCCCGGGCCCGCGCGGTCGTCGACACGGTCGAGCGCCGCCTGTGGAATCCCGAGATCGGTGGGCTCGGCCGCTACGAAGGCGACGAGTACTATGGGCACGAGAACCCGTGGATCATCTGCACACTCTGGCTCGCCGAGGCCCGCCTGCGGCTGGGCGATCGGCCGCGGTGCCGGGAGCTCATCGAGTGGGTCGCCGGCCACGCGACCCCCACGCTCCTCCTGTCCGAGCAGATCGATCGGCGCAGCGGAGAACCCAAGAGCGCGACCCCGCTGACCTGGTCGCATTCGACGTTCGTGGACGTCGTGCACAAGTATGCCGAGGCCGAAGCGCGCGGGGAGATCCCCGAAGAGTGAACCTACCGCGGCCGCGGACGGCCCCGTGCTCGGGATCGACCTCGGCGCCACGAAGGTCGTGAGCGGGCTCGTCGCGGCCGACGGGACGATCCTGCAGCACAGCGGGCGCGTGGTGCACTCCAACGACGGACCGAACGGTGTGATCCGCGCCGTCGCCCAAAGCGCCCGCTCGTGCTGGGACCCCGCGGCCGCGGGTCCGGTCCGAATCGGGATCGCCGTGGCCGCTCAGGTTGATCCGACCGAGGGAACGGTCCTGCACGCTCCCAACCTCGGCTGGAGGGACATCCCCCTGGGTGCGCTGCTCGCGAAGGAGCTCGGGGTTCCGGTCGCCGTGATCAACGACGCGCGCGCGGCCGCTCTTGCGGAGTGGCAGCACGGGGCAGGCGTGGGCGCGTCCGACCTGTTCTTTCTCTCGCTCGGCACCGGTATCGGCGGATCCGCCGTTGTCGGGGGGCGCCTCCTCGAAGGCGGCACGCATGCGATCGGCGAAGTCGGACACCTGACGATCGTGGCGGGCGGCCGGCGATGCCACTGCCCGAACTCCGGTTGCTTCGAGGCGTACGCCGGCGGGTGGGGCATCGCCGAGCGAGCGCAGGAGGCGGTGCGAGAGAAGCCATCGGCGGGACGCGCGCTCCTCGCGCGCGCCGGCGGGGTGTCGGCGATCTCCGCCCAGACCGTGTTCGAGGAGTACCGCGCGGGCGACGCGCTGGCCGGCCGGCTCGTGGGAGAGACGGAGCGATACCTCGCGGACGGTGCGGTCGGGATCGTCAACGCGTTCAACCCGTCCCTGCTCGTGGTCGGCGGCGGGCTCGTCGCGGGCATGCCGCGGTTCGTCCCGGTGATCGAGGCCGCGATTCGGTCGCGGTGTCAACCTCCGGCGGCGGGTGCACGCGTGGAAACCTCCCGCCTCGGTGAGAATGCGTCGCTCGTCGGGGCCGCGTGCGTCGCGCGCGAGATTGCGCGCGGGCCGTGATCCGGTTTCTCCCGTCGGCGCGCCGAACCGCGCCGCGGACGCGGGAATATTTCAATTTTCAGCATCCTTAAAGTCGTTCGCGGCTTGGCATGCGCCATGTCAGCGCAACCCACGGACGGTCCGCCGGCCGAGCCGGCGACCTCCACCCCGGCGACGACCGCCGGGCAGGACTACACACGACGGGCGAGACGCATGTCGGGGGTCTGGGCCGTGATCGTGGTCGTGGTCGCGATCCTCGCGGGGGTCGGCGGCTATGTCTACGGCCACAGCACCAGCAGCTCGAGCTCGGGGACGACGACCGTGACCTACTATGACGACCTGTCCTCGAGCGAAGAGACGTTCATGACGAACGTGCTCATCCCGCAGTTCGAGGCGCAGTATCCGAACATCCACATCAATTACGTGAACATCGACGCGGGCGACATGGTCACCAAGATCGCGGCGCTCGTCTCGGCCAACGACGTCGGGACGACCCTGATCGCGGAGGACAACCTCGACATCGGCGAGCTGCTCTACGCGACCGGCGGCGGAAACGACCTGATGAACATCACTTCGCTCGCCCCGCTGATGGAGCCGGCGCAGCTCATCCCGAGCATGCAGGGCGTCGTGAACTACGAGACCAAGACCTACGGCGGGATCTACTTCATCCCGTTCCGCGCGAACGTCCAGCTCGTTTGGCTGAACAAGACGGCGCTCGCGAACGCGGGCATCTCGACCGCCCAGGGACCCCAGACCTACGCCCAGCTCTACACGGACGCGCAGACGCTCGGCGCCAACTCGGTGATGATCCAGGGCGGCGCTCCGCCGGACACGGCGACCCAGCTGTTCCAGTGGGACGTCCAGTTCGGAGGTAACCCGATGGTCTTCAACGATCCGGGCGACCTGGCTGCGATGTCGTACGCGTACAACCTGAGCTCGTACCTGAACCCCGGGTATACGAGCGCGACGTACGCGACGTACACCGGCCTCGCGTCGGGCGCCTACTCGATGCTCGTCGACCAGTGGCCGTACATCTATCCCCTCCTGACGGGCGTGAGCTCCGGGGTCTCGACCCCGATCTCGGCGAGCAACCTGCTCGTCTACCCCGGTCCGAACGGCACCGGGGCGCAGGCGTCCGACGTGGTGGTCGGCGGAGATGTCCTGGCGGTCCCGAAGGGCGCGACCAACCTCTGGGCGATCCAACTGTTCGCGCAGTACCTTCTCTCGGCGAAGGCGCAGCAGGTCCTGATGGTCGACACGGGCAACCCCGCGGTCAACGCGGCGGCGTACGACAACCTGCCCTCGAACCAGTCGACCGTGGACCTCGCGATCGAGGCGGCGCTCCAGAACCCCGTGTTCCGGCCGCCGGTCCCCTGGATCACCGAGTGGGAGGACCTGTTCTACAACGACATCTTCACCCCCGTGGTCATCCAGGGCCACATCGGGGACCTGACGTCGGACGCGAGCAGCGCCAACAGCCAGATGGTCACCTACCTCACCACGAACTTCGGGGCGACGACGGCGAGCGAGTACTCGGCCGGCGACTTCGGCCCGCTCTACGTGTAGGAGGAGAACGAGCGGCGCCGTAGGGAGGACCCAACCGCTTCATGGCCGTCGTCGACCGGAACGGGAGACCACCCGCTCCGGTCGCGACCTTTTGGCAGCGCCACAAGGCGCGCATCGTCCCGTTCCTCTTCGTCGTCCCGTCGCTGGTCTACGTCGGGTACTTTGCGTTCTACCCCGCGGCCCAGACGATCGTCTACAGCTTCCAGACTCCGATCCTCTCGTTCACGACGTACAACTACACCGCCTCGGTCCAGCTGGGTCTCTACACTTGGATCGGGAACACCCTGTGGGTCGTCCTGGGAGCGCTCGCGCTCCAGTTCGGGCTCGCCCTCGCGATCGCCTCGATCCTCGCGCGCTCGTTCCGCGGGAAGTCGGTGTTCGCGACGGTGGCGATCCTGCCGATCGGGATCGCCACGGTCGTCGCGGGGTACGTCTTCTCGCAGATCTTCCCCGCGACGGGCGGCGGCTACGCGGACAGCGTGATCACCGCCACCGGGCTCAACCACCTCCTGACCATCGCCGGCGTCTCGCTGCCGATCTACTGGACCCACACGGTCCCCCTCGCGCTCGCCACGGTCGTCATCGCCGATAGCTGGAAGAACACCTCGCTCGTCGTCATCATCCTCGTCGCCGGGTACGCGACGATCCCGAAGGCGCTCTACCAGGCCGCCGCGGTCGACGGCGCCGGTCCTTTCCGACAGTTCCGCTACGTCACGCTCCCGGGTCTTCGCAACTTCATCGTGATGGCGCTCCTCATCCGGGGCGCCCAGGAGGTCAACATCTTCCAGCTCGCCTACATCATGATCGGGTCGTACCCGCAGCTCCTGACCGTCCAGGTCTACACGCTCTACTACAGCACCGGGATCTACCTCGCCTCGGCCGTGTCCACGGTCCTGCTCGGGATCGTCGGGCTGTTCATCGTGCTCGTGATCATCATCGGGGGCCGGGGCCGATGATCGTGGGCTCCCCCGCAGCGGACGCCCGTCCCCCGGCGCCTCTGTACAAGCGTCCGGTCTTCACGTTCGCGAACATCGGGCTGGGCGTCGCGATCGTCGTGATCTCGATCTTCTTCCTCTTTCCGATCTACATCATCTTTCTCATCGCCTTCGTCCCGACGAAGTACACGCTGTTCACCGCGCTCCCGCCGCTCTATCCGGTCAAGCTCACCTGGGATAACCTCACGGCCGGCCTCTACGGCGCGAACTCTCCCTTCCTGCCGTCGATGTACCTCAGCCTCGAGGTGGCGTTCTTCGTGGGATTCCTCGCGCTCGCGGTCGGGATCCCGACGGCCTACGGGCTCAGCCGCCTCGGTCCCCGCCTCGCCTACGGGATCACGACGGTCCTGTTCATCGTGAACATGGTCCCGTCCATCACCATCGCGATCCCGATCTCGGTGCAGTTCATCAAGGCGGGACTCTATGGTTCGTGGATCTCGATCGGGCTCACCCAGGAGTTGCTCGCGCTCCCGGTGGCCGTGTTCCTCCTCCTCGGAGCCTTCCAGGGATTGCCCCGCGATCTCGAGAACCAGGCGCGGGTCGACGGGGCCGGCCTCGGCCGCACGATCTACGGGAGCCTGATCCCCCTCATCGTCCCGGCGCTGGTCGCGGCCTTCCTGCTCTCGTGGATGCTGAGCTGGGACGAGTCGACGTTCGCCCTGATCCTGTACAATCCGGCGACGAGCGCCACCCTGCCGGTGAACATCTTCCTCGCCTTCACCGGGCGCGGCATCCCGGCGAACGGCGTCGCGTTCTCGGTGATCGCGACGATCCCGGTGATCCTGCTGACCGTCGTGCTCCAGCGCTATCTTAAGGGCGAGGACCTAGCCGTGGGAGTTCGCGGATGACCGCCAAGCTCGCGTTCGACCGAGTGACGAAGCGGTTCGGGGAGCACCTGGTCGCCGACGACATCTCGATCGACATCGACAACGGAGAGTTCTTCGTGATCCTCGGCCCCTCGGGGGAGGGAAAGTCGACCCTGCTGCGGATGGTCGCCGGCATCGAGTCGGTCGATGCCGGATCGATCCGAATCGACGGCACCGACGTCACGTACCTGCCGCCCAACCGGCGGAACGTCGCGATGGTGTTCCAGAACTACGCGCTCTACCCGAACATGAACGTGTACCGGAACATTGCCTTCCCGCTCCGGATGCAGTACTTCCCGCGCGAGGAGATCGAGCCGAAGGTGCGGGACGTCGCCCGCACCCTGGGCATCACCGAGATCCTCGACCGGCGCCCGAACCAGATCTCCGGCGGCCAACAGCAGCGGGTCGCGCTCGCCCGCGCGATCGTGCGGAATCCCGCGCTCTTCCTCCTGGACGAGCCCCTCAG
>JASIBA010000041.1 GCA_030041735.1 Thermoplasmata archaeon | reverse complement strand
CCTCGGGGGCGTCGCGGGCGATCCGTCGCTCGGCCAGTTGGCGAACGTCGCGACCCTGCCCGGCATCCAGTCGCCCGCCCTCGCGATGCCGGACATCCACTTCGGGTACGGCTTCCCCGTGGGCGGCGTGGCCGCGTTCGATCTCGCGGAGGGCGTGGTCTCCCCGGGCGGTATCGGCTACGACATCAACTGCGGCGTCCGCCTCCTCCGCTCCTCCCTGACGGCCGAGGAGGTCCGGCCGCGGCTCGCGGCCCTCATCGACCGGCTCTACCACGAGGTGCCGAGCGGCGTCGGGGCCCGCGGCGGTCGGGGCCTGAGCCGGTCCGAGGTCGACGAGGTGCTCGTCGGCGGGGCCCGCTGGGCCGTGGAGCACGGCCTGGGACGCCCGGCCGACCTGCCCGTCCAGGAGGAGGAGGGCTGCCTCGCCGGCGCAGACCCCGCGGCGGTCTCGGACGGCGCGCGTCAGCGGGGGCTGAAGCAGCTCGGGACGCTCGGATCAGGGAACCACTTCCTCGAGGTCCAGGCGGTCGATCGGGTGTTCGACCCCGAGTTCGCCGAGGCGCTCGGCCTCGCGCCGGGCCGGGCCGTCGTCATGCTCCATACCGGGTCCCGGGGGCTCGGCCACCAGGTCGCGACCGACTACATCCAGGCGATGGACCGCGAGCTCGCCGGGCAGGGCGTGACCCTGGTCGACCGGCAGCTCTCGTGCGCTCCGGTGGGGTCCGAGTCGGGGCAGCGGTACCTCACCGCGATGGCGGCGGGTGCGAACTTCGCCTGGGCGAACCGCCAGGCGATCACGCACGGTGTGCGCCGCGCGTTCGCGGCCGTCTTCGAGCGTCCGGCGGAGGAGCTCGACCTCGCGGTCGTGTACGACGTGGCGCACAACATCGCGAAGGTCGAGGAGCACGCCGTGGACGGCGGTCGTCGCAAGGTCCTCGTCCACCGCAAGGGCGCCACCCGGGCGTTCCCCGCGGGCCGAGAGGAGGTCCCGGCGCCCTACCGTCGGTTCGGTCAGCCGGTCCTGATCCCGGGCGACATGGGCACGGCGAGCTACGTGCTCGCCGGGCTGTCCACCTCGATGACCCGGTCGTTCGGCTCGTCGTGCCACGGCGCCGGCCGGCGGCTCTCGCGCCACGCCGCCGAGCGCGCGTTCCGCTACGAGGAGGTGACGCGCGGGCTCGCCGGGCGCGGCATCGTCGTGCGCTCGAGCTCGCGCGAGGGCGTCACCCAGGAGGCGCCCGGCGCATACAAGGACGTCGAGGAGGTCGTGCGCGTCGCCGAGGGGGCGGGGCTCACCCGGCGCGTCGCGCGGCTCGTGCCGCTCGGCGTCGTCAAGGGGTAGTCGGCGGACGCCGCCGGGCGACGGCGATCACGACCGCCACGACCGCGGCGATCGCTCCTCCGAGGAGAGCGGCCTCGGCCCACGGCCAGATCCCGCCGGACCCGTGCGAGGTCGGGGGCGGTGCGGGCGTGACGTTGACCGTGAAAGTCCGCTGCAGTTCCTCCCCGATCGCGTCCGCGATGCGGATCATGGCGACATAGGAACCGGCGCGGGCGTAGGTGTGGCTCACGTTCCCGACGCTGGAGTTCGTCCCGTCGCCGAAGGTCCACCCGTACGTGTACGGCGGGTACCCTCCGGACGCCGCGGCGGAGAACGCCACGGTGAGCGGGGCGGTCCCGTTGAGGACGGTCGCGCCGGAGGCGAGCGCGAACGGCGTGACCCCGACGTCGACCCCGTGGGCGTCCCACGCGGTGTCGCCGAAGGAGTCGTTCGCTTCGACGGTCACCGTGTAAAGTCCCAGCGAGGAGTAGGTCGTGGAAACCGAGGTCCCGGTCGCGTTCACGCCGTTGCCGAAGCTCCACGCGAGCCCGGTCGCCCCCGGCCCATTCGCGGCCGCGGACGCGGCCCAAGTGAGCGGGGGCGCCCCGCGGGCCGGACCGGGCGCGTCGGCGAGCACGAGCGCGTCCGCCGCCGGCGAGAACCCATCGCTCTCCACCGCGAACAGCGAAGCGAAGTCGAACGGCTCGCTCACGTTGACGCCGTCCGGCGCGTACTCGATCTGGAGCGTCCCGTTCAGGCTCCCGTCGGCCGGATCGGTCGGCGGCGCGTAGAACGTCCTCGCGAAATCCGCACCGAACGAAGAGGCACCCGAGGCCAGCGTCCAATTCACCGTGAACACCCCGCCCGACCCCGCCGCGAGCGGGCTCGTGCTCGCGGCGAAGTGGATCGTGGTCGCGCTCGGAACCGATACGATCGGGCCGATCGTCGCGGTCACCCACGGTCCGTTCGCGCGCACGTCGATCAGAAAGGCCTCGCTCGCGTTGCCTTCGCCCTGATCCGAGACCTGGCCGGTGAGCCAGTACAGCCCCGGATCCGGGTAGGTCACGCTCACGGAGTCACCCGAATACGTGTGGCCATCGCCGTCGCTCCACTGCGTCACGTTCGCCCCGAGGCCGCCGGTGACGGTCGCGTCGGCGTCGACGGTCAGGGGGGCGGCGCCGTAGACGGTGGGCACGGAGAACGCCGCGGAGAGCGGGGGCGCGACGGTGACCGACGTCGAGGCGTCCAGCACGCCCTGCCCGGTGCCGTTCACGAACATCGTGACGGGATAGGTCCCGGCGGCTCGGAAGATCGTGCACCCGCACGCCCGGACGTACGGGTCGGTGGAGACCAGGGTCGTGGAGAAGGGGCCGACGCCGCCGGTCAGCTGGAAGAGATCGGGAAAGTCCGCGGGCGCGTCGCGCGTGGCGACGTCCGCATTCGCGCTCAGCGCGAAGGCGCCCCGGTCGATCGCGCAGGTCGGCGCGGGCGCGCCGCCCACGGAGATCGCGACGGGCACGCTCTCGCCTCCGTCGGGCGGATCCGCGGAATCGACCGCGATCACGACGGCACAGTAGCCGCCCGGGACCGCGAAGGCGTGGTCGACGTCCGGGGTCGAGGAGCCGTTCAGGAACGTCCCGTCGCCGAACGAGAAGTCGTAGGTGTACGGGGCCGTTCCTCCGGCGACGATCGCCGTCAGCGCGACCGCCTCGCCGACCGCCGGGGCCGTCGTGGAGGCACCGAGCTCCACCGAGAGCGTGCTTCCCGATCCGACCACGATCGCCATCGGGATCGAGTCGGAGACGTTGGCGCCGCTGTCCCACACGTAGGCCTCGGCCGCGTAGACGCCCGGGGCATCGTAGACGTGGGTGACCGCCCCGGCGGTCACGGTGGCCGCAGTACCGTCCCCGAAATAGACTCCTAATATGGGGTAGCTGCCCGTGCCCCCCGTGGCATTCGTGAAGAACGTCACCGTCAGCGGGGCGGGCCCGTAGGCGACGGTCGCGTTGAGCGAGACCGCCAGGGTGGAACGCGCAGCGGGCGTGCCGGTCAGGTCGGCGATCAGGGCCCCCGCGACCGGCGAGCCGATGCCGGTCACCGGGTTCCAGCCGGCGCTCGCGTTGTAGCCGTTGGACCCGCTCGTGATCTCGTGGAAGTCGTCTGTGTACCGGGCGCTGTCGAGGATCGCGTAGAGCGATGGGTCGAGGAAGCCGAGGGGCGCCCCGTGGATGCTGTCGGCGACCGCGGCGATCCCCGCCCAGATCGGCGTCGCCACGCTCGTGCCGCCGACCCCCTCGGGCTTGCCTCCCTGGACGACATCGACCCCCGGCGAGGCCACGGCCGACACGTCGGGGTCGGCGCGGGTCGTTCCGGCCGTCAGGCCCGGACCGGTCTGCCAGTACGGTCGGGGGAACGGCGAATACCCGCCGCCCGAACCCCCCTGGTTGTTGCAGCCGGGCGCCACCGCGCCCGTCGAGTTACCCGACCAGGCGGTCTCGCTTTCGTAGGCTCCGCTCGACGAGAGGGCAAGGTCGGTGCCGCCCACTCCGGTGACGTAGGGGTCGGAGGCCGGATAGTTGGTCGCGACCCCGCTCGTCCCGTCGGAGGCGCCGCAATCGCCCGTCGCCGCGAAGACGCTGATCCCCTCGGCCGCGGCGAACTCGAGGACCGGGCTGAGGATCGCGTAGGACCCGTCGGTGCTCGCGTTGCAGGCGACGGAGCACGGCCCTTCGTACGCATTGTAGATCCCCACGTCCGGCTCGCCCCAGCTCAGCGAGAGCACGTTGACGAGGTCGTTCGCGACGAGGAAATCGACCGCTTCGTAGAGGCCGACGCCGGAGTTGGGGGCGAAGGTCATGTCGATCGTGGCGCCCGGCGCAGTCGCGTGCGTCCACTCGAGATCGAGCGCCTCCTCGAGGCCCCACGCCGTGTCCGTGGCGTTCAGGTCGACGGTCGTCGGGACCGGGTAGAGATAGTGCACGGTGGGCGTGGGCAGGCTGAAATCGTCGTCGAAGTCGGCGAGGTCCCGCTCGAGATCGGCCTGGTTCTCGGCGGCGTCGTACGTATCCACCACCCCGATCGTGACCCCGGCCCCGTCGGTGCCGTTCGCGAGGTCGTCGGCCAGGTCGTACCCGGCCCAGACCTGGCACGGGGCGTACGGGCTGCCGCCGGAGCAGCCGCTCGCCGCCGGACCGGCGATCGCACTGGAAGCCCCCAGGGAGGAGATCGCCGCCGGTGCGAGCGCGGTCGCGTTGCCCAGCCCGAGCGCTCCCGTCCAGGGAAGGTCGGCCGGCAGATCCGCCGCCCCGAGGTGGCTCACGAACGTGCGTCCGCCGGGCGCGACGAACTGCTCGAAGCTCGTGTGGAACGCGGCGCCGACCTGGGACGTCCGCCCCGAGACCTCGACCAGCAGACCGTCCGGGCTCGCGACCGCCGAGAGGCCGAACCCCCGGAAGTACGCGACCGCGGCCGCGAGCGACGCCGGCGAGGCTCCGTACCGGGACGCGAGGACCTCGGGCGAGAGGAACTGCCGGTAGACGCTCGAGCCCGGCGTGTAGAGCGCCGTCAGATAGTCCGCCAGCCCGGACTCGTCGCGCGGCGCGAGCCCGACTGCGACCGAGAGCGAGGTCGAGTCGTTCGCCGGGCCGACCTCGCGCACGCCGTTCGAGGGCGAGTAGCCGGGGGCGATGGTCGTCGCGGTCGCCGAGTCGATCCCGTCGACGGGCCGCGCGGTCCCCGCCGCCCGGGAGGGGCTCGGGCCCGAGGTCCGCGTCCCGGGATCCACCACCGGGAGCAGACCGGCGAGGAGCAGCGCCGCGGCGAGTCCGATCGCGAGCGTGACGCGCCGATCCATCGGTGGCGAAGCTAGGGCCGGCCGGGGGGCTTATCGTTGCGCCCCGGGCCGGACCCTCCCGTAGAGTCTATTACGCACCCGCGGCGTCCGACGTGCGGAGCGCACTTGGACCCGTACCTCGGCTACGAGATCGCCGTCCTGGTGATCGCGATCTACGGCGCGATCGTCTACGCGCTCTACCGGACCGGCCACATCGGTCCCGACCACGCGCTGACCCTGCTGGGGCCCGCGCTCATGATCAAGACCAAGCGCGGCCGGGCCGCGATCGACCGGTGGGCGCGGTTCCGACGGTTCTGGACCGCGGTGTCCGACCTCGGCGTCGCCCTCGCGGCGATCGCCATGGCCGCGATCGTGCTGCTGCTCGCGTTCGACGCGGTGCTCGCGCTGAAGCTGAACGCGTCGAACGCGCCCCCGGTGACCGAGGCGCTCGGGCTCCCCGGGATCAACCCGATCATCCCGGTCGGCTACGGGATCCTGGCGCTCGTGGTCGGCGTGGTGCTGCACGAGCTGGCGCACGGGGTCGTCGCCCGATCCCAGGGGATCGGCGTGAAGACGATCGGGGTCCTATGGTGCGTCGTCCCGGTGGGGGCGTTCGTCGAGCAGGACGACGCCGAGATGAACGCCGCCCCGCGCCGCAAGCGGGACCGGGTCGCGGCCGCGGGCGTGCTCGCGAACTTCTTCCTCGCGGTCGCGTTCTTCGTCGGGCTCTCGCTGCTGGTGAGCGGATCCGTCGCCCCGAACGCGAACGGGGTCGGGGTCACCCTGGTCGAGTCGGGCACGCCCGCGGCGAACGCGACGATCGCGCCGGGGGACATCATCACCTCGATCAACGGGACCGCGACCACGACCGTGGACGCGTTCGAGTCGTCGCTCGAGCACACGACACCGGGCGAACGGGTGACGGTCATCTACTACACCCCGTCGGCCGGCCACCTGGTGACCGTGAACGTGACCCTAGCGCCGAGCCCGACCGTCGCCGGGCGCGGCTTCCTCGGCGTCGGCGTCTCCTTCCTCACGCCGGCGGACCTGAAGACCACGCTCGTGGCGCCGTGGTCGAGCTCCTACGGGCCGGTCGACGGCGCGATCTACTGGCTGGTGCTCCCCCTCGCCTCGCTCGAGCCGGTCGGCGGCTCGACGGTCCAGTTCTTCCATCTGACCGGACCGCTCGCCGGCGCCGGTCCCGGTGCGTTCTGGGTGTTCGCGAACGTTCTCTACTGGCTGGCCTGGATGAACCTCCTGCTCGGTCTGTCGAACGCGCTCCCGCTGGTGCCGCTCGACGGCGGCCTCCTGTTCCGGGACTTCGCGGCGTCCGTGGCGGCCCGCTTCCGCGCCGGCTGGTCCGCGGCCCGGCTCGACGAGTTCGGGACCCGGGCCGTTACGGCCTCCTCCGTCCTGGTCCTCGTGCTCCTCGCATGGCAGTTCATCGTGCCTCGGCTCCTCTAGACGCGCGCTCGCTCTTCGCGGAGTACCCGTTCCTCCCCGGGGCGGAGGGCCTGCTCGGCAGCGACGCGGTCTCGATCCGCGGGTTGCTCGACGAGCCCGCCTACGCCCGTCCGCGCGCGATCGGGGCGGCCCGCGTCCTCGCGGCCGCGGACGACCCTCGGGCCACCCGCGACATCGCCGAGCTGGAGCGAGCGGGGCCAGAGGAGCGGTACCTCTCGTTCCTGTTCGCGCAGATCGTGCTCGCGGCCGCCCCGTCCTCGGCCGCGCTCCGGCGGTGGGCCGTCGCCGAGGCCAAGCGCACGTACGCCCGGCTCGCGGCCGTCCCGGCGGAGGAGCTCACCGAGGTCGCCGGTCGCCTCGGGTTCGGCGCCGCGGTGGTCGCGGGGGACCGGATCGAGCTTCCGCTGGTCGACTATCTGCGGCTCTCGGTCCCGATCCGGGAAGCCGACTTCCGTCTCAGCCGTCAGGAGGTCTCAGGGGGGAGCGTGCGCGTCGGCCGGATCCGGGCGGCCCGCCTGGTCCAGGAGGCGATCCGGCTACGCCTGGCCGTGCCCCTGCCGCTCGCGGACGACGTCCGGGAGCGGGTCCGACAGCAGGAGGCCGACCTGCTCCGACGGCTCGCGGAACGGAGTCCCGCGCCGGTCGCGCGGGGCGGACCGGGGGCCGCGGCCCTGCGGCCTGAGCTGTTCCCGCCCTGCATCCGCAAGATGCGGCGGATGCTCCAGGCCGGAGAGAACCTTTCCCATGCCGGCCGCTTCGCTCTTGCGGCCTTCCTCCACCGGGCCGGGGCGGACTTCGAGACGATCGTGGACGCCTACCGCGGCGCGCCCGACTTCGACGAGTCGATCACCCGCTACCAGGTCGAGCACATCACCCATCACGACGGGGGCGCCGGATACACGCCGCCGGAGTGCGATACGTTGCGGAGCCATGGGCTCTGCTTCCGGGACGGGGACCCCACGAGCGATCGGCCGGCGGACCGCCAGCGCGACGAGCTCTGTTATCGACCGGACCTGCGCCACCCACTACAGTACTATAGGTGGAGAGGCGGCCGGGTGGTCGTCACGGACGACCCCGGGCCTACGTCCCGGGGGGCAGGGCCCGGTACACCCGCAGGGCCCGGGCGATCGCGGTCCACTGACCGGCGATGACGAAGTAGAGCATCGCGACGTCCAGGACCGTGAACCCGATCCCGTAGAGCTGGAAGCGCTCCCAGGGCGCGGAGGGGGCCCACGGCCAGGGCAGCGACCAGTCGAACTCGAGGAACGCCGCCAGAGCGAGCACGACCAGGCGGTCGGCGCGGGACAGCAGGCCGCCGTAGAGCCGGCCCTGTCCGACGGCTTGGGCCTGGGTGCCCATGTAGCTGGTGAGCAGGAGGCTCGCGAGCGCGAGGAGCGCCAGGATCGGGTTCGCGAACCCGGAGGCGGCGATCCCGAGCACGATCGCGAGGTCCGCGTAGCGGTCGATGACGTGGTCCAGCAGGTCGCCGCGCACGGAGGTGCGGTGCGTGGCCCGTGCGACCTCCCCGTCGAGCACGTCGAACAGCCCCGCGAAGAAGATCAGCACGGCGACCGGGAGGAACAGCAGGGGAGTGGTCCAGCGGACGGCGACCGCAAGGATCCCCGCCGCCACCGCGAGGGCGAGCGCCGTGGCGCTCAGCTGGGACGGCGTCCAGCCGTAGAACGGCCGACCGAGGCGCTGGATGTACGGCTGGAGGCGGGCCCGATAGCCCTCCAGCACCATCGGCGCCGTTATCTCGGCCGGTCCAAAAGATGCGCGGTGACGTGGGAGTCGGAGAGCCAGTCGACCGCGCGGCGCGTCGGCCCCGGCCGGGTCCGGAGGAGGCGCTCCACGCTCCGGGCCACCCCCGCCACCGTGGACCGGGACGTGTCGACCTGCCAGATCGGGAGCCCCCGCTCGGACGCCTCCCGCGCGACGAGGTCGATCGCCTCGGCCACGTAGTTCGCGCGTCGGTCCCGGGCGCTGCCCCGGTGGGCCCGCCGGAGGCGACGCTCCAGGATCACCGGGTGGCAGCGCAAGACGATCACGCCCGAGACGGGAAGCAGATGCGCGAGATGCCCGACGAGCACCGTCCCCGGGGGACTCGGATGCCGGGCGATCCATCGCCGCAGGGCCGGGAGGTCGACCTCGGTCGCTCGACCCCTCCTACGGCCGACGCCGGCCCGCCGTGCGAGCGCCCCCACCTCCGTCGGCCGCCAGGGGCGGGGGAGCTTTCGAGCGACGGCCGTCTTGCCGCTGCCCGGAGTCCCGGTGAGCGCGATGGGTCGGGTGTCCGGCAGCTCGTCGGCCGGCCCCCGGGGCCGGACCGCGCGCGATGCGGGGGGAGTCACGGATGACGCAGTATACGCGTCGCAGCGAAAATGTTGGCGCGAGGTTTAAGTAACGGAAGTCTTCCGGGGGCTCATGCGTCGCGTTGCCGGGTTGAACTATCGTACCTTGGCGATTGGTGTAACGGTCGTCGTGCTCGCGGGCTTGGTGCTCGGGTCGGCCGGTCTGGGCTCGGCCCTTTCCGCGTCGAGCCACGCCGGCAAGAGTAGCTCGGCGGCTTCGTCGCCTTCCGCCGCTCGCGCGTCGCCCACGCCCGCGGCCCAGGGGCAGGCGACGACGACCATCACCGTCGGGATCGTCTATGCGCCGGGCGCTACCTTCCCGACCAACATCTCATTCTACACGAACATCACCTGGGGCGTCATCTCGGACGCCACCACCTTCGTCGTCGTCACGGCCAACACCTCCACGGTCACGGGCTACGCGGTGAACCTCAGCGGCACGGTGGTCTCCGCCAACGTCTCGTCGAACGTCATCAACGGCGTGCCCTACGCGAACTACACCTGGACGGCGGCTCTGACCGAGGCGTCGCTGACGTGCACGGACGCGTCCTGCTCGGACCTGATCGTGGACTCGGCGAACGTGGTCACCTTCACCATCGAGGTAACGGAGTACGGGCACTCGGCGGGCGGACAAAAGGCGGTCCAGGACTACGCCGTCTACGACACCATGCTCACCACGTATGTGAGCGCGGGGTTCGTGCTGCCGGCGACGAACGAGACCACGGGGACGACCTACGCCTACAACGTCCCGTTCAACTTCACCGTCGAGCTCTGGGTGAACTCGAGCTACCTGGCGGCGACGAACGCCGCAGTGTCCGCCTGGCTGCTGGTCGAGGATGACACGACCGGGATCATCCTCGGATCGGTGAGCCTGAACTGGTCGATCGGCACCACGGTTCCCTACGACGTCAACCCCGCGTCTCCGACCGGCATCGTGACCGCCAACGGAACGTCGTACACGGGGTACTGGGCGAACATCACCTACATCGCGACGCTGAACTCGAGCGC
>JASIBA010000040.1 GCA_030041735.1 Thermoplasmata archaeon | reverse complement strand
GGGATCGATCGCTTTCTTCTGACACAGCACCTCGTATGTCCCGGCGATGCGGACCGCGTGGTCCCCGATGCGTTCGAGCAGCTTCGCCACGAGCTGGTGCGCGTGAATCGCGGCCGGAGGGTGCCCGTTGGCGCTGGGCGGCGCCTGCCCGGGAGCGATGTAACGCTTCGCGACCATCCAGTAGAGGCGGTCCACATCCTGGTCTCGCAGCTCGACGTCGTGCGCGAGAGCGGAGTTCCCGTTCTGGAGAGCGAGGATCGAGTCTTCGAGCATCGCTCGAACGATGAGGTGCATCCGGCGGAGACACTTCTCCGCGCTCAACTCAGACGGGTCCGACAGGTCCTGAATCAGCAGGGAGTTGCGGTTCTCCTCGATAACCTCGGGCCCGATGACGAGACGGCAGAAGTCGCGAGCGACGCGGCGGACGAAGGGTCCCTTGTCGGCCGCGAAGTGGATCTCGATCAGGCCGAATCCCGAGATGTACGCCCCGATCAGCTTGCGCAAGAGGTGCTCGCGCGCTTCCTCCCCCTTCTCCTCGAAGACCTTCTTCCGTGCGGGCGGTCGATCCTCCTGCTTGTGACGCACCGAAACCGAGCCGTCGGCTTCCGAGTCGACAAAGAGGGTGTCACCGGGTTTCAGCCCGGCATCTAGCACCCAACGCTTCGGCAGCGACACGAGATACGTCGAGCCGCCGGCCAACTGAAGCTTCCGTCCTTCCACCACTTGCACCGGGATTCCGAGGCATTATGTAACCTTAAAGACAAAATAAATAGAAACCGTAGGCCTATGCTACGAAGTTTCCGTTGACTCAAGACTCTACGAATGACTTCGTCTGACTCTATGGTCTCCCGAGAAATTGTTCGGCAACGTTGATTAGCAGCGGGCTGTGCAAACCCACGGATGTCGGGGGCCGGGTCTCTCGGAGTGGAAACTGGATCGTCGCAGGACGATACTCCTCCTCCACACGCCGCCGAGCCGGCTCCGACAAGTCCTCCCGCGAGCCGGCGACGCGGGTGGCCGTTCCTCATCGTGGGGATCGTCATCGTGGTCGTGGTCGCAGGCGTGGCGGTGTACGCGATCCACAACGCGTCCCATACGTCGGGAGGGGGGTCGGGCACACTGCTCGAGCCCTCTGGCGCGAATTACACGATTAGCCCGGGTCAGTACAATGCGATTACGTTCGTTACCAAGTCGGACGGGTCGGTCAACGGGACGATCTACGAGGCGGGGGGACTTGTGATCTATCTCATGACCCCCGAAGAGCTCCAGCACCTCGCGATCTACGGCAACATTTCCGGTTACGCGTGGACATCCTCGAATCTGGGCAACTATGCCGAGTTTCAACTGTCCATCCCGGTGACTCCGGATTCCTGGGACGTGGTGTTCCTGAATCCCAACACGATCGTGACGGAACTGACCTCTTACCTCGCCTACGTCACGAACATCGAGCTGGTGGGCTGAGCGCCCTCGATTCCGGCTTCTGACACTCCATCCCGCAGCCGACTTCGGCTGGCCTCGACCGAGTGCCCAATTCCGGCTCGGCCTGCAAGCACCACGCTCCGGCCCACGGCGTCTCCGGATGCGTGGCACCGGAGTCGAAATCGCTATTGCACCCACCCGCCCGAGAGGCGAAGTGCGCCAGACCCGACGCCCCCTGACAGGACGAGGGAAGTGGGTGCTCCCGGCGGGATTTGAACCCACGTTACGGCGTCGAAGGCGCCGAATCCTTGACCGGACTAGACTACGGGAGCGCGGTGGACTCCCGACGGCCCTAGGTCAGTAATGAAGGTTCGGGCGCGGGGGGACGATCAGTGCGTGTGCCCCGCGGGCCGGACGCCGGTCGTCGCCCGGTGGGCAAGCGCCGGGAAATACTCCGGCCGCCGTTCTCCGGTGATCGCGTAGACGGCCTTCTCGGCAATCTTGCAGGCATTGTCCGCGACGCGTTCGAGATGGCGGCCCGCGAGCAGATAATGGGCCAATCGCTCGGAGGACGGGCCGCCCTTCTGCAGCTGCTTGAAGATGCTCGTTTCCAGGGACTCATAGAGGTCGTCGACGTCATCGTCCAGGGCGAAGACCTCCTTCGCCAACGGCGCGTTGTCGGTGAGGAACGCCTCGATCGACTGACGCACCATCGCCCGGCCCTTCTCCTCCATCTTCCGGAGGACGTCGGAGGGTGTTCCGTCCGCGGTCTCGGGCGCCGATGTGAGGTTCTTCGCGAGGTCGAAGCCGAGTCGACCTACCCGGTCGATGCAGTTCGCGATCTTGATCACCGCGCCGATCGTGCGGAGATCCTCGGCCTCGGGCTGCATCGTTGCGATGAGGCGCATCGACTCGGTCTCGATGGCGACGTCGAAGCGGTCGAGGGGCACGTCGCGCGAGACGACGCTGTCGGCGAGCGCCTTGTCGTTCGTGAGCAGGGCGCGTGTGCCGTCCTGCACCATCCCGACTGCGAGGTCGGACATCCCAGCGACATGTTGCTTCAGGGTGTCGGTCGGGTCGGTCGGATCCGGCGTGCGCACCTTCGGTTCAGAGTTTCCTGCGTTCATGCGAAGTGTCCGGAGACGAATTGCTGCGTCAAGGTCTCGCGCGGTCGCTCGAGGATCTCGGCGGTGGGGCCGGTCTCGATGAGATGGCCCTGGTGAAGGAAAGCGACCCGATCGGAGACCCGCGCTGCCTGGCCCACATTGTGCGTGACCAGGATGAGCACGATCTCCTCCTTGAGGCGGCGCATGGTCGCCTCGACCCGCTGCGTCGCCATGGGGTCGAGGGCGCTCGTCGGCTCGTCCATCAGGAGGACGCGGGGACGCACCGCGAGGGCCCGCGCGATGCACAGGCGCTGCTGCTGGCCACCCGAGAGGCCGAACGCCGAACGGTCCAGATCGTCCTTGACCTCGTCCCAGAGCCCGGACCGTGTGAGGGCCTCCTGGACCGCGGAGTCGATCTCGTCGTCCGGCTCGTGCAGCAGGCGAAGCCCGAACGCCGCGTTCTCGAAGACCGACATGGGGAACACGGTCGGCCGCTGGAAGACCATGCCGATGCGGCGCCGGACGAGGACCGGATTGATCGAGCGGTCGTAGATGTTCTGGCCGAGGTAGAGGACCTGCCCTGAGACGCGGAGGCCGGGCGTCAGCTCCACCATCCGGTTGAGCGTGCGCACGAACGTCGTCTTGCCGCACCCGGAGGCCCCAATCACGGCGGTGAGGCTGCGCGGCGCGAAGTCCAGCTGGACGCCGTCGAGGATCTTCTTCTCCTGCTTCCGCTTCTTGGCCAGGACCGACAGCTTCTGGACCTGGATCACCGGCGCGCCGTCGGGAGGCGCCGCCGAGGCGAGGATCGGGGTCGCGGTCATTGGTAGAGGCCCTCCAGCCGCTTCCGATAGCGCGCGGAGATAATGCGTACGACGATGTTCAGACCGATCACGATGATGACGATGAGGAACGCCGACTCGAATGCCAGCGTGAGCGCCACGGAGCCCGCCGGGAACTGGTAGCCGGTCCAGATGAGGTAGGTCAGGTAGGTCGCGCCCTGGAAGAGGTTCGCCGGCACCGCGACGTTCGCGGCGACCGTCAGGATGATCGGCGCCGTCTCGCCGAGGCCGATCGCCATCGCGAGGAAGACGCCCGTGAGAATCTGCGGGAACGCGATGGGAGTACCGACCCGAACGATGTACTGGGCGGGCCCGGCCCCCGATCCGTAGGCCGCCTCGCGGATCGGACGGGGGACCGAAGAGAACGCGAGGTCCACCGTGCGGAAGATGTAGGGGATCATGAAGAACGATAGGGTGAAGGCGCCCGCGATCACCGCGAGCCCCCAGCCGAAGTAGAGGACGAACGCGAAGTAGCCGAAGTACCCGACGATCACCGACGGCATCCCCGCGAGGAGGTTGGCGCTCATCCGGACCCAGCCGGCGGCCTCGTCGGAGAGGAACTCGGCCGTGGCAATCCCACCGAAGAGCCCCAGGGCGAGCGCGATCGCGGTGGCCAGCGCGAGGATCTCGAACGTGGAGATGAGCGGGACTCCGAGCGCGTTGTAGCTCTGGTAGTTGTTCTGGCTGAGCAGCACCCCGAAGGTGAGGGTCGGGAGGGCCTTCGAGCCGACGAAATAGATCACGTCCGCGATCGGGATCAGCGCCACCAGGAACAGGAACGGAAGCAGGTAGCCGACCCAACGATCGAACCCGGTGCGCCAGCGCAGCCGAGCGGTGTTCCCCCGCCGGAGGTCGTCTGCCGGGTCGAGCAGCGCATCCGAGGGGAGCGTGGCGTTCGCGGTTGCCATGATCGGGGCTAGATGCCCGGCACCTCCTCGGCGTAGATGTGCGACACCAGCCGGCGCCCGACCAAGTTGACGACGAACGTGATGGCGAGGAGGACGAGGGCCAGTTCGGCGAGATTCTTCAGCAGGATCGGGTGCGAGAAGGCGGCGTCGAGGCTCTCGAACATGTAGGCCGCCATCGTGTCGGTGACGTCGTACACGTTCACGGGGAACCGACCGTCGAGGCCGATGACCATCGCGACCGCCACGGTCTCACCGATGGCTCGTCCGAATCCCAGGAATGCCGCGCTGAGGATGCCGCGACTGCCGTGCCGAAGACCCACGCGGCGCATGACCTCCCAGCGGGTCGCGCCGAGAGCGAGGCCGCTCTCCCACAGGTCCCGGGGGATCGATCGGAGCGCGTCCCGGATCAGGAGGGTCGTGATCGGGAGCGCCATCAACGTGAGGACCATGATGGCGAGCGGGAGTCCGGTGCCCGCGGTCGTGGGCGAGGGGGGAATGGTGCTGGGCGCGAATCCGGGGATGAACGAGAGGTGGGCGACGGCCCAGGGGTTGATGATCGTCCCGAAGATCGGCGCGATGACGACGAAGGCCCAGATCCCGTAGACGACGCTGGGGATCCCCGCGAGGAGGTCGACGAACGGGTCGAGGAAGCGGGTGATGAAGCGCGGCAGGTAGACGGTCGAGGCGATCGCGATCCCGAGCCCCAACACCATCGAGAGGAAGAGCGCCGGCACCGCGGTCAGGAACGAACCGACGATCTCGACGAGGACGCCGTACTGGTTGGTCGCGCTCGCGGGCAGCCAGAACCCCCAACCGAAGTTGTAGAAGCCGCTCGCATTGAGCAGGGTCCAGGCGATCGCCGCGATGATCGCGGCGGGGATCAGCGCTGGGATGAAGGGGACGATCCGGCCGATCCACGTCTTGGTCGGGGTCCCGCCCGGACTCTCATCCGCCGCTACCGGGGCGGGAGCTGGAAGGGGTTCCCGGCCGGTGTCCGAATCGGCCGGGGTCGGGCTCACGGGGTACCTTCGACTCGATTTCCTCGCCTACGACGTCGACACCGACGCGAGGATCTGGGTGTCATAGCCCGCGACCGCGGCGGTGATCGGTAGGAAGCCGACCTGGCTGATCCACGCCGAGGGGGTGCTGCCGGCGGCCCAGTTCCCGGTCGTGATCGCCCACTGGAGGAACGTCACGGTCGCCGCGAGGTTCGACGCGCTGACCTGGGTGCCCGACGTCGGGGCGAGCTTGATGATCAGGTACTCCAGGTTGACCAGCGGGTAGGGCGTGGCGCTGGTCGCGGTCGGGTTCGACCCGCCGCCGCCCTGGATCAGGTTGACCGCGCCCGCCCAGCTGCCGCCGAGGATCAGGCTGACCGCCATCCCGTAGGTCGCGTAGTCGAGCTGCGCCAGGCCGAGGTTCGCGTCCTGCGCGATCGTCCCCGAGGCGCCGCCGGTGGGCAGGATGTACGGGTTGTAGCTGCCCGCGGGCACTCCGTTCGCGATCGACGCGTTGTCGCCGAGCGCCGCGTACTGCAGGCCGTCCGCGACCGCGGTCGCCATGTAGCTGATCCCGACGTACCCGATCGAGTACTTCGTCGCGGCGATCCCCGAGACCATGCCCGAGTTGCCGGTCGCGCCCGTCACGTACTTATCCTCCGTCACGAAGGACGCCGTGGACGGCGCGCCGTAGGGCCAGATCGTGGCACTCGACGACATGTACAGATACGACTTGAACAGGAACGTGTCGCCGCTCGAGTCCGCGCGCGCGTAGGGCACGATCGCGTTCGAGGGGAGCGTCACGCCCGGGTTCGCGGCCGCGATGGCCGGGTCGTTCCACGTCGTGATGGCGCCGGTGTAGATCTCGGCGAGCAGGGTCCCGTTCAGGTTGAGGTGCCCCGTGAAGCCGGGGATGTTGTAGAAGATCAGCTGGGCGCTGATGGCGGCGGGGAAGTTCGCCACGTTGTCCGAGCTCGCGTTCGTGAGGTAGCCGTCCGAGGCCCCCATGTTCACGAGGTTCAGGATGGCGCTCGCCTGACCGGTACCGCTACCGGTCGACGCCGCGGAGATCGTCGCCGCGGTGTAGTTGGCGGCCCAGCGGGTCATCAGAGGGTAGAACAGGCTGGAGCCGGTCTCGGTCAGGGAGGCCTTCGTGGTCGTGGTCGACTTGCTGGGGTTGGCCGCAGGGTAGATCACGTAGCCCACGGCGATGCCCACGATCAGCAGGACCACGGCGAGGGCGATCGCCACGCCCACGCCCACGGTGCTCGATCGCTTGCGAGCCGGGCTCGAGAGCTGTTCGGTCTGCGGCGGCGTCGTTTCTCCGGTCGATGGTGCGCTCATTCTTGGTTCACCTGGTGCGCGTGAGGTTAGACGACCCGCGGCCGCGCGGCGAGGCGTCGCGCAACCCACCCGTGACCGCGGGTCGTCATCGGCCGGGGACTCCCGAGTTCGGATATATAGGAAATCACTTTAGACTGTATATCTCACAATAGTTCAACGTACGACGCGGGTAGGACCGGTCTATGGACCGTTCCGGAGGTAGACGTCATCTACCCGGAGTACCGCATCGGACTTCCGTGACCCGGTGGCTGGTCCGCTTCGGCTACGACGGTCGGGGATTCTACGGCTGGGCGAGCCAGCCCGGACGGCGCACCGTGGAGGGCGAGATCCTCCGCGGACTCGAGAGACGAGGGCTCCGGTCGCCGGACGGGCGCCCCTCCCTCGAGGTCGCCAGCCGCACCGACCGGGGGGTCAGCGCGCGGGGAAACGCTCTCGTCCTTCGGGCCGACCTACCGGGCGCGGCCCTCCTTCGTGCGCTCAACGGAATCTTGCCCGAGCTCTGCTTCACCCATCTCACCCCCGTCGCCGAGACGTTCCGCGTCCGCTCGGCCCTGGGCCGGACCTACCGGTACTTCGACCCCCATCCCGTGTTGGTCGGCGCGGTCCGAGCGGATGCGATGCGAGCGCTCCGCGGTCGGATCGATGCCCGGTCCTTCGGGCGCGGACTTCCGCCGGGCCAGCCCTGCTGGCGGACCATCGACTCGATCTCCAGTCGATCTATCCGCGGCGGGACGGTGATCGAAGTGGCGGCCCCGTCGTTCGCCTGGGGCATGGTCCGAAAGATCGTGGCGGCGCTGCGCCTGGTCGACACCGGCGGGATCTCGGTCGACCAGCTCCGGGCCGCCGCCGAGGGACGGCTCCGCCTGACGCTCCCTCTCGCGGAGCCCGAACCACTCGTGCTCTGGGACGTGTCGTACCCGATCCGATGGGAGCTCGCGTGGCAGGGCCCCAACCGCCATCAAGCGAGGCACTGGGCCGGAGAGACGACCTCCCTCTGGACCCGCCGGCACGTGCTCGACGCGGTGCTTAGGTCGGGCCGGATGGTCCGAGCCCCTGGCGCAGGGTGAGCTTCGAGACCTTTCCCGTCGACGTCTTGGGGAGTTCGGCCACGAATCGGACCTCGTCCGGGAGCCACCACTTGGGGAACTGCGGGGCCAGGAAGCCCCGGAGTTCGTCGGGGGTCGCGACCGAGCCGTCTCGCAGTACGACGAAGGCGATCGGCCGCTCGGACCACTTGGGATCCGGCTTGGCGACGACCGCCGCCTCTCGGACCGCCGGGTGGGCGACCAGCGCGTTCTCCAGCGCCACGGAGCTGATCCACTCGCCGCCGCTCTTCACCAGGTCTTTCGAGCGATCGACGATCTGGACGTACCCTTCCGGGTCGATCGTTGCGATGTCGCCGGTCCGCATCCAGCCGTCCAAGGTCCACTTCTCGGGATCATTGTCCTGGAAGTAGGCGCGGGCGATCCACGGCCCACGCAGCTCGAGCTCTCCGACGGACTTCCCGTCCCACGGCTGCTCGCGTTCCTCGGCCCGCAGCCGCAGCTCGACGAACGCTCCCCCGAGCCCCTGGCGCGCGCGGAGCGGGAAGAGTCGGTCGGGCTCCCAGTCGCGCATGCCCTCCTTCGGGATGTTCACGGCCACGAGCGGCGAGGACTCCGTCATGCCGTAGCCGTGGATCACGTCGATCCCGAGCGCTGCGAACCGGCGGATCATCGCCTCCGGGACGGCCGATCCGCCGACCAGCATCCGGAGACCGGGCGTGAGGGTCCATCGCCGGGGGTCCCGTTCGAGGGTCTCGAGGAGGCCGGTCCAGATCGAGGGAACGCCGGCGGCGTAGGTGACCCGCTCCTGCTCCATCAGGTCGAGCAGGCTTTCGGGATCCAGCTGCCGGCCGGGCAGGACGATCCGGCTCCCGAGCGTCGTCAGGATGTACGGCAGGCCCCACGCGTTGGCGTGGAACATCGGCACGACCACGAGGGCTGCGTCGGACTGGCGGAGGTCGAGCGTGGAAGCCCCCACCAACGAATGCAGGACGATCGAGCGATGCGAGTAGAGCACGCCCTTGAGCCGCCCGGTCGTGCCGGACGTGTAGCAGAGCCCCGCCGCCTGGCGTTCGGAGAGCGCCGGGAGAGGGTCCAGCGGCTCGTGTTGCGAGAGCAGGTACTCGTAGTCATCGTAGCCGGTGGGGACCAGTCCTCCGGCGGACGGGACGACGACGATGCGCTTCGGGTTGATCCGGTCCCGGATGCGGGCGAGCAGTGGCAGGAGGTTGTCGTCGACGAGGATCCACTTGTCGCCGCCGTGATGGATGACGTAGGCCAGCTGCTCCGGGGAGAGCCGGAGGTTCAGCGTGTGGACGACGGCGCCCGACGCGGGAACGCCGAGATACGCTTCGAGATGCCGGGAGTGGTTCCACATCAGCGTTCCGACGCGGTCGCCGGGCTCGATACCGCCCTCCCGGAGCACGCGGGCAAGGCGGCGCGCCCGGCGGATGACGCCGGCGTAGTCGGTCCGACGGATCGTCCCGTCGGGCGAGCGGCTCGAGATCGCGACGCGGGGGAACAGCCGCTCCGTCCGCTGCACCACGTGCGTGAGCGTCAGCGGAAAATCGTCCATCATGAGTCCGTCCATGGATTCCCCCCGGCGCGTCTCTGGCCGCGCGGGACCCGGAACGCGGAGGCGATACTCGACCCTTTCTACGAAGCCCCACCGAAGTCGCGGAGGAGACCGGCGCGGTCGGGAGGCCCGCGGAGAGTTTTCCTATCCGGCGGGTTGGGGCCTAGGGGGCGCGCCCGGAAGGATGACGAAGGCACCCGTGCGAATCGCCCGGCGATACGTGGCGGCGATCAATCGTCACGATCTGGACGCGTTGGCCGACCTCATGCCGGTCCGCCATCGGTTTGTCGACTCGCTCGGAACGGCCGTCGTGGGCCGGGAGGCGATGCGCCAGGGCTGGGAGGCGTACTTCGGGATGTTTCCGGACTACCGGATCGAGATCCGCGGGGTCGCGACCGACGGCGCTACGGTCCTCTTGACGGGCTTCGCGAGCGGAACCCTCGCCGCCGGCCGCAAGCCCCTTCCCGAGCGACGGTGGAGGATCCCGGCCGCCTGGAGGTGCCGGGTCGTCCGCGGACGGGTCGCGGAGTGGCAGGTGTACGCGGACAACGACCCGGTGCGCCGCATCCTCGCCGAACGGTGAGCGGAGCCTGCGACCGGGCTAGCCGACCCGCTCCCAGCGCTCGAGCTTCTGGACGGTTCCGAGCGTCGAGCCGCGCTGGATCTCCTCGCGGACCCGGTTCTCGTGCTCCAGGACGTCCAGCGCCCGGTTCGCGATCTCCTGCGCCCGCTCGCGGGGGACGACCACCACGCCCGAGAGATCGCCGACGATCCAGTCGCCCGGTCGGACCCGCTGGCCGCCCACGACCACCTCGACCCCGATCTCCCCGAGGCCCTTCGGCTCGCCGGCGTTCGGGCTGACGAAGCGGCTGAAGACCGGGAACCCGAGCTCGAGGATGGCGTCCACGTCCCGGGCGGCGCCGTCGATGACGACGCCCGCGACGTGCCGGCCGTGCGCGCTCCAGCTCGCGAGTTCCCCCCAGATCGCGGTCGTCCCCCCGCCCGCGTCGACCACGATGACGTCGCCGGGGCCCGCGTGGTCGATCGCCTCGACCGGCTTCGCCCAGTCCCCGTCCCGGGTCACGACCGTGACGGCGGGTCCGGCCATCCGCACGGTCGGGTCCTTGAGGTGCGCGACGATCCCGTGCATCGCGCCTTGGCGCTGCAGCGCATCGGACACGTTGGGGCTCGAGACCTTGAGGAACGCTTCCCGGATCCCGGCGCCGGAGTACCGGCGGAACAGCTCGGTCGCCTGGGCCTCGCCGGTGTCGATCGCGCGGCGGATCCGCCGGGTCGCTTCGACCATCTGCGGGCTCTTCGTGATCGCCCCCCCGACGATCAGGATCTGGGCGCCCGCTCCCACCGCGGCCGCCACCGACTCGGAGTTGAGGCCGCCGGCGACCGCGACCGGGATCGGCGAGGCCGCCGCGATCTCCTGGAGCACCTCGAACGGCGTCCGGGCCTGCATCTGCATGTCGATCCCGACGTGCCAGCAGACCGCGCCGGCCCCGAGCTCGGCGACCCGGCGGGCCCGGGCCACCGGATCCGGAACATTGAGCAGGTCGACCATCACCTCGGCGCCGTAGAGCTCGCCGCCCCGGACGCCGTCGGCGATCGTGTCGTCGTCCGCAGCCCCGAGGATCGTGACGATGTCGGCCCCCGCCTTGGCGGCGATCTCGACCTCGAACGCGCCGGTGTCCATGACCTTCATGTCGGCGACGATCCGCCGATCCGGGAACGCCTTCTTCAGCTCTCGGACCGCGTCGAGCCCCTCGCTCTTCAAGAGCGGGGTGCCCGCCTCGACCCAGTCGGCGCCCCCTTCCACCGCCTCCTTGGCCGCGAGCATCGCGCGCGACAGGTTCTCGAAGTCGAGCGCGACCTGCAGGACGGGGTGGTCGAGCCGCATCGCCGCCTCGAGGAGGAGGAGGCTCGGTATAAGGGGTGGCCGAGTGCCCCGGCCCGTGCCGGAGCCCGCGGCGGGACGGGTCCGCCTGCTCCGGGGCGACGCGCGGCGACTCGCGGGGATCGAGGACGGATCGGTCCACCTCATCGTCACGTCGCCGCCGTACCCGATGATCCCCCAGTGGGACGCGCCGTTCGCGCGGCTCGGGGCGCGCGACTTCGAGGCGATGCACCGGCTGCTCGACCCGGCGTGGCAGGCCGCCCACCGGGTCCTGGTGCCGGGGGGTCTCCTCGCCGTGAACGTCGGCGACGCGCTGCGCACGACCGACGGGGAGTTCCGTCTCTGGCCGAACCACGCCCGCGTGATCGTGGGGGCCGAGCGGGCGGGCTTCCGGTCGCTGCCCTACGTCCTCTGGAAGAAGCCGACGAACCGGCCGAACGCGTTCCTCGGTTCCGGCTTCGAGCCTCCGAACGCCTACGTGACGCTCGACTGCGAGTTCGTGCTGCTGTTCCGGAAGGGCCCGCTGCGGCGCCTGCCCCGCCACGACCCGGCGCGCGCGGCGAGCCGGTACTCCCGGGCCGAGCGGGACCGCTGGTTCAGCCAGATCTGGGACGACATCCGCGGCGCGCGGCAGGACGCCGGGGGCCGCCGGAGCGCGGCGTTCCCCGACGAGGTCCCGGGACGGCTGGTCCGCATGTTCTCGCTGCTCGGGGAGACCGTCCTGGATCCGTTCGCGGGCACCGGCACGACGCTCGCGGCCGCGCAACGGTGGGGCCGGAACGCGATCGGGGTCGAACGCGACCCGACCGTCTTCGCCGAGCTCGCCGAACGGGGCCGGGCCCTCGGCTGGGAGGTCGTCACTCCGTCGCGGCGGGCGTCGGCGGGAGGGGCGGCCGCGCGCGGTGCGCGAGCTCCTCCTCGACCGCGGTCCTGAGGTACTGGAGCGCGGACGGGCTCAGCCGATCCATGTGCAGCAGAAGATAGTGCAGGTAGATTCGCTCGGGCCGGTGCATGGGGCCGCCCGGGCGCGCGGGGTTCCCGGGCGAGGAATCGGTGTGCGGCGGGTGGTGCTGGAGGGTCTCCGCGTGGTGCTCGTGCTCGGCCCCGTGGTAGTCCCGGCCGAGCGGACCCACGAGCGGAGGGTAGACGTGCCCCACCGGATCGTACGGGGCCTCGCCGGAAGCGACCCTCGCGGTCGGAGGCGCCGCGGCGACGCCCTTGCCCTCGAGATACGGGTGGACCGGCTTCCCCGGATCCTGGAGCTCGCCGATCGGTCGGCCGGCCACGTCCTCGACGATTGACTTCAGGCTCCAGCTCGCGCGCCGGCGCGGGGGGCCCGCGGCCGTCGCCTCGGCGTCCACGTCCGGGGCTCGTCCTCTACCCTCATAAAGACCCGTTTCCAGAGGCAGGTTCCACGGCCCCGGTCCCTTGCCCGAGCGTGCCCGCGAGCAGGGTGTGCTCGGGGGTCGAGGCGACGATCGCGAGCGGCAGGTGGAGCTCGCCGATCCGCCAGAGCGACTCGGCATACCCGATCTCGCGGGGGAGCCGGGCTTTGGGCAGCCACTCCGCCTCGGGGCCGGTGAGGCCGAAGAACTCCCGCGTCGCGGCCGACACGCCCGGGAGCCGCAGCAGTCCGACCGCGTCGAGGTTCTGGAGCACCCCCCGACCGCTCGGAAGGTCGAGGAAGTCGTCGGGTCGCTGGCTGAGCAGCAAGAAGCCGGCTTCGAAATGGCGCACGTGGCGGACCACCCGGTCGAGGAACTCCGCCGTGGCGCGGTGCCGCAGGAGCAGATGGACCTCGTCCACCACGACGAGCTTCGGGCCGGGGCGGTCCCGGATGCGGCCGTAGACCCAGTCGAGGAGGTAGGTCAGGTGGAACGGGAGCTGGTCGTCGGGGATCCCGTGGAGATCGACGTCGACCAGCGAGGAGTCCGGCAGGACCTGCGACGCGCCGTTGACCGCGCGGAGCGAACCCGACCGGAACACCTCGAGCAGGCCCAGCAGGCGGTCGGGCGGGTCGCGGTCGCGTGCCACCTCGGCCCGAAGATCGGAGAACGTCGGCACGTCGTCCCGCCCGGTGTAGAGGCGCGTCACCGCTGAGTCGAGCCGCGCGGCCTCGTCGTCGGTGAGCGTGGGGAACACCGCGCGGAGCATCGCTCCGATCCGCGCCGCCTTCTCCGACCGGTCGCCCCGGGTGGTCGCGGGGTCGAGCGGATTGATCCGCCCCTCTCCGGCGCCGACCCGTACCACGTCGCCTCCGAGCGCGCGGACGAACGGCGCGAATTCCCCCAGGGGATCGAGCAGGGTGATCCCTGCGGTCGGCCGGGCCCATCGGGAGCGCAGGACCGCGAGCGCGGCCGTGTAGGACTTGCCGGCGCCGGTCGTCCCGAAGATCCCCCAGGAGTGGCTCGTCCGTCCCCAGCGGTCGAGGAACACCGGACTCGCGTCGGCGAGCGCGAGACCGACGAGGATCCCCCGGGGCTCGACGATCGCCTCGTCCACGAACGGGAACAGCGCCGCCAGGCCATCGGTCGGGAGGGTCTGCCAGTAGCCCTCGGGCCGATGGGACGACGAGCGGTCGCCGGGCGATCGCAGGGCCGCCCCGACTTCGTGTCGCGGGACCCGGCACCGGAACCCCAGGGCGGTGAGCCGCTCGGCCAGCCGGACCCGGACCGCCTCCGCCCGCGGCCGCGAGTCCGCTTCGGCCGCGAAGCGGATCCCCACCCGCCACAGTTCCTGCGAGCGACGGGCGACCGCCCGGCCGAACTCCTCGGCCGCGTCGCGCTCGACCTCGAGCTCCGCGTGGGGAGTCCCTCGGCCGCCCGTCGCGAGCTCGGCGTCGGCGACGGTCCGCGCCCGATGCAGGATCTCGAGCGCCCGCTCCGAGGGGAGACGGTGCGCCTCGATCGCGAACTCCACCGGCTCGGTGGTCGGCAGCACGCGGCCCAGGAACCCGAACGGGAGCTCGGGCGGAAACTGCCGAACGAGGAGAGGGGCCACGAACCTCTGGCCGATCCGGATCCAGTGGGGGTGCTCCTCCGGCGGAGCCTCGACGCGCCCCGTCATCCCGGGTCCCTCCCTCCCGTGGGCGGGACCGACGGCCCCCCGCGATCGAGCCACCACAAGGGAACCAGCGAGAGTCCGAGGACGAGGCCCCGGATCGAGGAGAGCGGGGCCGAGAGTCCCCAGAACGCCCCGAAGCCGAGGGCCGCGCATGCCCAGCCCCCGGCCGCGCGGAGCCACGGGCGATGGCGAACCCCCAACGGCCGGGGCGAGCGTCGCCAGACCCACGCCGCGAGGGCGATGGCGGCAAGAGCGAGGGTCAACGAATCGAGGAACGGGAGGACGAGGGCGGCCGCGCCCGAGAGCACGCCGAAACCGACCGCCACGCGGAACGCGTCGAACTCCGGGGCCGGGGGTCCTTCCGACGCGGTCATCCTAAGGATTCCTCGCGAAGGGGCGCGTACACGCGAGGGACCGCTTCCCGAAGCCGCGCTCCGCGCAGTCGTCGGGCGGGCACGTCGAGGGTCGCCAGCCGCTCGAGCAACCCCTCGATCCGGATCTCCAGCTCGTCGATGCCGTTCGCGCCCGGCCGCGACGCGGCGACGGCCAGATCGACCTGCCGAACGCTCCGGCGGCCGCATATCAGGCGCAGGAGATCCGCGTAGCCGTCGCGGGCGGCGCGGTCGACCCGGTCCGGTGGGATATCCTCCGGTAGGACTGGTCCGGCGCGCATCGGTGCGAAGGAGGCACGGAAGACCAGCTCGCCCGGACCGGCGCGGAGCAGCTCTCGAAACCGGTCGAACCGTCGTGCCAGCTCCGCGGGAGGCAGGTAGGCGACGGGGGCCCCGCCCGCCCGCACCACCGCGACGTACCTCCCGTCCTCGGCCGTCACGATCCCGCGCCGCGCCAGGGCCGAGGCCGGCCCCCGATTCACGGGCATCCTCTTCGGAGGGGCGGCGAGGTGGAAGCGAAGGATCGCGAGCGCGCGCCGGTCGAGCGGGGTGCCGTCGATCCGGGCGACCGCGAGGCCGAACCCGAGCGCGACGGCGCCGAGGCCCAGCCAGGGCGATACGACCACCGCGAGGAGCGCGCCGGCGGCCGCGTAGGCGAGGAATTTGAGCGCATCCCGCGCCGAGGGGAACGGGCCGAGCCGGAGGGGGCGATCGACCCGTTCCGGAAGCGGGACGATCGGGGGGCCGTCGTCCGCCGAGGCCATGTCATCCCGGCCCTCCGCCCCGCACCGGCGGCCAGGCGCCGGGCCCGGGCGCTCGACCGGCGCCGGGTCCGATGTGCCGCACGAGGTGCACCCCGGCCTGACCGACGAGGTGGGCGGCGGCGAGCGGGGCCGCGGACGGAGCGCTGGCGCTGCCCGCGGCACGCGCCACGCTGCCGAGCGCCGGCCCCAGGGGAGAGGAACGACCGCCGGCGGGGGTGCTCGCGGGGCTCAGGTAGCCCGCCGCTCCGCCCGAGGTCGCCTGCAGGCCCTGCTGGAGCCCCCCGGCCGAAGTCGCCCCGCCGACCGGGAATCCGATCGCCGCGAGGTGGCTCCCGGCCGTGGACAGGAGGAACGGCGAACCCAGGGCGCAGATGAGGTAGGCGAGGAGCATCTCGACCGAGGGGCTGCCGACGGCGAGCTCGAGCGGTACGACGAGCACACAGGGCAGGAAGACGAGCTCGACGAACAGGAGCCAGGCCCTACGGGCGAGGGGCGCGAGCACCCCGAACGGCCAGAGGAGGGTGAAGATCGGCAGGAGGACGAGGAGGACCGCCAGCAGCGCGTCGCGGAGCGCGACCGCGACGATGAGGCCGAAGACGAGGAAGAACTCGGCGATGGTGAAGACGAACGCGACCGCTCCGTTGTCCCACGAGAACTGGACCTCGCCGTAACCGGCGAGGTTGATCCAGTGCTGCCAGCGACCGCCGTCCCAGCCCACGAGGACGGGGTAGAGGCCGCCTCCCAGCCCGACGAGGAGGCCGGCGATCGGCACCGTGAAGTTCGCGGCGACGACCGCGATCAGGAGGCGCGGGAGGAAACCGCCGAGCCGATCCCTCCACCGGTCGCTGAGCGCCCGGGCGAGGTAGATCGCGGCCACGCCGAGCGCGACGAGCGCGATCGCCGGGTCGACGATCGCGCCCAACGTGAACTCGGAGAACCGGGAGGCGATCTCGAGATAGTTCGACGATCCGCCGTTCGCCCCGACGAGCGAGGGGTAGAGGGCGGATGGCGCGAGCTCCGGTACGAGCAGGTTGTCGTAGGTCGGGCCCACGACCGCCGCGGCCAGGGCGGTGAGCCCGCCGAAGATGAGGAACAGGATCTCTTGGATCAGCGCGCTGAGGCTGACGGCCCACATGGTCCGCGCTCCGTCAGGTGCCGGTGAGCACCCAGTGCGCGAGGCCCCAGATGAGGCCCGAGAGCGCGGCGACGAAGAGCAGCGTGCCGATCAGCGCGTCGCGCGCCCGGTCCTTCGCCTGCACCTTCTTCGTGACGTCGTGGGAGAACCAGCTCAGCGCGACCCGGGCCCAGACCAGGGCGAGCAATCCGCTGCCCGCCACGCCGACCAGCTCCACCAGTCGCGTGATCGCCGCGGAGAAGTTCGCTACGGCAGAGTCGTTGGTCTGGGCACGAAGTTCCTCCGACACGGCACTCGTGGGGGTCGGAAGAGCGCGCGCCGGCGCCGCGGGACCCACGAGGGCGATCCCGCCCAGGATCCCGAGCACCAGGCCGGTCGCGACGACCCGACGGACCGCGGCGGTCAGCGGCGGGCGTCGAGCTCCCACGCCAGCACCTCCGTTCCGTCCGCGTCGACCTCCGAGCGCACCGTGCCGTCCCGCACCAGCCGATCGAGGCTCGCGCGGGCCTCGAGGAGGGGAACGCCGGCCTCCTCCGCCAGCAGCTCCACGGTGGCTCGGTCCGCCCCGTCAGCGGGCGCGATGATCTGCCGGAGCACCGCGACCGGATCGATCGTCGCGCGCTCGGGCGCCCGACCCCGCCGACGGCGCCAGGCGAGCAGGAGCCCGGCGAGCAGTCCGGTCGCGAGGAGCCCGCCGAGCGCGGGCCCGAGCGAGGAGCTGGGGGCCGACGTCGACGCCGGCGTCGCGACGAAGACCGAGCCGTTCTCTTCGCCCGTCGCCCCGATCGCGTCGCGCACCACCGCGACCAGCGCGATCGTGCCCGCGCGCGGGGCGCGCAACTGCCAGTCCGCCGGCCCGTCCGCCTCCCGGGAGAAGTTCCACGAGGCGCCGTCGCCCGCGGTGACCGAGATGTTGAAGGGCGGCAAGCCGCCCGCGATGACGAGCGACAGGCCGATCGAACCCGGCGGGGTCGAGCCGTTGCCCTGGAAGCCTCCCGAGACTACGAGCGGCGGCAGGGTCGGCACCGTGCCGTGGGTCGTCTCGATCGCACCGGCCGCGTCCAGAACGAGCACGTCGACGACGATGGCCACCTCGACGCGGTACAGTCCCGTCCAGACGAACGAGCCGTCCCCGGACAGCGACCCGTTCTCCGCGGACGCGTTCGCGGAGACCTCGGAGGGCACAACGATCCAGGCGAAGGGAGGTGGCCCGGCGGTGACGCTTCCGGTCGCCTCGAGGGAGGCTCCGGAAGGGCCGGCCACCCCGTCGAACGCGACGGAGGCGGACATCGCGGGTTGGACGGTGAGCGTGCCTGCCCACAGCGGGCTCGCAACCCCGGCCGCATCGACGACCTCGAGCGTGCAGGGCAGGGTCCCGGCGACATCGGGCTCCAGCGAGATCGCGACCGCGCCGTCGCCCCGCACGGGGACCACGGTCGGTCCCCCGAACGCCGGACCCGCGGCGGCGAGCGAGAACGGGGGGACGCCGCCCGCGATCGTGACGACCAGGTCCGTCGCGACCCCCACCTCGAGCGGGGTCGGGGGGAGATCCGGGGAGACCACCGGGTCCGGCACCACCGAGACGGCTGCCGTGGCGCTGGCGAGACCCCCGGACGCTACCGCGTCGACCTCGACGGAGACCGTCGCCGGTCCCGGAGCGGGGAAAGTGCAGTTGCCCGCGGTCGCGGCCGAGCCGCGCGTCGCGGGGGGCACGATGCGGCCGTCGCACTGGGAGTACGAGAGCCAGGGCGCGCTCGTCCGGACGATCGTCGCGTTCCATCCGAGCGGTTCGCCGACGTCGACGCGCGCCCGCGCCGGAAAGAGGGCAACGGCCGTGCCGGCGCTGACCACGACCGACTCGGGCACCGCGGCCTGCGCCACGAGCCCGCTCGCGTCCGTGACGGTCACGACCGGTTCGTAGGTGCCCGCGACGAAGGCGTGCGACGCCGAGAAGTTACCCGGCGCGGCCACCAAGAGGTACGCGTCCGATCCGTCCGTCCAGTTGATCCGCAGGCTGTACGGCGGGGTGCCTCCAAGGATGGTGCCGGAGAACCGGGCGGTCTCGGAAGGGA
This sequence comes from Thermoplasmata archaeon, assembly GCA_030041735.1. Taxonomy (GTDB): domain Archaea; phylum Thermoplasmatota; class Thermoplasmata; order Lutacidiplasmatales; family UBA184; genus Lutacidiplasma. Next base: position 22,128 of record JASIBA010000040.1, on the reverse strand, counting down.
GCAAGGGCGCCGGCAGCAGCGTGAGATCGTCGATCGAGAGCGAGGCGACCACGGTCACGTTGCCGAACGCGACGGCCTGCACGAGCCTCTGCGAGAGGCCGCACCGCAGGACCGCGGCCGAGTTGGCCCGGAGCATCGAGGGGCCGGGCGACGCCCCCTCGCTCTCGAACAGCACCGCTGGCCCCGAGCTCCGGTTGAGGAAGCCCGAGGGCGTCGCGCTCGCGATCGCCCACCGGAACCACTGGGGGGCGAGTACGCACCCCGGCGCGACACCGCCCCAGGTCGCCACGACCGGAGTGACATTCCCGGTCGGCATCTGCCACGACTCGGGGTCGAGAGAGAGCACCGGGGTCGCCGAAGAGCCGTTGCTCCCGGGCAGGAGCGTGGCGAGCGGCCCGGCGGAGGCGGAGACCGGGGCCGGCGATGCGCCGGACGCCAGCCCGCCCACGACGATGAGGAAGAGGCTCACGAACCCGACGGTCGCGCCCACGCATTCCCACCGGGGCCGGGGACTCGGGCGCGGTATTTGCCGCGGGGCGGATCAATGGTCGCTGGAAGATGCGGACGGGCCACCGGTGACGAGGGCGGCATGCTCTCGCGAGAACGGGGCGAGCGGCGTCTCCGATCGGACCGGGAGGCCGGCCACCCCGAGCTCGCGGCGGGCCTCGCGGACGACCTGGGCCGCCGGCAGCCGCTGCGTGACCGAGCGGATCTTCAACATGAGGACCCCGAGCCCGCCCGGCGCGAGGCAGGCGCGCGCGTTCTCGGCGAAGATCGCCGCCTGTCCGCGCTGGGCCACGTCCTGGTAGAGGACATCGGCGAGTCCGACGTCCGCCCGGTAGCGCTCGGGGAGCTGGGCGTCCGCGAGGAGCGGGTAGAGGTTCGCGCGACGGCGCGCGAGCGCCAGCAGAGGCGCGAACGAGGTCGGGCTCTTCTCGACCACAAAGAGGGCGGCCTCCGGCCACACGTCCGAGAGGTGGCTGGCGGTGGTCCCGTGCGCCGCGCCGAGGTAGAGGACCCGCTCGACGCGGGGAGGCAACGCCGGCACCGCGCCCCGGGCGAACAGCGCCGCGAGCTTCGAGCGGAACGGATCCCAGAGGCGGTACTCGACCCCGTCCCGGGCGACGCGGCGTTCCCCGTACACGCTCTCGCCGGGCCGAGCGTTCCGCGTGTACAGGTCCCGACCCTCCCGGAACACCCCGGGCCACGCGGCGGGCTCCATCGCGAACCCTACCACGTCGCGAAGCAGTACTCGACCTCGATCGGGGCGTTCAGCGGAAGGCTGTGGACTCCGATCGCGATCCGGGCCGGTCGTCCCTCGTTCCCGAAGAGCTCGATGAGGAGCTCGGTGGCGCCGTTGGCGACCTGATGCGGATTCTCGAACCCCGGCGAGGTGGCCACGTAGACCGCGACCCGGTAGAACCGCCGGACCCGGTCGATCGAGCCCAGGGCCGCCTGGATCGCGCTCAGGGCCTGCAGCGTGGCCCGGCGCGCGAGGTCCTTTGCAACGTCGGCCGGCACGTCCCGGTCCACGAGTCCGGGCCGAGCGACCGCGCCGGCCTCGAGCACGATCTGCCCCGAGACGAAGCCGAGGCGGTCGTGCACCACCACCGGGCTGTAGGCGCCCGCCGGGGCCGGGGGCGGCGGGAGCTCGATCCCGGCGGCCTTCAGCCGCTCGCTGGGGGTCGTGGGCACGGGGGCTCCGTATCCCCCGCGGCGGAAAACGGTGCGCTCGACTGCGCCGACATCCCTATCTTCCGTCGCCGGGTCGTAACGGTCGCATGTCGTTCTTTCGCCGGAGGAAGCGCGAGGAGGAGCCGCCCAAGAAGCCCGCCGCCCCGGCGTCGGCCCCGAAGAGCGCGGCGGCCCCGGCCCGACCCACCGGCCCTCCGGGACCCGCGAGCGCGCCCGCGAAGCCCGCCCCGGCACCCTCGCGCGCTCCGCCCACGCCGGCTCCGGTCGTCGGGGGGAGCGCGCCGCTGGCGGCCCCCCCGGCGACCCCGTCCGTGCCCTCTCCCGCGGCCCCCGCGACTCCGGCCGCCCCCCGGCCCCCCCCGCCGCTGCCGGATCCGGCACCCGTACCGCAGGGTCCGGCCCCGATCCAGCCGCATCCGAGCTCGTACTGCTTCGTGTGCGGCTCGGAGCTGCACGAAGGGTCCTGCGAGAAGTGCGGGATGAAGTGGGTCGAGTGATCCGCGCTTCCCGGAGGCGACCGCGGACCGCGCGAGCGCGTTGCGCGAAACGGACCTATCGACCGCTTGAGTCGCGCGTCGCCTGCGTCAACTCGAGCAAGTAAGGTTTTGAACCCCTCCCCCTCCCGACGGCGATTCTAATGGTTCCGGAGCCACGTGACCCGTCCGAGTTCGGCGCGCTCGAGCAAGAGATCATCGACCACCTGTTCCGACTGCAGCCGTCCTACGCGGTGGGCCTCGGCCTCCACGGGTACGATGGGAAGGTCCCGGACCTGAGCAGCGGCGCGACCGAGGCATGGGCGACCGGGGCGGACGCCCTGCTGGTGCGGCTCCACCGCTTCGCCGACGCGGACCTCCCCGCCGATCGCGCCGTGGATCGCCTCCTCCTGCAGTTGCTGCTCGAGAGCCCGCTGTTCGATCTGCGCGAGGCGCGCGACTACGACCGGAACCCGATGACGTACCTCGGCGTCGCCTCGCTGACGTCGTACCTGGTCCGGGATTACGCGCCCGCGGCCCAGCGGATCGACGCGATCGTCGCGACCCTCGGGGCGGTCCCCCGGATCCTCGAGGAGGGCCGCCGCCGGCTCCACGGACCCCTGCCCAAGCCGTTCGTCGACCTCTCGCTGGCGATCGGGGGCGGCCTCCCGACGCACTTCGGGGAGGCCGAGGAGTTCGCGACGCGCGCCGGTCTCGGCGGTCGGGTCGCGGCGGCGCGCGCGCCCGCGGAGACCGCGGTCGTCGCGTTCCTGTCGTGGCTTCGCGACGACTGCCTGCCGCGGTCCACGCCGGAGTTCGCGCTGGGGGCCCACCGGTACCAGCGGCTGCTGTGGGTGCGCGAGGGCATCGAGGCACCGATCGAAGAGCTCCGGGCCGCGGGCGCGGCGGACCTCGCCCGCAACCAAGCGCGCCTGACCGAGATCGCGGCCCAGCAGCGCACGACGATCCCGGCGATGCTCGACCGCATCAGCCAGGACCATCCGCCCGCGCCCGACGTCCTTCCCCTCGCCCGCCAGTTCGTCGAGGAGACCAAGAGGTTCGTCACGGAGCACGATCTCGCGACGATCCCGGAGCCCGCGGTCTGTCGTGTCGAGGAGACCCCGATCTGGGGCCGGGCCCTCTCGACCGCGAGCATGAACCCGCCCGGTCCGTTCGACACCGGCCCGACGGACGGGATCTACTACGTCACGCCCGTCGACCCGAAGTGGTCGCCGACGCAGGCCGAGGAGTGGCTGCGGTCGTTCAATCGCGCCCTCCTCCGGAACATCACGGTGCACGAGGTGTACCCCGGCCACTACCTGCAGTTCCTGCACTTCCACCGGTCGGGCGGCAGCCTCGCGCGGAAGGTCTACCTCTCGCCGTCGTTCGTCGAGGGGTGGGCCCACTACACCGAACAGCTCGCGATCGAGCAGGGTCTCGGGCGGGGCGGCTTCGACGCGGAGGTCGCGGAGATCCACGACGCGCTGCTGCGCGACTGCCGACTGCTCGCGTCGATCGGCCTGCACACGCAGGGGATGACGCTCGAGACGGCGACGCAGCTCTTTCAGAAGGAGGCGCACTTCGAGCGCCTGCCGGCGGAGCGCGAGGCGATCCGCGGAACGTTCAACCCCGAGTACTTCTGCTACACGCTCGGGAAGCTGGCGATCCTCGACGCCCGGCGTCGGCTGCTCGACCGCCAGTTCCACGGGAGCCTGCGCGCCTTCCACGACGCGCTCCTCGGCTCCGGCTGCCCGCCGGTCGGGCTGCTCGACGCCCTGCTGACCTCGGGCCCTGGGGGCGGCGCCGCGCGCCCCGGCTAGGGCGGCGCCACCCGGTGCGCGATCGGGATCCCGGCGCGGACCGCGCCCGAGACCGTGCAGAAGTCGGGAAAGATCTCGACGCAGTGGTCGAAGCGGGCCCGGTCCCCCTCGTCGAGCGGTGCGGTCGCGATCTCGACCTCGAGGTTCGTGACGCGCAGGCGGCCGCGCTCGTTCCGCCCGACCGTGGCGCGCACGATCGTGCGGACGGGGCGGATCGGGACGTGGGCGCGCTCGCAGGTGCTGACAAGGGTCGAGCTCATGCAGTGGCCGACGGCGAGCGCGAGGGTCCGCACCGGGCCTGGTCCCGCGTCGTGGCCGGTGGGCGCCGGCTCGTCGACCTCGAAGCCGGCGTACGGGGCCCCCGGGAATCGCGCTTGGAACTCGAACCGCTCGACTTGGCTCAGCTCGGCATCCGTGGCGTCCGGCGACATGCTCCGAGGAGCTCGGCGCCCTACTTGACCCGGAGCGGTCGCCCCGACGACAGAGGGATGAACGGGAAGGCCGTCCCGCGACCATGGCCGGATCGTTGCACGGGAAGGTCGTGCTCATCGCCGGAGTCGGGAGCGGGCTCGGGACCGCGACCGTGGAGCTGCTCGCGTCCGAAGGGGCCCGCGTGGTCGCGGTCGCCCGGAAGCCGGACGGGTTCGCCGCCGCCGTCGAGCACGCCCGTGCGGGTGGGGGGTCGGCGGAGGGGCGCGTCGCCGACGTGACCGACGCCCAGGACGCCGAGCGCCTGGTCCGGTCCGTGGAGGCGGAGGTCGGAGCCATCGATGCCGTATCGATCCACGTCGGGCACTGGGTCCCCGGCGAGACGTTGCTCCATCGGATGTCGCCCGCGGAGTGGTCGGCCGGGATCCGGGACAATCTCGATGCGGTCTACCAGCTCGGGCACGCCGTACTGCCGGGGATGGTCGACCGCCGGCACGGAAGCATCGTGCTGATCTCGGCCGCGCTCGCGGTCCGGTGGTCGGGCAGCGCCTCCTACTGCGCCGCGAAGGGCGGGCTGGTCGACCTCGTCCCCAAGCTCGCTCGCGACTACCGGCCGCTCGGGATCCGGTTCAACGCCGTACTGCCCGGCTCGATCGCGGGGCGGGCCGAGAGCAAGGACCCGACCGGGGCGGGGGGCGCGGTGCCGCTCACGGACCGGCTGCCCACGAGCCCCTGGGAGATCGCCCGCGCGATCCGCTACTTCGTCTCGGACGAGAGCCGCTGGGTGACGGGCGCGCTCCTGACCGTCGACGGCGGCGCCTCGACCGGCGGGGCCGAGCTGGGCGGGCACGGATGAGCCCCGGGGCGGACGAGCCGGTGGCGATCCGCCGGGCCTCGCCCCCCGACGTCGACCGCCTCGTCCCGCTGTTCGGCGCCTACCGGGAGTTCTACCGCCAACGGACGGACCCGGCCGCGGAGCGGCGGTTCCTCGACGACCGGCTCGCCGCAGAGGAAGCCGTGGTCTTCCTCGCCGAAGCCGGCGGCGTGGCGATCGGCTTCACCCTGCTCTACCCGGTGTTCTCCTCCGAGCGCTTGAAGCCCGGATGGATCCTGAACGACCTCTACGTGGTGCCCGAGCACCGCGCGCGCGGCGTGGGCGCCGCGCTCCTGCGACGGGCCGTTACGTTCGCGCGGGAGTCCGGGGCCGCCTTCGTCAGCCTCGAGACCGCGAAGGACAATCCGGCGCAGCGCCTCTACGCCGCCGAAGGCTGGGTCCGCGACGACGTCTTCCTGCACTTCGAGAAGCCCGTCTGAGGGAGACGCGGGAGGTCACGCCGCCGCCCGCGGCCGACCTTCCCCGCCGGGGGGCGTGGGGGTCCGCGCGGTCCAGATCAGGCCGAGCAGCGCGAAGCCGACCAGCGTGATCCCGAACGCGGCGGCCGCGAGCCCGAGGCCGATCGCCTGGCCCGCGAACGCGACCCCGATGGTCGGGACGGCGAGCGCGAGGTAGCCGCTCAGATAGAACCCGGCCAGGATCTCCCCGCGCCAGCGATCCGGCGCGACCCGATCGATGAGGGTCACGGCGCCCATGTAGGCGCAGCCGATCGCGGCGCCGAGCAGCACGGCCGCGAGCACGAGGAGCGGCAGGGACGCGACCAGGATCGCGAGCGCGAACACCGAGAGCGCGACCACCAGGAACGGGAAGCCCAGGAGGAGCGCGCGGCGGTCCCGGACCTCCGAGAGGAACAGCTGCGCGATCGCCGCGCTCCCGAACATCGTCGCGACCACGAGCCCGGTCGCGGCGGCCCCGCCGTATCCGAGCCCGACGCGGACGAACGTCGGAGCCAGCGCGCCGAAGAACCCGTAGATCGAGTAGCAGGACGCGAGCGCGAGGCACGCGATCCCGAACGCGCTCCGGATCGAGCGGGGGATCCGGATCGGCTCCGGCTCGAGGCGCCGGGGACCGGCGCTCGGGACGAACGTCTCGGGCAGGGCGCGCGCCGCACCGAGCCCCACGACGCTGAGACCGATCAGGACCAGGAACGGCAGGACCGTCGGGAGGGGCGCGAATTGGGCGAGGAGGCCGCTCGCGAGCACCCCCGACGCGACGCCGCCGAAGTTCGCCGCGACCGACACGCGCGCGACGTGGTGCTGGTCGCCGTTCGGTTCGAGGCGGGCCATCGCGGCCGTCGCCGTGCTCGTCGTCGCGCCGACCGCGAGCCCCGAGACGACGCGCGCGAGCGCGAGGACGAGCACGCCGTCCGCGACGAGGAAGACGGCCCCGCTCGCGGCGGTGAGCATCATCCCGATCATCAGGACCGGCCGGCACCCCAGCTGGTCGGATCGCGGCGCGACGAGGAAGGTCGTCGCGACGACGCCGATCGTGTACGCGGCGAAGACGAGCCCGACGTCGGCTTCCCCGAAGCTGAACTTGGCCTCGTAGAGCGCGTAGAGCGGGGTCGGAACCCCCGCGCCGAAGGCCGTGACCGCGAGCGCGTACGCCGCCCATCGGAACGGGCCCCGGACCCGCGGCGGGGGCAGCTCACGGGGCGCGGGCGAGCCCGCGGACCCGGTCACGGGGACGTCCGTGCGGGATCGGGCGGGGCGTGGCCGGTCATCGGATCTCCACCCCTTTCCAGGCGGCCGGGAGCGCCGGCCAGCGGAGGTCCATCGCCTCGAGCGTCTCGACCAGGACGGTCGAGACGACCCAGTCCCGGAACCACTTCTTGTTCGCCGGCACGAGGTACCACGGGGCCCAGCGCGTGCTGGTGCGGGTGAGCATCTCCTCGAACGCCTCCTGGTACTCCGGCCAGAGACGCCGGGTCGGCACGTCGTCCGCGCTGAACTTCCAGTGCTTGGTCGGATCGCGCAGTCGCGCGCGGAGCCGAGCCTTCTGCTCGTCCTCGCTGATGTGGAGGAAGAACTTGAGCACGGTCGTTCCCTCGAGGACCAGGGTGCGCTCGAACTCGTTGATCATGCGGTAGCGGCGGTGCCAGACGTGGCGCGGCACGAGCCCCTGCACGCGCGGGACGAAGACGTCCTCGTAGTGGCTGCGGTTGAAGATCGCGATCCCGCCCTTCGCGGGCGTGTGCGGATGGATCCGCCAGAGGAAGTCGTGGGCGGCTTCCTCGGCGGTCGGCACCCGGAAGTGCGCGACGGCGACCCCCTGCGGGTTCACGCCCTCGAACACGTGCTGGACCGTGCCGTCCTTCCCGCCCGCGTCGATCGCGGTCAGCACGATCAGCACCGAGCGCCGGTGGTCGGCGTAGAGGAGCTCCTGGAGGTGCTTCAGCCGGCGCGCCAGCCGGTCGCTCTCCGCCTCCGCCCGCCGCTTCGATCCGTGGACCGCGCGCGTGTCGTCCGGGTCGCTCCGGTCGAGCCGGACGCGCGCGCCCGGGCGCACGCGGAACGCCGCGCCTCTCGTGGGGATCCGCTCCGGGGTCCCGAGCGCGCGGCCCGGACCCCGCCGGGGCCACACGCCCCGGCCTGATAGAGCCTCGGAGGCGAGCCGGATCCCTACGAGGCCGCGGGGGCGACCGGGAGCAGCTCGCGCTCCACGAACGACCGGAACGCCGGGTCGAACCAGCGCCCGATCTGCTCCGCCTTCCAGAGACGCCCGATCGACCCCAGCCGGAACGCGTTCTGCATCCACGCGCGCCAGCCCGTCCACTCGTTGTCGCCGAGGATGCCGCGGCTCCTCAGGCGAAAGATGTGCGCGCAGAAGGACAGGATGTAGTAGGCGACGGGCTCCTCCGCGCCCCGCCCCTCGCCCTTCGCGATGACGTCCACGAGCTGCGGACGCTCGGCAAAGAGCTCGGTCAAGCGCTGGAACTTGTCGTCGATGTCGTTCAGCGCGCGCGTCTCTAGATCCACCGCGAACGCCTGGACCTGCCGACGTGAGAAGTAGAGCGTGGTCAGGAGCGCCACGATGATCGCGATCGTCTGCACCAGGGTCAGGAGGTCTCCCAGGTCGAGGCCGGCCATGCCGCCCCGAGGGGGATCCCGGCCTAAGAGGCTGCGCTCGGGCTACCGCCGAGCCTCCTTCCACATGACGAGGTTCGTGGTCACGAACCCGACCTTCTCGTAGAGCGCCCGCGCCCCGGTGTTGGCCGCAAACACGTGCAACCCGACCCGGTCGCTCCCGAGCCGTCGCGCCTCGCCCTCGACGGCCGCGAGGGCGGCCTCGGCATACCCGTGCCGCCGATGCGTCGGATCGATCCCGAGCCAGAAGATCCAGATCTGCTTCGGGCCGTCCTCGCTCCGGTGCGAGTACCACACCTCGCCCACGCGCTCGCCGGAGGCCGCGTCGAGGATGTCGCGCAGGTACTCGTCCGGGGTGGCGAGGCCCTTTGGGAGGAGCCGCTCGTGCTCCGCCCGGGACCTCGCGAGGGCGCCCGGCTGCTCCCACCGACCCGCGGCCACGTTCTCGTCGGCGTAGCGGGCGATCGTCGCCTCCCAGAACTCGCGAAAGCGGGCCTCGGCCATCGGCTCGAGCCGGATCATCGCGGAGCCAGCGCCCGAGGAACTATTTATCGGGAGGGCGCCGCGGCGCCTCGCGGCGCGGCCTCGATCTCGAACGTGGCGTGGACGATCCCGAACTCCCGCTCCATCCGCTCGCGCAGGCGCCGGATCACGTCCATCCCCTCGGCCATCGTCATCTCCTCGACCCCGACGTGCGCGGTCAGGCAGACCAGCGTGTCGCAGACCGCCCAGACGTGGACATCGTGGACCCCCGTCACGCCACGCTCCGACTGCGCGGCCTCGGTGATCGAGGCGACGGAGAGCCCGTGGGGGGTTCGCTCGGTGAGGACCTCCCAGCCCCCGCGCAGCAGCGGCAGGCTCTCGTAGACCAGGATCGCGGCGATGGCGATCGCCGCGAGCGCATCGGTCCAGACGAGCGCGGGGCGCAGCAGCAGGGTCACGCCCGCGGCCAGGAGCGCGACCGTGATCGCGACGTCGCTCGCGAGGTGCACGATCACCGAGCGGAGGTTCAGGTCCCGGACGCGACCGGGGAGGCGCCCGAGCACGCGCAGGTTGACCGCGCGCAGCAGCAGCGTGGGCACGGCGGCCGCGAGCAGCCAGACGGCGTCGACCGGGCCGGCGAACGGCACCGCGCGGAGGAGCGCGTCCAGGGCCTCGTATCCGAAGACGAGACCGACCGCGAGGATCAGGAGGCCGTTGAACAGTCCGGCGAACACCTCGAGCCGGTGCTTGCCGAAGGTGAACTCCGAGGTCGAGCCGGCCCGCGTCTCGCGGAGCGCGAACCAGGAGATCCCGAAGGCGAGGAGGTCGGGGACGTTGTGGACCGCGTCGACCGTCAGGGAGAGCGAGTGCGAGAAGTAGGCGCCGACCGCCTCGAGGGCAAGGATGACGGCCGAGAGCCCGACGCCAAGGCGGAGCCCGCGCAGCACGCGCTGCTCGGCCTCCCCTTCGCCGTGGTGGAGCTCGGGCATGGTCCCGGTCGTCGGCCTCGCAGGCCCGTCAGAGCGCGCTCGCCACGACCTCGCGGAGCTCCTCGACGAGGCTCGTCACCTTGCCCCTGTTCGAGGCGGTGGCGACGCACTCGGAGACGAGGTCCTCCACGATCGCCTGCAGGACGGAGTCGAGCGCGGAGCGCACGGCCGTGATCTGGTGCACCAGCTCGGGGTACGGGCGGCCCTCGTGCGCCATGCGGTGGACGCCGTGGATGTGCCCCTCGATCCGCGCCAGCCGGGCCTCGATCGCGTGCCGCTCGTCCTCGACCATATCCCCTCGGGGGGGATGGGATACGGCGCGGCCGTATAAGCTCCCCGGGACGAGGGTAGTCCGACCGCGCGGAGCGCCGGCGCCTCCGGGGTGCTGGAATCCTTATGCCCCACTTCGCCCGTTCCGCCGCAATGGCGAAAACCGCGACTGCCAAGTCCCCGTTGCTCGGTCCGGGGGTGCACGCGCCGAACTTCACGCTGAAGAGCACGCCGGACCAGACGGTCTCCCTCCGGGAGTTCGCCGGGAAGCCGGTCGTCCTCGCCTTCTATCCAGCCGACTGGAGCCCCGTCTGCTCCGACCAGATGGGCCTCTATGCCCAGGTGATGCCCGAGTTCAAGAAGTTCGAGGCCGAGGTGCTGGGGATCTCCGTGGACGGGATCTGGTCGCACCTCGCGTTCTCCAAGGACCGGAAGCTGAACTTCCCGCTCCTCGCCGACTTCGAGCCGAAGGGCGAGGTCTCGCGGCAGTACGGCGCGTTCGACGTTCGGGCCGGCGAGTCCGCGCGCGCGCTCTTCGTGATCGACAAGAAGGGCGTCATCCGCTGGAGCTACCTCTCGCCCGAGGGCGTCAACCCGGGCGCGGACGGCATCCTCGCGGCGTTGGAGGCCCTCGAGTGAGGTGACCATGGCGCGATCGTACGAACCCCCGCACCTCACGCTCCCCGTCGGCGAGCGGGACCACTCGGACGGGCCGGCCGACGCACCCCTCGTCCTCGTGCAGTACGGGGACTACCAGTGCCCCTACTGCGGCGCGGCCTACCCGATCGTCAAGCGGGTCCAGAAGGAGTTTGGCCACCGGCTCCGCTTCGTCTTCCGGAACTTCCCGATCACCAACGCCCACCCGATGGCCGAATGGGCCGCGGAGACGGCCGAGGCAGCCGCCGCCCAAGGGAAGTTCTGGGAGATGCACGACCTCCTCTACGAGAACCAGCGCTCGCTCGGCGACGAGGCGCTCTTCGCCCGCGAGGAGACCCGGCTGAAACTGGACGCCGCCCGGATCGCCCGCGAGGTCGCCGCGCGCGCCTACGCCGCGCGGATCGAGGAGGACTTCGCGAGCGGGGTGCGCAGCGGCGTCAACGGCACCCCGACCTTCTTCATCAACGGGGTCCGGTACGACGGCTACCCGGACTTCGCCCCGATGGTCGCAGCCCTGCGGGCGGCGGAGAAGGGCTCGAAGTAGCCCGCGCCGGACCGGCCCTCGGCCGCTCAGCGCGACGTGAGCCCGGCGGCTCGCTGCCGCGCGAGCTCGGCCTGGCAGGCCGCGTGGTTGAGGCGGTGGGCGACCCCGATCACCGCGACCAGCGCGAGCCCCGTCGCGACGACGAAGGCGAGCGAGTAGCCGGCCGAGAGCGAGGAGGTCTGGGCGGTGCGCGCGGCGGCGATGGTCGCCAGCACGGCCAGGCCCACCGCCGCGCCCATCTGCTGCGCCGTGTTCAGGAGGCCGCTCGCGAGCCCCTGCTCGGACGCGGCCATCCCGCTCGTCGCGCCGATCGCGGCCGTGGGGAGGGCGAGGGCCATCCCGACGGACGCCACGATCTGGCCCGGGAGCACGTTGTCGAGGTACGATCCGCCCGCGTGGACGGTCGCGAGCCACAGCTGGCCCGCCGCGATGAGTCCCAGCCCGAGCAGGAGGACGCGCTTGACGCCGAGCCGATCGATCACGCGTCGGGTCACGAGCGTGGTCATGAGCACGATCGTCGCGGTCGACGGGATCAGCGCGAGCCCGGTGAGCAGCGGGGTGAACCCGAGGACCCGCTGCAGGTAGAGCGAGACGAAGTAGACGTACGACACGATGACGGCGCCGACGAGCACCATCGCCCCGACCGCCGCCCGGTGCGTGGCGTTCCGGAAGTAGGAAAACGGCAGCATCGGCGCGGCCACCCGCCGCTCGACGAGCACGAAGGCCACCGCGAGGACCGCCGCGCCCGCGATCGCGAGCAGGGTCGGGAGGCTGCCGAACCCGCTCTCCTCCCCGTGGCTCAGCCCGAAGATCAGCGCAGCGCCGCTCCCGGTCACCAGGGCGGCCCCCACCAGGTCCAGCTTCGGGTGCCCGGCGGTCGCGTCGCGGGGGATCGTGCCCGGGACCAGCACGAGCAGCACGGCCACGATCGGCACGTTCACGAAAAAGATCGAGCGCCAGCCCACGAGGCTGACGAGGACGCCGCCGGCGAGCACGCCCGCCGAGGCCCCCGCGGCGGTCGCGGCCTGGAAGAGGCTCAGGGCCCGGTTCCGCGCCGGCCCCTCGGCGGTCCCGGCGGCCAGCAGCGCGAGCGCGGAGGGCGAGACCATCGCCGCGGCGCCGCCCTGCACCAGTCGGGCTCCGATGAGCATCCCCGCCGAGATCGAGAGGCCGGCCGCGAGCGACGCGAGCCCGAAGACGACCAGGCCGATCGCGAGCAGGCGGCGGCGGCCGAGGAGGTCGCCGATCCGCCCTCCGAGGAGCAGCAGCGAGCCGAACGTGAGCGCGTAGCCGGTGACGATCCACTGCAGCTCGGCCGGGGCGAACCCGAGCTCGCGCTGGATGGTCGGCAGCGCGACGTTGACGATGCTGAAGTCGAGCTGCAGCACGAACTGCGCCGCGCAGACCAGGGCCAGGACGGAGACGACCGCCGCGCGGTGGGGGACCCCGCCCAACGGAGCGGTCCCGGGGCTCAGGGTCGAACCCACAAGCTGCCTCCGGAGCGCCGCCTCGACCCCGTTCCCGCGGGCGGGCCCGGGGACGCGTCGAACTCAACGGATCCCGCCGGGTCGCGCGCCGTCAGCCGAACCACGCCCGGAAGACCTCCCCCACGGGCCCCGCAGCCGCCCCCCCGTAGAGGAACGCCGTGACGACCGCGAGCACGGCGAGCAGCACGGGCGACGGCAGCTGGCGGGGCTGGTAGTCGATCGCCGTGTGGACGTAGAGGGAGAAGATCATCATGCCGAGGAGCAGCCCGGCCCCGTAGGCGACCGTCTCGGTCGGGATCAGGAGCGCGACCGCGATCAGCTGGAGGACCCCTCCGGCCGGCTGGACGTACGGGCGAAACCCCCATCGGCGGAACTCGTCCTTCCGCGCGGGGCTCGGCCGCACGTCGAAGTAGCCGTACCAGAGGAAGCTCGCGCCGAGGATGATGCGCAGGACGTACCCCGCGATCTCGACGGGCGTCAGGAGAGTCCCCTCGGGGCCTTTCCCTCCGGCCGTTCCGCGGGCTCCGGGAGGCTCGCTGGCGGCGCCGCCTCAACGGCCGACGGGAGCCGCTGCGACAGGAGGAGCCGGACGGAGAGCAGCGAGATGATCACGGCGAGGACCAGCGCGGCGGTCGGCAGGCCGACGACGTTCGCCAGGACCCCGATGCCGATGACCGGGACGCTCAGCCCGAGGTACGCGGCCACGTAGAACGCCGAGAGCACCCCGGCCCGCTCCTCCGGCGGGGCGGCCCGGTTGAGCAGGCCGATCCCGCCCCGGAGCGCCAGGCCGAACCCGATTCCGCAGACGACCGTGCCCAGCAGGAACGCGGTCGCGGACGCGGTCCACACGGCATAGGTGATCCCGAGGAGCCCGAGGGGCACGCAGGCGGCGCCGACCCGCATCATGCGGTGATGCGGGACTCGGTGCAGGAGGATCGGGGCGACCGAGCCGACGCCGAACATCAGGATCACGACGAGACCGCTGATCGCGTGGTTCGTGATCTTGAGGTCGTCCGCCAGGAACGACGGAGAAAGCCCGCTGAAGATCCCCGCGAGCGAGAAGCCGAGGAACGCGGCCAGTCCCGAGAGCGCGAAGATCGGGCGCAGGTCGGCGGGGACCCGGATGAGGTGGCGGAGCGCGCCGCTCGACGGAGCGCGCGGTCGCGCCCGCTCGCGGATCGCGAGCACGGCGCCGAGCGAAGCGATCAGTAGGCCGAGCAGCACCCAGAACGAGAGGGTCAGCGGGTCGGGCGCGTACTGCGCCAGCACGCCCGCGTAGAGCGGGCCGATCCCGACGCCCAGCCCCGTCAGCACCGCGACGACGAGCGCGGCGCGGTTCCGGTCGCCGCGGGGCTCGAACTCGGTGAGCGCCGCGGTCGCGGTGTTCGCGCAGAGCCCGACCGACATCCCCGAGAGCACCCGGCCCAGGAGCAGCCACTCCACGTTGGTCGCGAGGAGGAACACGACCGTGCTCACGAGCGCGACCCCGATCGCGAGCAGCAGGACCGGTCGCCGGCCGAACCGGTCCGAGAGCCGCCCGAAGAGAAGCAGCATGGCGACGAGCCCGGCGGCGTACGCCGCGAAGATCACCGTGAGGATCGCCGGCGAGAAGCCCCACTCGTGCTGGTAGATCACGTAGAGCGGGGTCGGGAGACCGCCGCCGGTCACGATGACGAAGAACGCGAAGGCGGTGAGACCGAAGTCCGCCGCGGACGGGGCCTCGAAGGCGGTCGGCGCCGGGGCCTTCCCCGCGGCGGCGGGTGCCGTCGGGATCGTGGCAGGCGACGGACGGTCCGAGGTCACGGGCACTCCCCGTTACCCCGGCCGGACCGAGGGCGATGGGGTGGCCGCCGGTGGGTAGCCGCCGTAGACGGCGATCGGGGACCACGTCGGAACGATCGCGGGGAGCGGGGGCGGGGCGAGCGACTGGAACGGACCGGCGGCGTACACCACGCGGCCTCCCACGAGGGTCAGCAAGGACTCGATCCGATGGATCTCGGTGTCGGGCACCGAGAAGTAGTCGGCGGAGAGCACCGCGAGATCGGCCCATCGGCCGACCTCGAGCGAGCCCTTCTGCCCGTCCTCGGACGAGAACCACGCGGCATCGGCCGTGATGAGCCGGAGCGCCCGGGCGCGCGAGAGCCGGTTCTCGGTGCGTGAGAGCTCCGTTCCCCCGACCGTGCGACCGCTGACCAACCACTCGAG
Organism: Thermoplasmata archaeon; assembly: GCA_030041735.1. Classification (GTDB taxonomy): domain Archaea; phylum Thermoplasmatota; class Thermoplasmata; order Lutacidiplasmatales; family UBA184; genus Lutacidiplasma. Next base: position 7,095 of record JASIBA010000040.1, on the reverse strand, counting down.
GTTGACCCATGGGTTGTAGCTGGCGACCCGGGTCGCGTCGGTCCCCCCCGCGATCGGGATGCCCTTCGCGAGCATCTTCGCGATCGGCGGGGCGTCGCGCGCCCGGGCCTCCCCATACATCTTCAGGCAGTCCTCGCCCTGGAACGCCATCCGGTCCTGGATCGCGATCCCTCCGCCGAGCCGGTGGACCCGGTCGAGATCCTTGTCCGCGACGGTCTCGGCGTGGTCGAAGAACCACCGCACCGAGCTCAGCGGGTCGTGGTCGTTCACCTCCTCGAACGCGTTGAGGAACCGCTCGATGGTCTCGCCGTAGGTGGCATGCAGGCGGAACGGCCACCGCTGCTGGACGAGGAACCGGACGACGTCCCGGAGCTCGCCCTCCATCCGGGGCTCGAGTTCGGGCCGGGGACGGGCGAAGTTCTCGTAGTCCGCGCCGGAGAAGACGAGCATCTCGCCGGCGCCGTTGATGTGGTACATCGCGTCGCCCTCGTTCGGGCGGTGCTGGCGCGCCCACAGCTGGAAATCCTCCAGCTCGTGGCCGGGCCGCTGGGTGAACAGGTTGTACGCCACCCGCACCGTGAGCTCGCCGCGCTCCACGATGCCGCGGATCGCGCCGTAGTCCTCCGGGAAGAACTGCTGGCCTCCGCCGGCGTCGACGACGCTCGTGAGCCCGAGTCGGTTGAGCTCGCGCGCGAAGTGGAGGGTCGAGACGACCTGCTGGTCCGGCGTCAGGGTCGGGATCGCGGCGACCGCCGCGTACAGGATGGGCGCCGACGGGGTCGCCAGGACGCGCCCGGAGAGCGCCCCGTTCGGATCGTGCTCGATCGTGCCTCCGGGCGGAGGGGCGGTGCCCGGTCCGATCTTCTGGGCCGCCAGTCCGGGCGGGTTCAGCGTGGCGTCCTGGTAGAGGTGCAGCACGAGCACCGGGGTGGTGCCGCCGGCGGCCGCGATCTCCGCGGGGGTGGGGACCCGTCGCTCCGCGAACTGGTACGCCGACCACCCGCCGACGACCCGGGTCCACTGTCCGGGCGGCGTGCGGGCCGCCTGCTGGCGGAGCCGCTCCATCGCCTCGGCGAGCGTGGGAACTCCGTCCCACCGGAGCTCCGCGAGGTAGTGGCGTCCCTCGCGGATGAAATGCATGTGATCGTCGCTGAGGCCGGGCACGACCGTGCGGCCGCCCAGATCGATGGCGCGGGCGCCGCTCCGCCGTCCGAGTTCCTCCGCGTCCGACCCGACGGCGGCCACCTTGCCGTTCTGGATCGCCAGCGCGTCAACGAACGAGTCGCGCGCGTCCACGGTTGCGATCTTCGCATTGTGCAGGACCAGGACGCCGGAGTCGGCAGTCGCCGTCATCGCGATCCGCTCCGGGGGGCACGACGGGCCGATCCTCCGCGCGTCGGCCCGGCCTCCCGCTCCCCCGTTCCGTGCCCGGTCGTCGCGCCCGAAGGACTCTGCAGGACCGACATCGGGACTCGAGCGCGCCAAGCCCGCCCGGGATATGACGTGCCTCGGGTCCCGCTCCGACGCGTCGCCCGAAGTGGGGGGCGGAGCCGACCCCGGGGTCGGGCGTGCGATAGCGAGTCGCGGCTTCGGGTCAGCTCAAGACCGTCGCCGGATTGCCGGCGCCATGTTCGGCCAAAGGCCTGCCCCCGCACCGATACCGAGCGACCCGAACGAGCTGCTGCGCCGGATCGACCAGCAGACCACGCAGACCTACCACTGGGTCCGCGCCGGGATCATCGTCATCATCCTGCTCCTGGTGGTCGTGGTCTTCATCGGGTAGTCCGCGCCGAGCTTCGCCCGGGCCGGTCCCACCGACGGTCCCGCCGGGGTCGACGCCTCCGGCGGTCCGCCGCCGGCGTGCGTCACGCGGTCGGGCTCTCGATCTGGATCAGCTGGCCGGCGGTCGCGCGGGACGAGGTGCGCGCCGTCCGCTGCACGTAGTGCACGGCGCCGTCGATCACGCGTTCCCGGACGTTCGTGAAGTCGGTCCAGCGGAACAAGGACGGCTCCAGGTAGCAGGCCAGGGCGCATTTGTTGCACGACTCGTAGGGAGTCCAGGCGAACGAGTTCCAGAGCTCGCGGATGTCGGTATCCCAGACGGGCAGGCTCCCGTGGTACTCCTGGAGGACGTAGCAGGGGAGGACGATCCGCCCGGACGGGTCGATGTTGATCGTGAGCCACGGCTTGCACCGCCACGGTCGCCCTTCGTACCACGAGCCGAGGATGGTGTCGAAGTACTCCACCGACTCGAGGAGCGGTGCTCCGCTCTTGCGCAGGTCGCGCAGCCGCTCGATCGCGCGGCGCAAGGGGTCCCGTTCGGGGGACATGGGGCTCGCCGTCCGGTAGTCGTAGGCGACCTGGACCGTCAGCGAGATGTCCAGCTGCTCCGCCAGCTCGACCACGCGCTCCGCGTGGTCGAGGTTCTCGCGGGTCATCGTGTGGCTGATGACCGTGGGGACCTCCTCGCGCGAGGCTCGCATGCCCTGCACGGCCCGCTCGAACGAACGCGGGATCCCCCGCAGCCGGTCGTGCGTCGCACCGATGCCGTCGATCGAGACGAACAGCAGGTCGAGGTGGGCCGCGATCTCGGGCAGTCGATGCTCGAGGAGCCAGCCGTTGGTGACGAGCGAAGTGTGGAACCGCGCGTGGGCCTCCCGCAGAATGTCGCCGACGTCCCGGCGGAGGAGCGGTTCCCCGCCCTCGAAGCCGAGGAACGAGACCCCGGCGCGGGCCAGGGCCTCCATGATGCGGATCTCGTCGGCCAGCCCGAGGAGCTCTTCGTCCTCGCGGCGCCAGAACGGGCACATCTGACACTCGAGGTTGCACCGATAGAGCAGCTTGTGCCCGGCGATCACCGGAGCCTTCTCGCCGCCGAGGTTGCGCAGCGCCCGCTTCATGCTGCGCAGAACGACGGGTTTCACGACGGCCATGGGCCTCGCGTCGGGGGGGAAGCCCGCCCGGACTAAGGCGATGGCGGAGCGCCCCCATCGACCGAGTCCCCGGGCGCGCGCCGATGAGCGCGCGTCGCGCGAGCGCCACGCCCACCGAGAAATCCGTCCTCTGCGGCGGCTCGTACCCCGACGGGACGCTCAGTTCACCGTCCGGCTCGGGCCAGGGGCACCCGCCTCGCCCTCCTCGAAGCGCGGGCGCGCTTCGCCTTCGGCCCGGCAGGTCGGTGCATCCAGGGAACGTACGAAATCCCGACGATGACCCCATCCTCCGTTTGAAACCGGGCGACGGTCTGACCCCAGGGATCGGTCCGTGGGCGGTGCAGGGGGGTGTAGCCCTTGGACTCGAATTCCGAGGCGGCCGCGGAGACGGCGGCGGGGTTGGCCATCTCGAACTCGATGAACATCTGCGGGACCGGGCGATCCGTCGGCCAGCGGTCGGTCCTGAAGCAGGTCCGCGCGGCTTCGGAAAGGGGCCATACGCCGAAGTAGCGGCCCCCACCCAATCTCGTGCTGTGCAGGAAGCCGGCTCCTTCGGCCTGTCGAAGCGGTAGACCCAGGGCGTCGACGTACAGCGCACGTCCTTTCGCCAGGCTGCTGGTGATCAGACCCATGGCTCCGATGAACCGCGGTCGCATGCGCTGCTCTTAGGGCTCCACGGTTCGGGGCTGCAAGAGGGTGGCCGAAACGCCGCCCACGGCCGCACCGGCGGGCGCTGCCGTCGACGGAACCGCGGGGTGTGTCCGCAAGCGCGTCTCACCCCCGCTCGACCTCGGATCCGGGTCGCTCGGGAACGCCGCGGCCGACGTCGGGGGCTCAGGAAACGTGAATGACAAGTTTCCCTCGCGCCTGCCGGAGCTCGGCTTGGGCCATCGCTTCCGGCGCTTCCGGAAGAGAGTAGACGTGGTCGACGACGGGCTTCAGGCGCCCTTGGACCACGAGGTCGCCCAGTCGCGCCATGTCGTCCGCGTTGGGCTTCGACAAGAGGCCCCAGACCCGCTGCCGGAGCAATCGGCGACGAAGTCCGGCCTGGATGAACCGACCGAAACCACCCCGGCCTCCGACACACACCAAGGTACCCTCCGGTGTCAGGGTCCGCAGCAGGGCCCCCATCCCACTCAGACCCGAGATGTCCACGATGACGTCGTAGCGATCGGGTCCCCGAGTGAAGTCCGATTTGTCGTAGTCCACGACCACGTCGGCCCCGACGGCACGCAGCAACTCGACGTTCTCGGACCGCGTAACCGCGGTCACCCGCGCTCCCATCCACTTGGCGAGCTGGACGGCGAACGTGCCGACGCCACTGCCTGCCCCCGTGATGGCCACGGACTGGCCCGACCGAACGTGACCCCGATCCCGTAGGGCCTGGAGCGCCGTAAACGCGGCGATTCCGAGAGTGGCCGCGTCGTCGAAGGTGACCCCGTCCGGCTTCTTCGAAAGCTCGCGTTCGTCCGCGGACACGTACTCGGCGAACGATCCGCTGCCCAGGCCGTACACGGCGTCGCCCACCCTGAACCGCGAGTCGGACTTCCGCACCGCGAGGACCTCGCCTGCCACGTCGACCCCGCGGATCCTCCGCTTGGGCCGCCGCAGGCCAAATCCCAGGAGGCGACCGACGAGCGGCCGGCCCGACATGATACGCCAGTCCAGGCTGTTCACCGACGCGGAACGAACTCGGAGGAGCACGCTGGTCGCGTCCGGAACCGGCGTCTCCACATCGGCGAGCTTCAGCGAGTCGGCGTGTCCGTATCGGTCTTGGACGATCGCCTTCATGGAGGGCTCCCGCCGCCGGAGGCGACCGGTCCCACGAACGCGGGGCGTCCGCGCCGGTCGACGCGACCGAGCGTCCCAGCGATGGCGTATCCCGGATGAGCCCCGGCGCGACCTCGTGCCTCGAGCGCGCCGATCGGGGTGGGTCTCGGGGGGCCGTTCGTGCCCACGGTCTCGAGGCGCATGGCAATATGGTAAAGTGGTGAACTACTTAACACCTTACCATACAGCAATTGCCTTAAGGGTCGGCCGTCTGGCAGTGGCAGACGAACCGTCTGTCGAGAGACGTCACGATGCCAACCCGCCGACCGGACACCTCATCCACCAGGGACAAGGCACCGATGCGGGAGCCGACCCCCAGTCCTGCGGTGGTCTTCCGTGCCATGAACCTGGCCAGCCGGAGGCTGCCCCACTACTTCGAGAAGGCCTTCGGGAAGGCCGACTTGAGACTCACCGAGTTCGCCGTCCTCGAGCAGTTGTCGGACTCCGGCCCGACTCCCATGGTCCGGTTGAGCGACGAGAACCTCGTGACCAAGGCCGCGGTGACCGCGATCATCGACGTAATGGAAGGGAAGGGTCTGGTGCGGAGGGTGAGAGATTCCTCGGACCGGAGGGTGGTGAATGTACAGCTGACTCCGGCCGGCCGGAAGCTGTTTGCAGTGGCCCGAAAGCGACACAAGGAGATCGTCGCCCGATTCGTATCCTCGCTGGAGCCCGACGAGATCCGGGCTCTGCTCCGAAGTTTCGAGAAACTGTTGAAATTCATGGACCAGGCCCCGGCCTGAGGGCGGCCTCCGGGATGCCGGGCCCCGCGATGATGGCGGACGTCCAGCGCGCGTCGGGACCGGGACCTCCCTCGCTGCGAGCGCGCGAACTTTCTCCCGCCAACTGGAAGGATTTCGTGACGCTCTTCCAGAAGTATCACGGGGTTCAGGCGGGGTGCTGGTGCATGTTCTACCATCGGGAGGGACCCACGGGGCCCTTGGGAAGCCGAAGTCGCCAGGCGGCCAATCGACGCGACCATCGGGCGCTCCTGTGGAGCGGCCACGCACACGGCATACTGGTGTATCGCGCCGGTCGGCCCGTCGGGTGGTGCCAGTTCGGCCGGCGACAGGATTTGCCCCGGATTGATCGAGGGCGGAAGTACCGGTCGATGGTCAGCCAGCTGGCCGAGCCCGCGGAATGGAGGATCACCTGCTTCTTCGTGGATCGACCGAGCCGCCGGTTGGGAGTGGCGAACTTTGCCCTTCAGGCAGCGTTGGCAGCGATACACCGACACGGAGGAGGGCTCGTGGAAGCCTATCCGGCCACGCACGGAAAGGCGGTCGCGACATGGTTCGGCTCGGTCGGGATGTTCGAGCGAGAAGGGTTCCGAGTCGTTCGACCGTTCGGGCAAAGCAACGTGCTCGTCCGCAAGGACGTTCGGTGATCGGCTCAACTCGAGACGTGGGAGTCGTCGTCCGGGACGCCAAATCGGGGCCCTCCGGGCCGGATCTGGAGTGGACACAAAGACGGAGGGCGCTCGCGGGGGTCGGGATCGGCGCCCGGGGCGGGGATCCGAGCCCTCCGGCGACTCAAATCCAACCAAGAACCGGCCCGTCGTGCGCTATCGTCGGTAGACTCTGCAGGGGTGATCAACCCCCTCCACCGTGATCGTCCGCGCTGCCGGCGGGAGCACCGCGAATAGGCGATAATCCCCCACCCGGAGCTTGCGCTCGTCCGAGCCCACGATCCTGCTGGCACCCCATTTCGTGTCAGAGTTCTTCCTCGACTTCTTATAAGCCCCCCACGCTGCGTCCACCCCGGTAAGCACCTTTGCAAGAGTCGCGCTTCTGCGCTGCCTGCGTGGCTCCATGAAGATTCTGTTGCTCGGGGCCAGCGGCCGAACCGGGAGAGTGTTCTTGGACCGCGCCCTCGAGCGCGGCCACTCGGTGACGGCAGTCGTGCGCCAGCCTGGGAGAGTTGCCGAAGGGGGCCAGCCCGGATTGCGGGTGGTCGTGGCCAATCCGCTCTCCGAGAGTGACCTGGTGCCACTTCTCGCTGGGCAAGATGTGGTGGTATCGTGCTTGGGTCAGACATCCGGCGTGGCTCCGTACTTGCTTCGTGACGCCGCAGTCGCCACCGAAGCCGCTATCTCCCGCTCGAACCCAAACCTGCGGTATCTGGTCATCTCTCAGGCTCTGCTCTTCCCGACGCGAAATCCTCTGGTCCTCCTCATCCGTCTAATCTACCATCGGGTGCAGCTGGATTCAAGCGCCATGGAGAATGTTGTGCGTTCCGGTCCGGCGCCTTGGACCATTGTTCGCCCTACCCGCCTCGTTGAGTCCAGAGGTCCACCGGGGTACACTGCCGCGACGGATCTTCGCCCGAAGGC
>JASIBA010000039.1 GCA_030041735.1 Thermoplasmata archaeon | reverse complement strand
GAGAGCGCGAGCTTGGCGCGCACCCGCGCGACGGCCGCTTCGTCGAGGCCGTAGCCGGGGAGCTCGTCCGAATGCAGCAGCCCGCGGAGACCGACCGCCCGCGCCTGGTCCGCGAGCTCGCGGCCCAGCCGCTCGTCCGAGCCGGGGCGCGCGCGCAAGAGTCCCCCGAACCGGCCGAGCCGGGCGGCGAGGACCGGACCGCCCCGCCGGTTGCCGGCGCTGAGCGGTCCGGACGACGGGCTGCCGATCTCGGCGGTGACGTCGATCCCCTCGGCTCGGGGGGGAGCCGCGCTCCGAGCGCGCAGCTCCTCGGCGACCGAGAGGAGCAGCTCCTGGCGTGCGACCTCCCGCTCCACGTAGGTCTGGATCAGGCCGAGCTCCTGCACGCCCTTGATCTCGATCCGCCGCCCTCCTTCCGCCGACACGTTGAGGTCCTCGCGGATCGTCCCGATGCCGCGCCGCACCCGGCGGGTGGTCCGCAGCAGAGCGCCGAGCTCCTCGGCCACTTCGCGCGCCTCGACGCCCGAGGTGATGTCCGGTCCGGTCGCGATCTCGATCAGAGGGATGCCGAGCCGGTCGAGCCGGTAGGTGACCTCGCCGGACGACTCGCGCACCTTGCGGGCCGCGTCCTCCTCGAGACAGATCGACAGGATGGCGTGGCTCCGTCCTCCCACCTCCAAGCGCCCGTCGGCCGCGACCAGCGCGGTGCGCTGGAAGCCGGTGGTGTTCGAGCCGTCGACCACGATCTTGCGCATCACCTCGACCTCGTCGACCGGGCGGGCGTCCAGCAGGAGGGCGAGCGTCAGCGCGACGTCGAGCGCTTCCGGGTTCAACGCATGGGGGGGCTCCTCGTCGAGCTCGACCAGGCAGCTGTTGTCCGCGATCTCGTAGCGGTAGCGGATCCCCCGGCCGGCCTGGAAGGCCGCGGCCGCGTCGACCTGCTGGTCCTCGCCGCTCGCGGGGCGAAGGGACCGGACGAACTCCCCGCGCACCGATTCCGAGAGCTCGCTCGCGTCGGAGCAGAACAGCTTCCCGACCGCGAGCTGCTGGTGGACCTCGAGCCCGGCCTTCACGTGGCCTCCTTCGGGAGGTGACGCCACTCGAACTCGCCCGCGACCTCCGCGCGGAGGAGCGCCGCGACCGCCGGCGGGGTGGTCGCATGGCCCAGGGCCCAGAGCAGCTTCACGTAGGCGGTCTCGGGGAGGAGATCGTCGAGGTAGAGCACTCCCGCCCGGGCGAGCTCCCGCCCGGTGGCGTACACGAACGGATCGACGTTGCCCGCCAGGCACTGCGTCGTCATGGCGATCACGACGCCGCGGTCGATCGCGGCCCGGATCCAGTCCAGATGGGACGACGCGACGTGCCCCAGCCCGGTCCCGGCCAGGACGACCCCGCGAAGGCCGTCCGCGAAGGCCGCGGCGCGTTCTGGCGGCAGCCCGGGGTAGAACGTCAGGAGTCCGCCGCGGGCATCGATCGGACCGTCGACGCGGGCCGGTCCCTCCGAACGAGGATGCGGCCGGCGTCGCCAGTGCAGCCCCGTCGCGTCCAGCCGCCCGAGCGGGGGCGCGTTCCGGCTCTCGAACGCGTCGCGCCGGCTCGAGTGCATCTTCCGCACCTGCGTTCCGCGGTGGATCGCGAACGCGCCGTCCGACAGGCCCTCGTGCATGACGACCACGACCTCCCCGAAATCTCCCTCGCGCGCGACCCGGACCGCTGCGGCCAGGTTCGACGGTCCGTCGGACGAGGGGCGATCCGGCGAGCGCTGCGCGCCCACCAGGACGACCGGCCCGGGGAGGTCGGCGAGCAGGAAGCTCAGCGCCGCCGACGTGAATCCCATCGTGTCGGTCCCATGCGCGATGACGACGCCGCGGGCGCCGCGGGCGAACGCCGCGCCGACCTGCTCGGCCAGCCGCACCCAATCCTCAGGGGCGATGTCCTCGCTCAGGCGGTCGAGCACCGGCACGATGTGGACCGGTCCTCCGCTCACGAGCTCCGGGTAGAACGCGAGGATCTCCCGTTCATCCCCCACGGGCCGCACGCCCCCGGTCTCGTAGTCCACGCGCGAGGCGATCGTGCCTCCGGTCGTGAGCAGCGTGACGGGCGGGGCCACCGCGCGGTCGGGCGCCGACGCTCCGACGGACCGGGCAGCCACCACCGGCGGAGTCCGGGGGGGAGCGTCGAGGACGCGAAAGCGAAAGTCGGGACCGACCCGGATGCCCACGTTGTAGCCCGAGGCGAGCTTGAGCGGAAGGATGCGGTCCCCCGAGAGCTCGTGGCGGGGAACGATCGTGCCGGTCCAGGAGCTTCCGTGCGGGTCCGTGAGCTCGATCCGCTGCCCCGTCGGGAGCGCCCGGAGCGCGTCCCACGGGTCGGAAGCGGCCGATGCGACCATACGTGCCGCCCCGCGCACCAGCCCGCCGTCTATTAAGGGAGGGGCCGAGCGGCGCGCGCGCGGCCCGCCTCTTTTATAGGCGACATTCCTCGGCGCGCCGGGACGGAAGACGACCCGGATGCCCGTGTGGGGTAGCTACGGACGGGGCCCCTGCCCTGCCCGCTGCACTGGATTATCCTAGAGGCCTGCGGAGCCTCAGACCTGGGTTCGAATCCCAGCACGGGCGCCTCCCTCCCCGCACGTTCCGCTCGTCCGCCGGATGCGCTGGACCAGCTCGTGGACGCGCCGGCCTAGGCGGAGGAAGAGCTGGTGCGGCGGATCAACGGCTCCGGGTCGTGATCTGACCCGGGCCCACCGCGCCGCGGGGCTTCGGGCCCGCCGGAAAGGGTAGGGCCGGGGCGGGACGCGCCCCGGCTGGCTCGGGGTACGGGACTCGGGCTTAGGTCACCCGGAACGTCGCGGTCGCGTAGGCACCGCCGACGTCCGTCGCGATCACCGAGGTACCCGAGGTACCGCTCGGCACCGAGATCGTGCAGCTGAACGTGCCCGTGGCGGTCGTCGTCAAGGATCCGCTGGTGCAGCTCGTGATCACCACGTTATCGAACACGAGCGACCGCAAGGTCGTCGACTCCGAGAAGCCCGTCCCCGTGATGGTCACGGTGGTGCCGGCCACGCCCGACTTCGGCGACACCGTGATGTGCGGGGTGGTCACGGTGAACTTCGCCGTCGCGACCCGGCCGTAGGCGTCCGTCGCGGCCACGGTCGTGCCGGACGTGCCGGTCGGGACCGTGGTCGTGCAGCTGAACTGCCCGGTCGTTCCCGTGGTCAGTCCGCCGCCCACCGAGCAGCTCGCGATGGTCACGCCGTCGAACACGAGCGTCGCCGTGCTCGAGACGGTGAAGCCCGTCCCCGTGATGGTCACCGTCGCCCCGACGGGTCCCTTCTTCGGGCTCACGGTGATCTTCGGGGTCGTCACCGTGAACTTCCCGCTCGCCACCGCCCCGCCGACGTCCGTCGCGGTGACCGACGTGCCTGACGTGCCGCTCGGCACCGCGAACGTGCAGGAGAACGCGCCGCCGGCCCCGGTCGTCAGCGACCCGCCGGTGCAGCCCGCGATCGACACCCCGTCGAAGACCAGGTCCACGGCGCTCGAGACGGAGAAGCCGGATCCCTTGACGGTCACCGGCGCCCCGATGGGGCCCTGCTTCGGCTTCACGGTGATCGACGGCGTCGTCACGGTGAACGTCCCCGAGGCGTAGAAGGTTCCCACATCGGCCGCGATGACCGCCGTGCCGCTGGTCCCGCTGGGCACCGCGAAGGTGCACGAAAAGGCGCCCGCGCCGTTCGCCATCAGAGACCCGCTCGTGCAGCCCCCGATCGAGACCCCATCGAACACGAGGGCCGCGAGCGGAGTGCTGACGGAGTACCCGGTCCCTGCGACGGTGACCGAAGCCCCGACGGGCCCCTGTCCCGGCGTCACGGTGATCGCGAGCGCGGTGACCGTGAACGTCTGGGAGGGCGAAGCCCCGGTGGTGAGGTCGACCGCGGACACCGCGTAGGACGTCGGGCTCACGTTCGGCACGCTGAACGTGCAGACGAAGTTCCCGCTCGTGTCCGCGATGATGTACGGGTACGCTAGCGTCCCGTCCGAGCACCCGGTCGGACCGTAGCCCGAGCCGGCGAAGTACAGGAGCACCGATCCCGAGACCGTGTAGCCGCTGCCGCTCACCGTGACCGTGGCCCCGGGTGGGCCCTGGCTCGGGGTCAGCACGATCGCGGGCACCGTCACTGTGAACGTCGTGAAGGCCGACTGGCCCCCGACGTCCGACGCGGTCACGGTCGTGCCGCTGGTCCCGCTCGGGACGCTGGTCGAGCACGAGAACGCGCCCGTCGCACCGGTCGTCAGGGATCCGGACGAGCAGCTCGTGATCGCGACCCCGTCAAAGGTCAGCGAAGCCAGCGCCGCGTCGGTCGAGAACCCGGACCCGGAGATCGTCACCGGCGCGCCCACCGGTCCCTGCGAGGGACTGACGGTGAGGGAGAGCGACGTGACGGTGAACGACTGCGTCGAGGCGCCCGCGATGTAGTCCTCGCTCGAGAGCTCGTAGAGGTCCACGTGGTAGGTGCCGCTCGCGACCGAGGGGACCGAGAGCATGCACGGCGCCGAGCCCCCGGAGCCGGTCAGGGTGCCGGAGGAGCTGGTCGTGCAGTAGGTCACGTAGGTGCCGAGCACGCCCGCGGTCACATCGAAGAACACCGCGTAGCTGTCGATCGAAGCCAGGCCGCTGGCGGTGATCGCGGCGCTCGCACCGATCGGGCCCTGTGTGGGAGCGATCGAGACCGACGGCGTGGTCACGGTGAGCTTGCTCGTCGTCGAGAGGATGTAGACCGTCCCCTCAAACACGTCCGCGTAGTAGCTGCCCGCTGCGATCGCCGGCACGGGGAAGGTCCCGGTGTAGCCACCGGACCCGGTCGTCGTGAACGACAGGGCGGTCGTCAACGCCGTTCCCTGCTTGCTGTCGAGGTGCAGGGTGTACGCCGTCGAATCCGACAGGCCGGTCGCCGTCAGCGTCACTGCGGTGCCGGCGGGTCCGGAGACCGGGCTGATGGAAGCCGCAGCTGCCGTGTAGGCGATCGAGGCTCCGGTCGGGCTCCCGCTGACCGTGACCGTGCCCGTGAGGGGCGTGGGG
>JASIBA010000038.1 GCA_030041735.1 Thermoplasmata archaeon | reverse complement strand
CACGCGATCGGGGACGGGGCCGTCGCACGGGCGCTCGGATTGCTTCGAGGGGTCCGGTTGCCGGGAGCCTTGCGGACCCGGATCGAGCACGCATCGCTCACGCCGCCCGCGCTCCTGCCGGCCCTGGACGCCGTGCGGCCGGCGCTCGTGGTCCAGCCCGGCTTCGTCTGGAGCGACACGTGGCTCCCCGCGCGGCTGGGGCCGGCGCGCGACCGCTGGGCGTACGCGTTCCGCAGCCTGCTCGCGCACGGACAGCTGCTGGTGGGCTCGAGCGATGCCCCCTACGATCCGGTCGATCCGTGGCGGGGGTTACAGGCCTGCCTGCAACGGACCGCGCCCGGAGGGGGCTCGGCCAATCCGGAGCCGAGCGAGCGCCTCGATGCGGCGACCGCCGTGGCGCTGTACACGGTGAACGCCGGGCTGACCCTCGGCGAGCCGCTGCTGGGCCTGCTCGAACCCGGATCGCCGGCGGACCTGATCGTGACGGAGTCCCGATCGCTCGAGACGGCGATCGCGGCCGGCGCTCCGACCGTGCGCGAGGCGTGGGTCGCCGGCGCGCCGATCGTCCCCGCTCCCGGCTAAACGGATAAGGCGGCGAACGGCTGAGCCGGCCCGTGGCGCAACCCGCCCCCGTGCCGGAGCAGAAGGAGTTCTCGCCGTCGATGCGGGTCGACGTGCTGATCTCCGACTGGCGGGCGGGACTCGATCCCGAGTCGTCGGAGGAGGAGCGGGAGCGGGCGCTCTACGACCACGCCTGGCGCGTCTACCTCGAGGGCGACTACGGCTTCGGCCTGTGGTGCTGGCACGAGTGCGACCGACTCACGCTGAACCTCCAGGGGAACCTCAAGGAAGTGACCCGCATCCTCGGTCCGGGCCGCTACTTCGGGTTCTCGCACCGTCGGGCGGTCGCCGAGGCGGTGCCGGTCGACAAGATCTACCGGCCCCGCAAGGGCGACATGAGCACACCCCGGACCGACGCGTTCGTGCTGCCGCACTATCAGGTCCTGTGCGTCTACGTGGTGCGCGCGGCGACCGGCGATCCCAAGGCGAAGGCCCAGCTGGAGATCGCGCTGCTCGAGCTCGAGGAGCAGCGGCGGGCGGATCCGTTCCTGAAGTACTTCGAGACGTTCCGGGACCTGTTCGATCGGACTCGCGGAGAGCCGGCGGCCGCGCCGGCACCCGCCGCCCCGCCCGCGCCCGAATCCAAGCCGCGGACTCCGCGTTCCGCGCGCCGTACGCGGAACCCCCCTCCTCCACCGTCCTGAGCGGCGGCCGAAGGTTCGTATAGCCGGTCCCCCTCGGGCCGAGCCGGGGCGCGGGCTCGATGCGTGCGGTCGTGCTGGGCGGGGGCGGCCTGACCGGACGCTGCGCCGTGCGCGACCTCGCGACCGGCGGGGTGTTCGACGCGGTCGTCGCGGCCGACCTGGACCCCGCGCTCGCCGAGGCCGCGGCGCGCAACGCCGGGAAGCGCGCGTCCGCCGCCGGGCTCGACGTCCGGGACCGGACGGCGCTCGTCCAGCTCCTGCGTGGCGCGGACGTCGTCGTGAACGCGGTCCAGTACGGGTTCAATCTCACGGTGATGGAGGCGGCCCTCGAGGCCGCGGTGCCCTACCTCGACTTCGGCGGGCTGTTCCACATGACCCGTCTCCAGCTCGCCCTCGATGGGGCGTTCCGCGATGCCGGCCTTCTCGCGGTGCCCGGACTGGGGCAGGTCCCCGGGGTCTCCAACGTCCTCGCGATGGCGGCGACGGCGGACCTCGATCGGGTGGACTCGCTGCTCATCCGCGACGGCTGGCGCGACCTCACCGTCGGAGGACCCGAGATCTCGTTCACCTGGTCCCCGAGCACCTTCCTCGACGAGATGGTGCTGCCGGCGATGGTGTTCGAGGGCGGGGCGTACCGCGAGTACCCTCCCATGAGCGGCGCGGAGGAGTACGACTTCCTGCCGCCGGTCGGGCGGACCCGGGTCTACCGGGTGATCCACTCCGAGGCGGCCACGCTCCCCGAGAGCCTGAAGGCGAAGGGCCTCCGACACTGCGAGTGGCGCGAGGGCGGGCCCGGGATCGAGGTGCTGCGGACCATGGCGCTGCTCGGGCTCGCCTCCGAGCGGCCGCTGGTCGTCCGCGGCCAGCCGGTGGTGCCGAAGGAGTTCACGCTGGCGCTGGTCAAGCGCGAGAACCTGCTCGGCGTGCCCGAGGGCGTCACCGTCACCGACTGGGAGGTCTGCGACATCGAGGTGCGCGGCTCGAAGGACGGTGCGCCCGTGCTGCGACACGCGGTGGCGCGGTTCCCGGCCCGGCCCGACTGGCAGCTCACCGCGACGGAGTACGCGGTCGGGGTCGTCGGGGCGATCGGTGCGGAGATGCTCGCCACCGGGGTCGTGAAGGAGGTCGGGGTGGTGCCTCCCGAGCGGTGCATTCCCGCGGAGCCGTTCCGCGCAGCGCTCGCCCGACGGCGCATCGAGACGGCGATCTCCCCCCCGGAGCCGCCCCTGGGCGCCGCGCCGCCCGTTACGGGCTGAGCGGAGCTCCCGCCGGGGAGTCTCTGATATCTGCGCCTACCGAGCCAACTTCGGCCCAGAACTAGCGCTTGTCGATTGTGAATGGGCACATTTCATGTTGTCGAGGCTCCACCGCCGGAATCGACCGACGGACCCGTTCGCGCCGCCGGCGCGTATATCAACCGGCGGTCCGCCGAGGAATTCCAAGCCAAGATTATATACGGCGCCCGGGGTCCGAAGCCCGCTCGCGATGCGTGCGTTATGGCGGACCTTCCAACCGCCCCTTCACCCTTCCTCCCGGTCCGGGAGGCCGATGGGCCGAAGCGCTCCCCGCACGCCGAGCGCGCGGTCGGACTGACCGCCGCCGATTCCGAGGTCCAGCCTCCTCCGACCCCGGCGACCGAGCCGTCGCACAAGACCCCGGCCGAGCCCGAGGCCGAGGAGAAGAAGGAAGCTAAGGAGCCCGCCAAGGCGGAGACCAAGACGGAGGCCAAGGCCGAGGCGAAGGAGGCGCCGGCGCCGCCGGCCCCCGAGGCCGAGCCGCTGCCCATCCCGATCGCCCGGCTCGTGCCGAAGCTGAAGACCAGCGCGAAGCTGTTCGCCGAGGGCAAGAAGTACATCCCCAACGCGTCGAGCTCCCTCATCCGGGTCGCCTCGTACGACCCGTGCCCGCCGTTCATCGCCGCGGGCAAGGGCGCCCGGATCTGGGACGAGGACGGGAACGAGTACCTCGACTTCAACCTCGCCTACGGCTGCCTCATCAACGGCCACGCGCACAAGGAGCAGGTCAAAGCGATCCAGGAGCGCGCGGAGCTCGGGCTGCACTTCGCCGCCCCGACCTCCCTCGAGATCGAGGTCGCCAAGATGTTCCGCAAGATGGTCCCGAACGCGGAGCGCGTCGCGTTCTGCTCGAACGGGACCGACGCGACGCAGAACGCGATCCGGATCGCGCGGGCGGTCACCGGCAAGGACGCGATCCTGAAGTTCGAGGGCCACTACCACGGCCAGCACGACTACGCGCTGATCAGCGCGGAGGCGCCCCCGATCGTGGCGGGGCTCGACGAGTACCCCCGGCCGCTCCCGAACTCGGCGGGGATCCCGCCCGGCGTGACGGACTACGTGATGGTCGCGCAGTACAACTCGCTGCCCTCGTTCGAGCGGATGGTCAAGCGCTACCGGGACCGCCTCGCGTGCGTCATCCTGGAGCCGGTGATGGCGAACTCGGGCGTCATCCCGCCCGCGCCGGACTACCTGAAGCGCCTGGTCGAGATCGCGCACCAGAACGAGCTGCTCGTGATCTTCGACGAGGTGTTCACGGGCTTCCGCGTCGCGCCGGGCGGGGCCCAGCAGCTCTACGGCGTCGAGCCGGACCTCTCGTGCTGGGCGAAGGCGCTCGGCGGCGGGGTCCCGATCTCGGCCGTGTCGGGGAAGGCGGAGTACATGGACCTGATCGCCCCCGGGCGGATCTCCTTCGGCGGCACCTACTTCGCGAACAACCTCTCGCTCGCCGGGGCGCTCGCGAACCTCAAGATCCTGCACCGCGGCGGGGAGGAGCTCTACGCCCGGTTCGCCCGGCTGACGGACAAGCTCGAGAAGGGCCTCGAGGAGGCGGCCCGCGACGAGAAGATCTCGGTCGCGGTCCAGTCGGTCAACGGGATGCTGCAGTTCTTCTTCACGCGGAGGAAGAAGATCACGAACTACCGCGAGTCGCTCCAGATCGACTGGAACCTCTACCTGCGGCACCACCAGCTGCTGCTCGACAAGGGGATCTACATCCACCCCGACAACTACGAGCGGATCACCTTCTCGAGCGCGCACACCGAGAAGGACGTGGAGCGGTTCGTCGCGACCGCCCACGAGACGTTCCGGGAGCTCCGGACGCTGCCCCGCGACTACCTGCCGTAGCCGCTCCCGGAATGGGACCCGGCGGGCGGATTAAGTAGGCGGAGCCGATGGGCAGCGAACGGCTGGAGCGGGCCACGTTCCGGCCCCGACGGGGAAGGTGGGAATGGGGCGCAGCCTCAGTGACCTCATCATCTTCGTCTCCAAACGTCTCCTCCAGCTCATCCCCGTCGTCCTCGGGGTCATCGTCCTCACCTTCATCGTCTCCCACGCCGACCTGTCGGTCAGCACGCTCTGCCACGAGTGGTACTTCAAGGCCGGCTCGACCACGCTCACGACCTGCGAGTCGAAGTTCGGCCAACCGCTCACGGTCCAGTTTTGGCAGTACCTGACGAGCCTCGCCCACGGCAACTGGGGCGCGTCGGTCCTCGGGACCGGGGTCGGACCCGAGATCGACCAGCGCCTGCCCGCGACGCTCGAGCTCGTCCTCGCGGCGCTGTTCATCATGGTGGTCGTCGGGATCCCGCTCGGCGTCATCGCGGCGCAGTACTCCGGCCGCCTCGGGGACCACCTGGTGCGGGTCTTCTACCTCACCGGCTGGGCGACCCCGACCTACCTCGGCGCCGTGCTGGTCGCCCTGTTTGTCGGGCCCGCGTTAGGGCTGCCCACCTCGGGCGAGTACTCGACGGTCGCCGTCCCGTTCCCGCAGTACACCCACATGTCGGTGATCGACGCCCTGATCGCGCTGAATCTTCCCTACACGATCGACGCGATCGATCACCTGATCCTCCCGGCGGCCGTGCTCGCGTTCATCAACATGGGGATCGCGACGCGCATGACCCGCGCGTCGATGCTCGAGGTCCTCCCGCTCGACTACGTGCGCTCGGCGCGGATGAAGGG